>DASSUC010000515.1:0-3899 GCA_035707405.1 Micromonosporaceae bacterium | reverse complement strand
TCCGCATGAAGCGGGCCACCGCGTCGGTGTGCGTGTACGAGTACACGTGCCCGATGTGCAGGTCGCCGGATACGGTCGGCGGAGGAGTGTCGATGGCGTATACGCCCGAGCGGTCCACCGACCGGTCGAACGCGTACGTCCTCTCCTCCTGCCAGCGCCGCGCCCACTTCTCCTCGAGCCCGTCCAGCGTGGGACGCTCGGGGAGCAGGGCGCGCTCCGCGCGCACCGTGTCCGTCATGCCCCGATGCTAGGCGCCGCCCTCGCACCGGGCTCCCGATTAACGCGGGGTACGCAGCTACCAGCCTTCCCGCAAGGCAGTTCTTCAGCCGAGGAGCCAGTCCTCCGTCAGCGTCGGCGTCGGTGGTCCCTTAGCGAGCCATGCGTCGATGGCCTCGATCAGAGGACCTGGGTTGTGTCGTGAGCGGGGGAAGGTGCGAGCGTTGGTGAACAGCACGCCGGCATGGGCAGCCTGCTGCGCGCGAAGCATGATGGGGCGGAAGTCCTTGACGTTCTCGGTCAGCAGCCAGCACCCCTGCTCAGTAGCCCAGGCGTAAAGGTTCTCGTCTGTCATCGTGCGCAGGTCTGGCCGCTCCGCGACGGCAACGACCTGGTGGCCACGCGCACGCAGGGCCTCGACGATCCTTGGCGAGAACATCTCATCGAGTGCCAGCTCGGTCGGCTCGGGTGTCGGCGTGCTCATGAGATGAGTCGTTGCGCAACGCGCCACGCCTGCTCGGCGCGTACCGATGCCTCTTCGGCGGCTTCGACCTCGGCGTCGATCTCGTCGCGGTAGTCACCGTAGTAGCTGACCGCAGCGTTGATCCAGGTGATATCGACCGCCAGCACCTCCGCCGCCGCGGTGAGCGCGGCTGGCCCCCGCTCGTCGATCTCGCGGAGGAACTTGATGATCTCCCAGACATCAGGCCCACAGGCCAAGGCCGCCCGGCGACCTGAAGGGCCGGCCTTGAAGAGGATGCCCGGATGCTCGGCCATCCGCAGCCCTTCGTCAACGAGCCGCTGGGCAAGCGCCGAGGTGTTCGCTGCGGTCTCTGCCGTCGCCCGGCGGCGTAGCCGGGCCAACAGCCCTGGTTCGAAGCGGATGGACAACGGCGTCGTCATGTAATACACCGTAGCGCATGTGCTACACGTGTAGGTGGCGACACGGTCAGCTGGCGCCGAAGCAGACGAACGGTGATGCGACGTCGTGGGCGCTCGCGTCGGCCAGGGCGCGCGCCGGCGGTGAGCCCTCAGCCAGGCCGCGGTGATAGCGGTCCATCATCTCTGGCACGGTGTGGTCGGCCACGCGGGTCACGCTGGCGATCACGGTGACCGAGCCGGCGTGCAGAAGCGCAGCCGCCATCCCGAGGATCTCGTCGCCGTGACGGATGCTGGACAGGCCGACCTCGCACGCGGACAGCACGACGTGCTGTGGTGGCTGGTGCACATGTTGCAGGTCGTACCCCATGAGTGAGCCACCGGTGAGCTCGATCGAGGAGAACAGCGGGTTGTCCGGTTGGTGATGGCCATGGGCGGCGAGGTGCACCAGGGCGGCTCCGTCGGCCGCCGCCAGAGTCGCCGGCACGGTCGCTTCGGCCCCGCTCAGCAACGTTGCCGAAGGATGGATGGCGGCAAGCAGCGCCAGCTCCCGCTCGCCGTGCTGGATGCCGGGTCCGGCGACGAGCACCGGGCGGCGGTCGCCCTCATCCACGCCGGACCGGGCCTGCCGCTGGTTGGCCGCCAACCACGCAGTGGCTGATGGCGCCACGACGAGTGGCCGGCCGCGGGTCCCGGGCAGCCGCAGCCATGGGACACCGTGCAGGACCCCGGTGGGGAGGACCACCAGGTCCCGGTCGCCGACGATGGGAAGAACGGGTGCGAGCACCTGCTGCGCCAGCAGGGCGCCATGCCGGTCGGCGCTACGGAGCAGGGCGCCCGCTGTCTGTCCGGCCAGCCGCCGGTCGGCGAGCAGGTCAAGGTCCACGAGCAGCCGGCGGTGGGTCTCCGCGATCTCCTGGTACGACCCGAGGCGGATGAGGAGGGTTCGGCGTTCGGTGAGAGCCAGTGCGCTCAGCCCGTTACCGTCGCGGAGGTACCCGACCATGGCCCGGTCGCCGAGCTGCGCGCGTGTCGCGGCCAGGGTGGCCGGGGGCGTACAGGCACTCTGCCCGGTGCGCAACCAGGCCCGCTCGCGGATGGTCCGTTCCAGCTCGCCGCGGCGTACGCGCAGTCGCGTCGCCACCGGATCCCGGCGCAGCTCGGCGTCGCGCAGTGCGTACACGATGTGCCGCAGCTCTTCGAGCGCCCGAGCGACCGCCGGGTCGGCTGGCGGGCGTACCGGTGTCAGCCGGAAGGCTTGTGCACGGGCGCGTTCCATCCACGAGAAGACCGCGGCCGGGCGGCCTTCCCGGAGCGCGGTGTGGACGGCGAACTGGGCCAGCTCGCGTCCGTGCGCGGTGGCTGCGATCTGCAGGTCGACGCTGCCGAGCAGGCCGCGATGCCGTTGCAGCCAGGCGAGGCCGGCGCGCAGCCGCCGTGAGCGGAGCCGAGGCTGGGCCCTGTCATCGGCCAGCTCCGCATGGGTGAGCCACCACAGCATCCGTACCTCGAGCGCGTCGGTGCGGCGCAGGCGACCCACTCCGGTGACCACGCGGTGCGCTCCGCGGGAGTCACCGGCCCGCAGGAGCGCACGCGCGGTGAACAGCTCGGCGACGCGGGCATCGTCGACCAGGTCCATCTGCGCAAGGCGGTGAGCAATCGCTGCGCTTCGCTGAGCCAGAGGCAGCGGTGCCGCGCCTTGGGCGAACGCGGCGCGGATCTCGATGAGCGTAGCGAGACTCGCCCATGTGCTGTTCGCGCGGCGTGCGAAGTGGCGCCGTGCCCGGCCGGCCCAGAGCGCCGCAGGACCCGGCCGGTCAGCGAGCAGCGCCGCCTGCGCGCGGGCCAGCTCGGCCTCGGCGCGCTCCTCGGTGAGCCGCTGGCGGGCCAGGAGCGTAAGGGCGCGGTCGAGCTCGAGGTCAGCGTCGTCGGCAAGGCCGGCGGCGAGCAGCACGCGGGCCTTATCGAGCATGATCACCGGAAGGTACGACGGCAGCTCGGCAACGCAGCGGCGGGCGGCGTTGTCCAGCATCGCCAGGGCGTTGGGTATGTTGCCAGCCAGCAGGTCGTAGTAGCCCAGGTTCAGGGCGACCTTGATGGCTACGCTGGTCATGCCGAGGCGGCGGGCCAACGGGTCGCACTCCAACAGGTCTGCCCGGGCGAGGTTGAGCCGGCCCAGCAGCAGGTACGCGCACGCGCGGTTCAGCAGGGCACGGGCCCGTTCAGCTGGCTCGTCCGTCACGGGCAGCCGGGCCAGCGCCTTGTCGAGCTCGCGCACCGCGTCGGCCGCGCGGCCGGTCCTCATCAGCAACAGTCCCCGCTGGCCGGTGAGCACGCCTAGGCCGGCTTCGGGAAGAAGCTTCTCGGCCTGGTCAAGCAGCTGTTGGGCGACGTCGACACCTCCCCGTTCCGCCTCGGCGTTCGCGAGGCTCAGGACCACCCTGCCGCGCAGGGCGGTCCTGGTCGCCTCATCATCGAGCGCAACCCCCTTGTCGAGCAGGACCAGCGCAGCCTTCAGGCGCCGGACCGCCACCACGGGCCTGCCGGCCGCCGTGGACTGCACGCCCAGGGCGTGCAGTCGTCGGACCTGGTCAAGCGGTTCGGCAGCAGCTCCGCGGCGGGTCCGGCGCGGACGCTCAGAGTTGTCGAACGGACCAACTGCCGTCATCGTCGGGCTGACGAGGCTGCGCTGCCTGAGCTGACGTGCCGGGCTAAAGGACCACCCGTTGCGTGACGACAGGGTGGGACAGGCGCACGGAGCTTCCTGGCGTCGGATGGATCTCTAGGTGGACCGGCCCCGATGG
>DASSUC010000514.1:0-52502 GCA_035707405.1 Micromonosporaceae bacterium | reverse complement strand
GGCACCACCCGGGGCCCGCGGCCCAGCCGGCGCAGCGTCGCGGTGACCACCTGCTCAGGGGTACGGGTGCCCGGCGCGCGCCGGCTGGTGTGGCGCGCCAGCCCCGGGGTGCTCACCGCACCGGCGACGCAGCCGATCACGTCCACCCCGCTGCCGCGCAGCTCGGCCCAGAGCCCCTCGGCGAGCACCGCCAGGAACGCCTTTGTCGCCGCGTACGTCGCGATGCGCGGCGTGCCCTGCTGCCCGGCCAGGGACGACATCAGGACCAGGCCGCCGTGGCCGCGGCGCACCATGGGCGGCAGGAGCCGGTGCGCCAGCAGCAGGGGAGCCCGGCAGTTGAGGTCGAGCGCGGTCACCACCTGCTGCTCGGTCCGGTCGAGGAAGGCGCCGATGGGGGAGTAGGCGGCGTTGGCGACGACGAGCCCGAGCTCCCGGTCGCCCACCGACCCGGTGACCGTGTCGACCCCGGCGGTGGTGGCCAGGTCGGCGGTGACGGTCAGGGTCGGCACCGGCAGCCTCCCGGCGAGCGCGGCCAGCGGCCCCGGGCGCCGGGCGACCAGGATCAGCGCCAGCCCGCGCCGGGCCAGCGCCCCGGCGAAGGCCGCCCCGATGCCCTCGGACGCGCCGGCGACGAGGGCCCAGGGGCCGTACCGCTGGGCGAACGCGGTCATGCGGCGGTGGCAGCCGGGACGCCGCCCAGCTCGTCCTCTGGCGTGGCCACCGGCCGGGTGAACGGGTGCTCGCGGCGCATCCGCCACATCATCGCGAACGGCATGAGCAGCCAGGGCAGGTTCAGTGCCAGCACGAACGGGAAGTGGTCGGTGGCGTGGGCGCCGTACCGCTCCTCCATCAGGATGATCAGTACGTTGGCGAGCATGGTGCCGGACCACACCAGCGCGGGCAGCCGCACCCAGTCCCGCCCGCGGGTGAACGCGTAGAGCGCGCACAGGTAGAACGGGCCGAAGAACACCACGTCGATCCAGATCGTCATGCGCCAGAACGGCGGGCGGGCGATCAGCAGCGGGTCGTACGTGTTGCCGTACCAGTGGACGAGGTCGACCAGTGGCGCCGGCGGCCACAGTGGAGGGTCGAAGCTCGCCGGGTCGTCGATGACCAGCTGCTCGAGGTCGACGACGTAGGTGATGAAGCAGAGGTTCACCACGAAGAACGCCAGGAAGAGCAGGTCGACCCGGCGCTCGCGCAGGGGCACCGGCTGCCGCGCCCGCTCGGTCATGGATGTCACTGTGGCACGGGCTGGCCGGCGCAGGGATCGGCCGACCAGCCCGCCGCAGCTACAGGCCGCTGGTGAACAGGAGCAGGTTCGGCGTGCCGACCAGGTCGCCGCCCACGACGCCCGCCGTGGCGTTGCCGGTCAACCAGTCATGCAGCACCGCCTGGCTGGTGTCGCCGTTGGCACTCTTGTAGAGGGCGGCGACCCCGGCCACGTGCGGCGTGGCCATGGAGGTGCCGCTGAACAGCGCGGTGGTGTTGTTCGGCTGGGTGGACAGGATGGACACGCCGGGCGCGTAGATGTCCACGCACGGGCCGACCGAGGAGAAGCTGGCCCGGTTGTCGTTGACGTCGCTGGCCGCGACCGCGACGGCGGCGGTCACCGCGCGCGGCAGCCGGTCACACGAGTTGTCGCCGGTGTTCCCCGCCGAGGTGGCCAGGAAGACGCCGGAGTTGATCATGTTCGCGATCGCGGTCGCCAGCGTGGTGCTGAAGGTCCAGTTCCACGAGGTGTTCGCGACAGCCGGCTCCACCGCGTTGGCGGTGACCCAGTCGATCGCCTTCAGCGTGGCCGAGTTCTTCCCGGAGCCGGCGCAGTTGAGCATCTTCACCGCGTGCAGCCGGACGCCCTTGGCAACGCCGTAGCTGGCCGAGCCGACCGTACCGGCGACGTGGGTGCCGTGCCCCTGGCAGTCGGTGTTGCGCCGGTCGATCGCGTTGAAGTCGAAGGTCGCCCGGCCCTGGAAGTCGGGGTGGGTCACGTCGATGCCGGTGTCGATGATGTACGCGTGCACCCCGGCACCGGTGGCGGTGTACGTATAGCTGGCCGACAGCGGCAGGTTTTGCTGGTCGATCCGGTCGATGCCCCAGGCCGGCGGGTTGAGCTGGGTGGTGTCCAGCGCCCCGTCGAGCCAGGCGTCCTGCTCGATCGAGACGACCGCCGGGTTGGCCCGCAGCGCCCGCAGCTGCCCGCCGGTCAGCGCGGCGGCGAACCCGGTCAGCGCCGCCTGGTACGTGTGCTCCGGGCGCACGCCGAGCGCGTGGACGAGGCCGGAGACGTCGGTACCGGAGCGCAGCTGGACGATGTAGCCGCCGGCGATGGGCCGTACCTCGGCTCCTGCCGGCGCGGCGGTGACCGCGAGCAGCGGTGCGGCATGGACCGGCGCGGGCGCCGTGACCAGCACGGCGACGGCGGCACCGAGCGTGGCCACCAAGAATCTTGTCGCTCTCAAGGGGGGCCCTCCTTCGGGTCACGAGAACGGTGCGGCAACATCAAGACTGCTCGATCACCGTCCTGGGGGGAACCTAGGAGCGACGATTGGTGTACGTCAACACACGTTGCGTGGTTCCCAGCCCTCTCCCAACCCTTGTCCTACACTCCGCGCATGACGCAGGCAGGGGGACGGGTAGCGATCGTCACCGGCGGGGCGCGCGGCATCGGCGCGGCCACGGCACAGCGGCTGGCGGCCGACGGCGCCGCGGTGGCAGTGCTCGACCTGGACGAGAAGGCGTGCTCGGCGACGGTGGAGGCGATCGAGCAGGGCGGCGGCCGGGCGCTCGGGGTCGGCGCCGACGTGAGCGACGCGGAGCAGGTGCGCGCGGCCGTGGAGCGGGTCGTAGCGGAGCTGGGCCCGCCGGCGATCCTGGTCAACAACGCCGGAGTGATCCGGGACAACCTGCTGTTCAAGATGACCGACGCGGACTGGGACACGGTGCTCTCGGTCCACCTGCGCGGCGCGTTCCTGATGAGCCGCGCGGCCCAGGCGCACATGGTCGAGCGGCGCTGGGGCCGCATCATCAACCTGTCCAGCAGCTCCGCGCTCGGCAACCGGGGCCAGGCCAACTACTCGGCGGCAAAGGCCGGCATGCAGGGCTTCACCAAGACGCTCGCGATCGAGCTGGGCCCGTTCGGTGTGACGGTCAACGCGGTCGCCCCGGGCTTCATCGTCACCGACATGACCGCCGCCACGGCCGAGCGGATGGGCGTCCCGTTCGAGGACTTCCAGGCCGCCGCGGCGGACCAGATCCCGGTACGCCGGGTCGGCCGGCCCGAGGATGTGGCGAACGTGGTCGGCTTCCTCGCCAGCGACGGCGCGTCGTTCGTCTCCGGCCAGGTGATCTATGTGGCGGGCGGGCCGCTGGCCTGAGCTGGCCGGCCGCGGCCAGCTCAGGCCAGCTCAGGCCAGCCGCCCCCGGTCAGCCGTGCAGGCGGACCACCGTCTCGGCGACGCAGCACGGCTTGCCGGCACCCTCCCGCTCCACGGTCACCCGGGTCACCATCTGCACCCCGTCCGGCAGCTCCTCGACCGAGACCACCTCCACGCCGGCCCGCACCTTGCTGCCGGTCGGCACCGTGTTGGGGAAGCGGACCCGGTTCAGGCCGTAGTTGATGCCCATCCGCACGCCGTCCACCCGGTAGACCTCGGCGGCGAGCGTCGGCACCATCGACAGCACCAGGAACCCGTGCGCGATCGTGGTGCCGAACGGCCCTGCCTGCGCGCGCTGCGGGTCCACGTGGATCCACTGGTGGTCGCCTGTCGCGTCGGCGAACCGGTTGACCTGGTCCTGGGTGACCTCGTGCCAGCCGCTGTGGCCGAGGTGCTCGCCGACCGCGCCGGCCAGCTCCACCAGGGAGGCGAACGTTCTCATGGCGCGGATCGTGCCCGGTGCGGGACGGGCCCGTCAACGCCGCCCACGGCCGTGCCGACTCCGGCCGTACCGGCGGCGGTGGCGCCTGCGGCCGTGGCGGTGGGCGCGGTGGTCCCGCCGGTCCCGGCCGCCGGGGTCCACTGGGGACGCCAGCCACGGGCCAGCGCCACCGCCGCCAGCCCCAGGGCCACCGCGAGCAGGGTGGCCAGCAGCACGAGGAGGACGGTCCGCAGCGTGGAGCGGCGCCGCCGGCGACGCACCCCCGCGTCCTTGCCGCTCCACGGGGGGTACGGGGCAACGGGTGGCCTCGATGTGCCGCGCTCCTGCCCCCACCCCCGCTGTCGCGGTGCGGGCGGCGGCTGCGGGCCGCGCGACCGCTCGGGCGGCGACGTGGCGGACGCAGCCCCGGCGCAGACGTGGTCCGGGTCGGCCGGCGCGTTGGCCAGGTCGGCCACTGCCACGGTCAGCGGGTCGTCCGGCCCGAGGTGGCGGTAGGAAGCGGTGCGGGCCTCGTCAAAGTACTCGTGCGCGGCGAGGGAGTCGCCGCAGTCGCGCGCCATCCGGCCCAGCACGGCCGCCATCTTGATGGCGGCGGGGTCGGCCTCGCCGTGCTGTTCGCGGTGGAGCGCGTGCACCTCGGCGAGCATCGCCCGGGCCCGGTCGCAGTCGCCGTCGGCGTACCGCGCGGCGGCCAGGTCGGCGCGGGCGGCCAGCGCGGCCCGCGACCGCGGACCGTGCAGGGTGGCCAGCGTCTCGGCCAGGTACGCGTACAGCCGCGCAGCCTGCCCGGGATGGTCCAGCGTCCGCAGTACGGCCGCCAGGGTCGCCGCGGCCGCCAGCGTCTCCGGATGGGCCGGACCGAGCACGTCGCGACCTGTGGCGTAGGCCCGCGCGGCCCACGGCCGGGCGTTCTGCGGCTCGCCGAGACCGGTGAGGACGGCGGCGTAGAGCCGGTCGGCGGCGACCGTCTCCGCGTCCTGCACACCCTCCGGTACGCCGGCCAGCGCCTCGCCGAGCACAGCCTGAGCCTCGGCCAGCTCCCCGCTCTCGTAGAGCCGCCGCGCCTCTTCGATGGCCGTAGCAAGCGCGTCACCGTGCGCCACGACGCCATAGTCGCTGGTCTGCCAGCTGCCTGCCACCCCAGCGCCCGGTCGGTGCGGTGGCGGCTCGCCTTGAACCGGACAGAGAGCCGGCCAACAGGTAGCAGAGGCTCAGGGCCTGCTTGACCCGGCCGCAGCTAGGTAGGTAACTTTCTATCTCAGCAGGAGCATCGCAAATCGTTTTCACGAACGCCATCCACTACCGCCTGCCCACCTGAAACCTCCCCGCCCGAACGGGCAATCAGCAGCTGGAGGACGAATGTCCAACGGTGTGCACCAGCGTCCAGCTCGGAACCTCAGGCTCTGGGCGCTCCTCACCTCTGCATTACTGGGTCTGCTAGCCACATCCGCCCCACCCGCGTCTGCCGAGCAGGCGCAGCCGCAAGGCGACGGCTCGTCCGCCTGGCAACAGCCCGTCAAGCCGGGCTGGCGCGAGGACAGCCTTGCCCGCGGCTTCGTGATGAACCAGCTCAAGGGCATGACGCTGGAAGAGAAGGTCGGCCAGCTCTTCGTGACCTATGCCTACGGCGACACCGCCACCACGGCCAACCCGGCCGACGTGGCCAACAACCGCAGCGCGCACGGCGTGGACAACGCCAAGGCGCTCATCGAGCGGTACCACCTCGGCGGGGTCATCTACTTCGCCTGGTCGAACAATGTCAACAACCCCGCCCAGATCGCGAACCTCTCCAACGGCGTGCAGGAGGTGGCGGCCGCGCAGCGCTCGGGGATCCCGCTGCTGATCACCACCGACCAGGAGCAGGGGATCGTGGCCCGGGTCGGGCCGCCGGCCACAGCGTTCCCGGGGAACATGGCGCTGGGCGCCGGCCGCAGCCCGTACGACGCGTTCGTGGCGGCCCAGATCACCGGCCGGGAGCTGCGCGCGCTGGGGATCAACCAGAACTACGCACCGGTCGCCGACGTCAACGTCAACGCGCTGAACCCGGTGATCGGCGTACGGTCGTTCGGTGAGGACCCGCAGCTGGTCGCGCAGCTCACCGCCGCGCAGGTGCTCGGCTACCAGCGGCGCGACGGCGTCGCCGCGACCGCCAAACACTTCCCGGGACATGGGGACACCGCCGTCGACAGCCACACCGGGGTTCCGCTGATCACCCATACCCGCGAGGAGTGGGAGCGGCTCGACCTGCCACCCTTCAAGGCCGCCATCGCCGCCGACATCGACATGATCATGACGGCGCACATCATCGTGCCGGCGCTCGACCCGGCCAACGACCCGGCCACCCTGTCCCGGCCGATCATGACCGGTATTCTTCGGGAGGAGCTCGGCTACGACGGTGTCGTCGTCACCGACGCCCTCGGCATGCAGGGCGTGCGGGACAAGTATGGCGACGACCGGGTGCCGGTCCTCGCGCTCAAGGCCGGCGTGGACATGCTGCTCATGCCGCCCCGCATCGACCTGGCCTACAACGCCGTGCTCAACGCCGTACGCAGCGGTGAGATCAGCGAGAGCCGCATTGACGAGTCGGTGTACCGGGTCCTGCGGCTGAAGTTCTACCGGGGGCTGTTCCGGGAGCGGTACGTGAACCCGGAGGAGATCGGCTCGGTCGTCGGGACCCCGGCCCACTACGCCGAGGCCCACCGCATCACCGAGGGCACCACCACGCTGGTCAAGAACGACGCCGGCGTGCTGCCGCTGGCTCCGACATCCCGCAAGGTCCTGGTGACCGGCTGGGGTGTCTCGACCACGGCGACCCTCGCCGGCCACATCGGCGCGCGCGGTGCCACCACCGACGTCTACGAGACCGGGATCAACCCCAGCCTGACCAGGATCAACACCGCCCTTGCCCGAGCCGCGACGAGCGAGGTCATCGTCGTGACCACCAACAACGCCTGGAGGCCCACCCAGGCCGGGCAGCAGGCGCTGGTGAAGGCCCTGGTCGCCACGGGCAAGCCGGTGATCGTCCTCGCCGTCCGCGACCCCTATGACATCGCCTACTTCACCCAGGCCGCGACCTACGTCGCCACGTACTCCTACACCGGCATCGCCCTGGAGAGCGTGGTGAAGGTCCTGTTCGGCGAGGTGTCGCCGGCCGGCAAGCTTCCGGTGACGGTCCCCGTCGCCGGGCAGCCGACCACCCCCCTCTACCCATACGGCCACGGCCTGACCTACTGAACCTTAGGCACCTGAGACGACGACTGCCTGGCCGGCGGCTGTTCCCGACCGGCCGCCGGCCAGGCAGACAGCCGCCTGACAACCGGGAGCAGCCATGGACCGACCCACCCCGAGACAACGCACGCTGTGGGCCGGTGCGCTGCTCGGCGTCCTCCTGGCGGTCCTTCCCGCCAGCGCGTACGCGGTCGCATCGGACCAGCTGGGCACCGCAGCCCGCCAGGTGCCCCTGCGTGTGGCGACCTACAACATCCACGCGGGTGCGGGGATGGACAACCGGTTCGACATCGCCCGCCAGGCCGACGCCATCCGGCAGCTGGACCTGGACGTGGTCGGGTTGCAGGAGGTCGACGTCCACTGGGGCAGCCGCAGCCAGTGGCGTGACCTCGCCACAGAGCTGGCCGAGGCGCTGGACATGAGCGTCTTCTTCGGCCACATCTACGACCTCGACCCGCCGCCGGGCAGCCTGCTCCGCAGGGAGTACGGCATCGCGATCCTCTCCCGCCACCCGGTCGTCCACGCCGAGAACCACTGGGTCACCCGGTTGTCGACTCAGGTGCCGAACCCGTCGCCGGAGCTGGCACCCGGCTTCCCCGAGGTCGTGGTCAACGTGCGCGGCGCGCTCGTGCACGTGTACGCGACCCATCTGGACTACCGCGCCGACCCCTCCGTGCGGCGGCTCCAGGTGGCAGACACGCTGCGGATCATGGCCGAGGACCGGCACCACCAGGACCGCCCGCAGCAGGTGCTCCTCGGCGACCTCAACGCACCGCCGTACGCGCCGGAGATCCAGCCGCTGTGGGGCTACGTCGCCGACGCCTGGGCGCAGGCCAACGGCGCGGCGGGAGGGCTCACCTACCCGGCGAACAGGCCGGACCGGCGCATCGACTACGTCGCCGTCTCGCCGGGCATCACCGTGCGGCAGGCGACCGTACCGGCGACGCTCGCCTCCGACCACCTTCCTGTCGTCGCCGACCTGGCCGTGACCCGGGGCGCCTAGCATTCCGCTGGTGTTGAATACCTTGGTGCTGCCCTACACCAAGGACGACATCCTCGACCTCGCCGGCCAGGCATCCTACGACCGCGGCGTGAGCTATATCGACAACGTGACCGAGTTGGCCTTCGAGGGCACCAAGGTGTCCGCCGCGGTCCAGGGGACCGATGAGTACGAAGTGACGCTCACCTTCGACAACGGGTTGGACGGCTACTGCGACTGCCCGTACGGCGAGGAGGGCAACTTCTGCAAGCACTGCGTGGCGGTGGCGCTGATCTACCTCTACCACGCCGAGCACGGCAGCCTGACGACGGATGCCACCGATCCGGCCGGGCTCGCCGACTACCTCGCCACGCTTGCGCATGCCGAGCTGGTCGACCTGCTGATCGAGGCCGCAGGCCGGGACGCGGCCCTACGGCAGCGGCTGGAGCTGCGCGCCATCGGCCGGGCCGGGACGCCACTGGACGTTGACGAAGCCATAGAGCAGATCGAGGAGCTACTCGCCGTCGACGGGCACGTCAGCTACGGGGAGGCATCCGGCTACGCCGACGGCGTCCACGATCTCATCGCCTGGCTGACCGACCTGCACGACGGCGGCCACGACGCTGCCACCGTCAGCCTGGTGCGGTACGCGCTCCAGCGGCTGGGCCAGGCGTGCGGCTCCATCGACGACTCCGACGGACATGTCGGCGCGGCCGCCGAGGAGCTGGCTGAGCTGCATGCACAGGTCTGCGCCGACACCCGTCCCGAGCCGAGGGAGCTCGCTGACTGGCTGCTCGACTTCCAGACCGCCGGCTTCGACTGGCCGCACCTGGACATCGCCGACTACACCGACCAGCTCGGCGAGGACGGGCTGGCCCGCTACGGCGAGCAGCTGACCGCCCGATGGCGTGCCCTTCCAGACGGCAACCGCAGTCACAGCGGCTACCACATCGTCCACCTGATGGAGAGCTGGGCGCGCGCCCGCGACGACGTGGACCTGCTGGTCGCCGTGCTCAGCACGAACCAGCCCTACGGGATCGCATACAACCGCATCGTCGACGTGCTCACCAGGGCCGGACGACACGCACAGGCCCTGGACTGGGCGGAACGCGGCATCGCCGGCAGTCAGCGCGCCGACGGGTCCCTTGTGGAGCTCGTCGCCACCCGCTACGCCGAGGCAGGGCGCCACGCCGATGTGCTGAGGCTGCGGCGCGAGCAGCTCCAGCGCACGCGCAGCGTCGCCGCGTACCAGGCGCTGCGCGCGGCTGCCGAGGTCGTCGACGACTGGCCGGCCACCCGCGTCTGGGCCTTGGACCTGCTCCGCCCGGCCGGCAACGCCGCGCGGGGTGCGTTGCCGGCCTGGTACGGCAACGTTCTGGTCGACGTCCTGCTGTGGGAGGGTGAGACCGAAGCCGCGTGGGCCGCGGCACACGAGCACGCCGCCACCGATCCGCAGTGGCTGCGCCTTGCCGAGGCACGCGGGAGCACCCATCCCCAGGACGCCATCCCGGTCTACCAGCGCATCATCGAGAAGAAGGTCGAGGCCCGCAACAACCAGTCGTACGCCGAAGCCGCCGACCTTGCTGTACGCGTCAAGGCTCTCTACGCCACGCTGGACGAGCCCGACGCGAGTGGGCAGGTCACCGCCTACCTCGCCCGGCTGCGCGCGGCGCACAAGCCGAAGCGCAACTTCATCGCCGAGCTCAACCGGCGCGGCCTGCCGTAGCGGCGTCGGTGAACGAGCGGACCACAGGCCGCACCGATGCCGGACCCGCCGCCAGCCAGCGGCCACCCGGTTAGTCGCGGTACCGGCCGAGTGTGTCGGCGAGCGCCGGATCGGTCAGGTCGGCCATCCGACGACCCCGCTGATCCGCCCGCACCCATCATGGAGACCGCGCTGCGGCGCTCGCCCTGCCGCACCAGCTTGCCCCCGTGGACGCGGCGTCGCAGCACCCGGCTCGCCTGGTCGGGTGATCGAGCAGAGCCCGGCCGCCTCGGCCCGGCTCAGCCCATCGGGACGCAATGCCTGCAGAAGTGGTCAGACGCCGTGACCAGGGCAAACCGGCCCGGCGACCCGTCGCCAAATATTGACGGACGTGCTGCGGCTCGGTACCTTCCTATCTATAAATAAAGTTTCCTAAAAGATTTTGATCTGGAGTATCTGTCCGCGAAGCTCCAGGAGGGCAACGTGCAGCGTTCGCCTCCGCGACCGACCGCGACCACCAACCGCCGCATGGCCCCGGCGAAGTACGGCCGCTCCGGTCCTCGCCTCTCCGCCGCCTCTCCCAGCGTGAGTACGCCTCGCGCCTTCCCCGTACCCCCAGGCACATGGAGCCCGCAATGAGACTCCGAACCACCTCGAAGCGCGCAGCATGGGCGGTCGCACTGCTGCTGCCACTCGCCTCCGTCCTGTTCGTACCCGTCAACGCCGACGCGGTCGTGTCCGTCCCGGTCCGCGTCAACGCCAACGGTTCCTCGTTCACCGACAGCACCGGCAAGGCCTGGTCAGCCGACCAGGCGTACAGCGCTGGCAACTGGGGCTACGACATCCGCTACGGCTCCGCCACCACCCCGAGCCCCATCGCTGGCACCACCGACGACTCGCTCTACCAGAGCTACAACCTGTTCCACAACTGGGCCGGGTACAAGTTCGACGTGGCCAACGGCACCTACCAGGTCACCTTGAAGATGGTCGAGGACTGGGCCAACGCCGCCGGCCAGCGCAAGTTCGACGTACGCATCGAAGCCACGACGGTCCTCACCGCGTTCGACATCTTCGCGTCCTGCGGCGCGTTCACGGCCTGCGACCGGACCTTCACCGCGTCGGTGGGCGACGGCCAGCTCAACGTGGCGTTCAACATGAACGGCGGCGCCAACTACGGGACCATCTCCGCCATCGAGGTCACCGGTGGGGGTGGCGGCGGTGACACCACCCCACCGACCGCGCCGACCAACCTGCGCTCGACCGGTACGACATCGTCGAGCGTGTCGCTGGCCTGGAACGCGTCGACCGACAACGTCGGGGTCACCGGCTACACCGTCTACCGCGGTTCCACTGCCGTGGCCACCGTCAGCGGCACGACGCTGTCCTACACCGACACCGGGCTGTCGCCGAGCACGTCCTACACGTACACCGTGCGGGCGCGCGACGCCGCGGGCAACGTGTCCGCAGCGTCCAACGCGATCACGGTCACCACCAACCCCGGCAGCGGTGACACCACACCGCCGACCGCCCCGACCAACCTTCGGGTCACCGGTGTGACCAGCAGCAGCGTCGCGCTGGCCTGGAACGCCTCAACCGACAACGTCGGGGTCACCGGCTACAACATCTTCCGCGGCACAACGCAGATCGCGTCGGTCAGCGGCACGACGCTGTCCTACACCAACACCGGTCTCGCCGCTTGCACCAGCTACACCTACACGGTCCGGGCCCGCGACGCGGCCGGCAACGTCTCCGCCGCCAGCAACTCGGTCACCGGCTCCACCACCGGATGCACCGGCGGCGGCAACAAGCTGATCGGCTACTTCGCCGAGTGGGGCGTCTACGGGCGTAACTACCATGTCAAGAACATCCACACCAGCGGGTCGGCGGGCAAGCTCACCCATATCACGTACGCGTTCGGCAACGTGCAGAACGGCCAGTGCACCATCGGTGACAGCTACGCCGCGTACGACAAGTTCTACGACGCCGCGTCCAGTGTGGACGGCGTCGCCGACACCTGGGACGCGGGCGCCCTGCGCGGCAACTTCAACCAGCTGCGCAAGCTCAAGAGGATCTACCCCAACCTCAGGGTCCTGTGGTCGTTCGGTGGCTGGACCTGGTCGGGCGGCTTCGGGCAGGCGGCGGCCAACCCCACCGCGTTCGCCAACTCGTGCTACAACCTGGTCGAGGACCCGCGCTGGGCGGACGTGTTCGACGGCATCGACATCGACTGGGAGTACCCGAACGCCTGCGGCCTCAGCTGCGACTCCAGCGGCTTCGCCTCCTTCCGGAACCTGATGTCGGCGCTGCGCACCCGGTTCGGGTCGAACCTGGTGACCGCGGCGATCACCGCCGACGCCACCAGCGGCGGGAAGATCGACGCGGCCGACTACGGCGGCGCGGCCCAGTACGTCAACTGGTACATGGTGATGACGTACGACTTCTTCGGCGCCTGGGACGCGGACGGTCCGACCGCCCCGCACTCGCCGCTGACCTCGTACACCGGCATCCCGATCGCGGGGTTCTACACCGACGCGGCCATCCAGAAGCTCAAAGGCAAAGGCATCCCGGCCAGCAAGCTGCTGGTCGGCATCGGCTTCTACGGCCGGGGCTGGACCGGGGTGACCCAGAGCGCCCCGGGCGGCTCGGCCACCGGCCCGGCGCCCGGCACCTACGAGCAGGGCGTCGACGACTACAAGGTGATCAAGACCCGGTGTCCGGCGACCGGCACCGTGGCCGGCACCGCCTACGCCTACTGCGGCGGGCAATGGTGGAGCTACGACACGCCAAGCACCATCGGCGGAAAGATGACCTACGCGAGGAACCAGGCCCTCGGTGGGGCGTTCTTCTGGGAGCTCTCCGGCGACACGACCGGCGGTGAGCTGATCACCGCCATGAAGAACGGCCTCGGGTAGCCGGGAGCACGGCAGCGCTGAGCTGACCGGGGAGGCCGTGCGCCTCCCCGGTCAGGAGAGTGGTGCGCCACGCCGTACCCGCTCCGATCTGGCGCCTGGCGCCGAAGGCGCGGCCAGAGCTGGCACCCGAGTGATCGTCATGTGCCAATAGAAGTCGTACCGGCCCGAGGAGGGTTGAGCCATGGCACACCAGAGCCTGACCGGCACGTCCCAGCGAAGCCGAGCGCCGCGCGGGACACGGCGGCGCCGGGCATGGCCGCGCCGTCCGGCGGTGGTTGCCGCGTGCGTGCTGGCCGCGGTGGCCGGGGTGGGCCTCGTCGCACCCGGCCGCGCGGCAGCGACCCACCTGCCCTACCACGACCCGTCGCTGCCCGTCCCGACCCGGGTCGCGGACCTGCTCAGCCGGATGAGCCTGGACGAGAAGCTCGGCCAGATGACCCAGGCCGAGCGCGGCGCGGTGAGCAACGCGGACATCACCAGCTTCCGCCTCGGCTCGCTGCTGTCCGGCGGCGGCTCGGCACCGTCACCGAACAACGCCACGTCGTGGGCGAACATGTACGACAGCTTCCAGAACGCGGCGCTGGCCACGCCGCTCGGCATACCGCTGGTCTACGGCGTGGACGCGGTGCACGGGCACAACAACGTGGTCGGGGCGACGATCTTCCCGCACAACATCGGCCTCGGTGCCACCCGCAACCCGGCGCTGGTCCAGCAGATCGGCCGCGCCACGGCCGAGGAGGTCTCCGGCACCGGCATCGACTGGGACTTCGCGCCGTGCCTGTGCGTCGCGCGCAACGACCGGTGGGGCCGCACGTACGAGTCGTTCGGCGAGGTGCCCGGCCTGCCCACCCAAATGGCGACGATCATCACCGGGCTGCAGGGCAGCAGCCTCAACGGTCCGGCGTCGGTGCTGGCCACCGCCAAGCACTACGTCGGTGACGGCGGCACGACCGGCGGGGTGGACCAGGGCAACACCCAGCTCACCGAGGCCCAGCTGCGCGCCATCCACCTGCCGCCGTTCCAGGAGGCGGTCGGGCGCAACGTCGGCTCGGTGATGATCTCGTACAGCTCCTGGAACGGCGTCAAGCTGCACGGCCACCAGTACCTCATCACCACCGTCCTCAAGGGAGAGCTGGGCTTCGCCGGCTTCGTCGTGTCGGACTGGAACGGCATCGACCAGATCGATGGCCAGCCCGGCTTCACGGCGACCGAGGTACGCACCGCCATCAACGCCGGCATCGACATGGTCATGGTGCCGTACGAATGGCGTAACTTCATCGCGCTGCTGCGTACCGAGGTGCAGGCCGGCCGGGTCACGATGGCCCGCATCGACGACGCCAACCGGCGCATCCTCACCAAGAAGTTCGAGCTGGGGCTCTTCGAGCGGCCGCTGACCGACCGCTCGTACACGTCCACTGTGGGCAGTGCCGCGCACCGCGCGCTGGCCCGCCAGGCCGTGCGCGAGTCGCAGGTGGTGCTGAAGAACTCCGGCAGCGTGCTGCCGCTGGCTCGCGACAACAACCGCATCTTCGTGGCCGGCAAGAACGCCGACAACATCGGCCACCAGAGCGGCGGCTGGACCATCTCCTGGCAGGGCGGCAGCGGCAGCATCACGCCGGGCACGACGATCCTGCAAGGCATCCGCAACACGGTCGGCGCCTCTACCACGGTGACGTACAACGCCAGCGGCGCCGGCATCGACGGCAGCTACCGGGCGGCGATCGCCGTGGTCGGCGAGACGCCGTACGCGGAAGGGGTGGGCGACCGCCCCGGCGGGATGGGTCTGGACAGCACGGACCTCAACACGATCGCCACGCTCCGGGCGGCCGGGGTGCCGGTGGTCGTGGTGCTGGTCTCCGGGCGCCCCCTGGACATCGCGGGCCAGCTGCCGAACTGGAACGCGCTGGTCGCCGCATGGCTGCCGGGGACCGAAGGGCAGGGCGTCGCCGACATCCTCTTCGGGGTCGCCCAGCCGACCGGGAAGCTGCCGGTGACCTGGATGTCCAGCGCCAGCCAGCAGCCCATCAACGACGGCGACGGGCAGACCCCGCTGTTCCCGCTGGGCTTCGGTCTCACCTTCGCCCCGGCCAACCGGGACCCGTACCAGGTGGTGCAGGCGGAGAGCTACAGCCAGCAGTCCGGCACGCAGACGGAGTCGACCAGCGACACCGGTGGTGGGCTCAACGTCGGCTGGATCGCGCCGGGTGACTGGCTGTCGTACTCCAGTGTGGACTTTGGAGCGACGTCTGCGGTGTCGGTGACAACGCGGCTGGCGTCGGGCTCGACCGCGACCGGCACTGTTCAGTACCGGCTGGACAGCACCACCGGCCCGATCATCGCCAGCGTGCCGGTCAGCAACACCGGCGGCTGGCAGTCGTGGACCAGTGTCACCGCGAACCTCAGCGGTACGGCCACCGGCGTGCACACGCTCTACATCACGTTCACCGGCACCGGTGGCGACTTTGTCAACCTCAACTGGTTCCAGTTCACCCGCCAGGGCCTGCCCAACGCGTACACCCAGCGCCAGGCGGAGAGCTACAGCCAGCAGTCCGGCACGCAGACGGAGCCGACCAGTGACACCGGTGGTGGGCTCAACGTCGGCTGGATAGCGCCGGGTGACTGGCTGTCATACTCCAGTGTGGACTTCGGTGCCACGCCGGCGGTGTCGGTGACAACGCGGCTGGCGTCGGGCTCGACCGCAAGCGGCACTGTCCAGTACCGGCTGGACAGCACCACCGGCCCGATCATCGCCAGCGTCCCGGTCAGCAACACCGGCGGCTGGCAGTCGTGGACCAGTGTCACCGCGAACCTCAGCGGCACGGCGACTGGCATACACACCCTGTTCATCACGTTCACCGGCACCGGTGGCGACTTTGTCAACCTCAACTGGTTCCAGTTCGCCCGCTGACCAACGTGACCCACCCGTGACAGCGCGGAAATGAAGGTGGGACAAGCAGCCGGGAACTGACCATCGGCAGCGGGAGAGATACTGCGGTACGTGCCGCACCGGGGGCACGCCGCGTTTCCCGGATGGTCGCCGAGGATGTAGAAATGTAGATGCGGGTGGGTACTGGTGCCGGCTGGTAAGGCGGTGCTACCAGCCATCAGCGTTGCTGACCGCGACCCGAACGCCTTCACCGACCCGACTCGCCGACTTCGGGCACACGAAATCCACACCTGTCCGTCGGCTACGGCCCGCATCACTGCCTGGGCGCGAGTTGGCCGCGGATGGGGCTTGCAGGTGGCGACGGATGCCCTGGCCGCCGGGTTCCCCAGCCTCGCCCTTGTGGCGTCCGCCAAGGACGTGCCGTGGCGCACCGGCATGGTCGCCCGCGGCCCGCGCGAGCTCCTCGTCACCTGGTGACTCTCCGCCGCCTGGTCTGGCGCCGCCCAACCTCCGTCATCGTTACAACAGCGCGCCGGTACGCTACTCTGGCGCCGTACGGCCCTAAACTGGCCCTGTGATGACACGGGGATTCGAGTTCCAAGCGCTTGAGGTGCCGAGGCGGGTGCCGAGGCCTCGACGCGACAAAGACGTTTCAGACCCAGCGGTGCGATGACGACATCCAGGGAAGATGACGAGTTTGAGCGCATCCGGCTCGTGGCCCAAGTCGAGCGCGATCGCCAATTAGTTGCACAGTACGAGGAGCATCAGGCATTCTATCGAACCCGAATCGAAGATAGTAGGTACGAGCTTGGCAAGCTGGATGAGCGGCTAGGAGATGGACCATGACAGCAGTGGATCCGCATATCCAGGCCCTACGAGACGCGCTGGTGGCGGAGCACGAGGAGCGGATAGCCGAAGTCCAGGCCTGGGCCGACGAGGCCGCCGCACGTGGAAATCATGAAGCTCAGCGTCGGCACCTGGCTCATGTAGATCGACTTAAGGCAATGCCGTATCCCTGGGATCGGGCGGCGTAGGGAATAAGCGGGCGGTAGGATGTTGCTGCGAACGGGTTGCTGGGTTGGCCGGGATCCAGCAGTGCGTGGTTCACGTGATGTGCCGGTGCCGGGCGGTGGCCAAGCTCGGCCCTGGCAGCCGACCGGGCAGGTCACCGCCGCGTTGACCGACGCCCGCACCGAGGTCCGGGCCGCTGGGCACGAAGCGTGCCTGCCCGGGACCCGCAGCGGCTGGCCGAGCTGCGTGAGCGCTACCAGGCTGTGGATTCATCCAGCCGACCGCTTTACCGGCCCGCCCGCCGGCCGGCGGGCGATGGCGCCGGCGAGCATGAGGAAAGCGGTCGGGACGTAGAGACACCCCAGGCCGAGCGCGTACACGACGATGAATGCGAGCATCAGCACGACGGCGGTCCAGACGACCACCGTCGCGGCAGTGGGTTGGCCGAGCAGCGATGCTGCGGCGCCCAGGAGCGTCAGCACCACCGGCGGGACGGTCGTGGCGGCGATGCCCGCGGCCCCGGCGTCGTCGGCGTAGAGCATCGGCAGCACAGCGAGGTCGGTCGCGACCGCCGCCACGACCGCCGCGAGCAGCAGCAGCCGGCTCGACCGGTACGCGCTGCCCCGCCACCTGCGGGACAGCACCAACGGCACGGCCAGGGCGGCGAAGAGAACGACGCCTCCTGCAAACTGGACCAGGCGCATGGCCCCTCCCTACGATCTCGCAGCCGCAACGCTGCTGGTTGATTGTCGTCCAACGCACCGACCCACGATCACCTCAACAGCACGCTTAGGCATGGTGTTGAGCCACGCGACCGCATCCTCGCGGTGCGGAGCCAAAGTTCCACAGTGGGCGGAAGACGTGCACACCCGGTCACCTTATGGTCGCGACCAGCGGACAACCGCGTCCGCGCCCCACCTAGCGGAGAGGGGAGGGGATTGGCGGAGTGCGTACGACACGCAACCGTTGGGCACGTCGGCTGGCGCTGACGGCAGGACTCGGGCTGACCATCGTCATGGCCATGCCGGTGACGGCGCTGCAGGCGCAGCAGACACCGCCGTCAGCAGCGGGTGACCTGGTGTTGAGCCAGCGGGACAACACCAGGATCGAGGGCCGGTACGGAGTCGCCGGCTCGTTGGTCACCTACCGCGCGGACCGTACCGGCACGGACCAGGCGACCCTGCACGTGGAGGTGAACGGCAAGTCGCTCGACGTGACGGTGGACTTCGCCGCCCGCACCGGAGCCTGGGATGGGCACGGCAACATCCTGGGCACCGAGGGCAAGATGGCGCTCGTTGCGTTGGAGCGGGCACTGGCCGGACAGCTCGCGCCCAAGCGCAGCCCGCTGGGCCCGCACGAGGCGCTGCTCTACCGCGCCGTCATGTACTGGTCGGAAGCGCCCGCGGGTCTGGTGCTGGCCAGCGAGAAGATCAGCCCCACCCAGCAACGGCACGGGGTCAAGGACCCCAGGACGGCCGGACCGCGCAACGTGTCCGAGGAGCCGTGCGTCGATCCGGTGACGGGTGAGGTGTCGGTGCTGTGCCAGCAGTCGAACGAGGACGGCGTCTGGTACATCGGGTGCAGCGGCAGCTGGTTGGAGTGCCACGACGCGGACGGTCACTGCTTCACGTGCACCTACGAGGCGGTAGGCAAGGCCCGGGACTGCTGGGGCCGGTGCGGCGGTGGCTGCTGTGTGCCGGACGGCCTGGGTATCTACACCTACGACTGTCACGACCACGACTCGTGCTGCCGCTACCACGGCGGTTGCGCCAACCCGTGGGACTCGGAGTGCGGTGACGAGTACTGGGAGGCGGACGACGACTTCTTGTACGGCACCCAGAACTGCGGGTGGCAGTGTTGACCACGGCCAGCGAGGCTGGTCCGGAGCCGGGCCAGCGCGGGGTCGCCAGGTCAGGGTGGCTCCTTGTGACGGTCGCCGTGGTGGCGCTCGTCACCGGGGCCGTCCTGGCCTCGGCGGCCGGTCTCGCCTCGTCCGGGTCTGGCAAGCCCACGGACATCGGTGAGACCGCGATCGCGACCGTGGACGGCGAACCGGTGTACGGCGTGGAGGTCGGGCAGCACGTCCGGCCCTCGGCGCCGTGGATCGGTGTCAAGCCGCCGGCTGACCCGGTCGACGCGGCGCTGCGCGACGCGGTCCTCGTCCGGCTCCTCGCGGCCGAGGCCCGGCGGCAGGGGATCACCGCCCCTTCCGGTCCGCGCAGCGCCGTCGACGCGCAGCTCAACCTGACCCTGATCGACCGGGAGATGGCCCGGCGGGGGATCCGCGCCGAGGCGTTCACGTCCGAACAGGCCCGGGCCTTCTTCCAGGCGCATCACGACAGGCTTGCTCGCTTCCGGTCGGCGCGGGTGGCGGCCGTGGTGGTCACCGACCGGCGGGTCGCCGAGCAGCTGCTGCCCGAGGCGGCTCGGGCCAGCGACAGCGAGTTCCGCGAGCTCGTCGCCCGGCACTCGGTCGATCCCGCCTCGCGCGCGAACGGTGGCCACCTCGCCGAGGTGGGGCCGACACCCACCGAGGTACCGCTTGCGGTCGGTCGGATCGCCGTGGCGGTCCGGCGCAGCGGTGAGGTGGGCTTGGCCGACACCGGCGATGGGCGGTACTGGGTGGTCCGGGTGACCGATGTGCACCTTGACCACGCACCCTGGAACGCCCAGGCCGAACAGCGGGTACGCCAGCTGATGGTGCAGGAGGGACGCGATGCCCTCATGGCCGAGCTGGAGCAGCGGCTGCGACCACAGGCCAAAGTCAAGATCGATATGAAGGCGCTGGGCCGGTTCCGGGCCGAAGCCACCGGCGTGACGACCGCGGCCGGGGCCGACTGACGCCGCGGCCGGGGCCAGCTGATGCGGACGGTCCGAGCAGCGCGGCTACGTCGTCGCTGCTCGGACCAGCCCCATCTCGTACGCGAACGCCACCGCGTGGGCCCGGTCCCGCAGGCCGAGCTTGTGCAGCAGATGGTAGAGGTGGGAGCGCACCGTCGTCTCCCGCACATGCAAGGCGGCGGCGATCTGGCAGTTGGTGAGGCCGCGCGCCACCAGCAGCAGCACCTCGCGTTCCCGGACGGTGAGGTCGGCGCCTGGTATGGCCGTCACCGGCCCCCGGGCCGGGTTGCCGGCGAGCCAGTGAAGGCGGTCGCTGAATACGCCGGGGAAGATCAGCACGTCTGTCCGCGCGACCACGTGGACCGCGTGGGCGAGGCAGTCGACGATGTCACGTTTGGACAGCACCGCACTGGCCCCGGCGGAGATCACGGGGACCGGGTCGAAGCCACCGTCGGTCTCCAGCGCGATGACCTTGGGGGCGGCCAGCACGTCGGTCTGGCGGAGCCGGCGCACCAGCTCCTCGCATTCAAGCGGCGGGAGGCCCGCATCTACGATCGCGACATCGGGACGCAGCGTCCGGGCGACTGCGACCGCCCGGTGGCCGTCAGTGACCTCGCCGACCACGCCGATGTCCGGCTGACGCTCGAGCACGGCGCGGATGCCGGCGGTGACGACCGTCAGCCGGTCGCAGACCAGGACATTGATCGGCGTACGCGTTCTGGTCGCCCCGCCGTGCCGCGCGACGCCGCGGCGGTAGCCCCGCTCCTTGCCGGGCTTGGCAGGGTGTTCGCCCATCGGTCTCCGATCGACGCGGAGGGGGTCGTCGTGGCCGACGTGACATATTGTAGACATACATCGATATGATATTCATCATAGTGATGTTCATATCTATTCTTGGCTCCGTTGCTTCCGCTGCCGGGATCCCGGGGACCGGCGATGCCGGTCGCCTGGCCTTCCTGTGCGCCGGGGCTGGCTGGCATGCTCCAGTGTGGACCTCGGTGCCACGTCGGCAGCGTCGGTGACCTCCCGGCCGGCCTCGCGCTCCACGTCGCCGCGTTCCGGTCCGTCGCCGCCGGCGCAGGATGATCGCACGGTAGCGGTAGCCGTGCCTGGCGCGCCACGCGGGTCTCGGCGGGCGGCCCCGACCGTGGGCGGGCGGCCGCCGACTTTGCAGTTAAGCCGTTCCATCGATGTCTGGCGAACGGTTAAGGCGGTTGACTGACTATGTCCGACATTGGCACTGGTCGAAGTCTCGCATCTACCCCCAACCGTCCACCGCCGGAGGACCTCATGAGACCACCCCGGAAATCGGCGACCGCCGCGCTCACCCTGCTGCTCGCGGCGACCGCCGCCGTCGCCCTCACCGCGGCGCCGGCGCACGCCGCCGTACTCGCACTGACCCAGTACGTGAACCCCTTCATCGGCACCGACGACAGCAACTCGCCGAACCCGGTGCCCGGTGGCGCCGGCGGCAGCACCGTGCCAGGACCCGTCGTCCCGTTCGGCATGGTCCAGTTCAGCCCGGACACACCGACCGCCTCGCCATCCGGCTACCGCTTCTCCGACACCCAGATCCAGGAGTTCAGCCTCACCCACTTCAACGGCGCGGGCTGCGCCAACAACGAGGACCTCGGGCTGCTGCCGATCACCGGCGCCATCGGCACCTCGCCGGGGACGGGCTGGACCGGCTACGCGGCGACCCAGGCCAAGGCGAGCGAGGTCGCCCAGGCCGGCTACTACAAGGCGGTGCTGAGCAACTACGGCAACACCCAGGCCGAGCTCTCGGCGACCAGGCGCACCGCCATCATGCGGCTGGCCTACCCGGCCACCACGAGCGCAAAGGTGCTCATCAACACCAGCCGCAGCGCCACCGGCAGCCGCAGCGGCTCCATCTCGATCAGCGGCGGCACGGTGACCGGCAGCGTCACCGGCGGAGGCTTCTGCGGCAGCTCAAAGACGTACCAGATCTTCTTCCGGATGGAGTTCGACCGGACCCCGTCCAGCGTCGGCACCTGGCTCGGCAGCACGGTGTCGCCCGGCTCGACCAGCAGCAGCGGCGTGAGCTCCGGCGGGTGGCTCAACTTCGACACCACCGGCAACGCCGTGGTGCAGGTCAAGGTCGGCATCTCGTGCGTGAGCCAGGCCGGCGCCGCGGGCAACCTCGCCGCCGAGCAGAGCGGCTTCAACTTCGCAACGGTACGCGCCAACGCGGACACCGCGTGGAACACCATCCTGAACCGAGTCCAGGCGACCGGTGGCAGCTCCGCCGACCTCCAGAAGTTCTACACGGCGCTCTACCATGTGCTGGTCAACCCGAACATCGCCAGCGACACCAACGGCCAGTACCGCGGCTTCGACAACATCATCCACACCGCCAGCCACACCGTCTACCAGAACTACTCCGGCTGGGACGTCTACCGGTCCTGGGCGGCGCTGGTCGCCCTCATCGCCCCAAACGAGGCCAACGACATCGCCAGGTCGATGGTGCTCGACGGCCAGCAGGGCGGGCTGCTGCCGAAGTGGTCGCACAACCACAACGAGGCGTTCATCATGACCGGCGATCCCGGCCCGGTCATCGTGACGAGCCTTTACGCGTTCGGCGCCCGCTCCTTCGACACCACCGCCGCGCTGAACCTGATGCACGCCTCCTCCAACGGCGGCACCACCCAGGGCAGCCCCATCCGCGGCCGGCAGGGCGGGTACGTCCAGCGCAACTACATCCACGAGGACCCGTCGGACTCGCTGGAGTACTCGGTGTCCGACTTCGCCGTCGCGCAGTTCGCGCGGGCGTTGGGGGACACCACGAAGTACAACACCTACATCCAGCGCGCCCAGTGGTGGCGCAACGTCTTCAACCCCGAGTCGCAGTACGTCCACGACCGCAACTCCGACGGCAGCTGGCCCTGGCCGCTGGTGCCGGCCAGCCCGTCCGGCTACACCGAGGGCAACGCGTCGCAGTACACCTGGATGGTCACCTACAACTTCGCCGCGCTCATCAACCTCATGGGCGGCCGGCAGACCGCGATCCAGCGCCTCAACCACCACTTCACCCAGCTCAACGGCGGGCTCTCGCAGCCGTACTTCTACATCGGCAACGAGCCTGAGCACGGCGTGCCGTGGGCGTACCACTTCGCGGCGCATCCGGCCGGGACGTCGTCGGCGGTGCGCCGGGTGATGAGCGAGTCGTTCACCACCGGCGCCGGCGGCCTGCCCGGCAACGACGACCTCGGCGCGACATCCGCGTGGTACGTCTGGGCGGCGCTGGGCATGTACCCGCCCACGCCGGGGGCGGACACTCTCGCGCTGCACGGCCCGCTGTTCCCGTCGATTCTCATCGACCGGCCGACGGGCGACATCCAGATCAACGCGACCGGCGCCGGCCCGTCGGCCCAGTACGTGCAGAGCCTGTCCGTCAACGGCGCGCCGACGCAGCGCAACTGGCTGCGGTACGCCGACATCGCCGGCGGCGCGACGCTGTCGTACACGATGGGAGGCTCGCCCTCGGCGTGGGGCACCAACCCCGCGGACGTCCCGCCGTCGTTCAACGACGGCTTCACGCCGCCGCCCGCGGCGCCGCAGCTCGGCACGAACCTCGCGCTGAACCGGCCGGTCACCGCCTCCGCCGCGTGCGCCACGTCGGAGGCGGCCGCGAAGGCGGTGGACGGCTCGCTGTCCAACAACAGCAAGTGGTGCTCGACGGCCGCGGGGACCAAGTTCCTCCAGGTCGACCTCGGCTCGTCGCAGAACCTCACGTCCTTTGTGGTCAAACATGCCGGCCTCGGCGGTGAGACCACCGGGTGGAACACCGGCGCGTTCACGATCCAGACCAGCCCGGACGCGGCGACGTGGACCACCCGGATCAGCATCTCGGGCAACCGCACCAGCCGTACGTACCACCCGATCGCCGCGGTGAGCGCGCGCCACGTGCGGCTCAACATCACCACACCCGCCAACGACGGCAACGGCGCCGCGCGCATCTACGAGTTCGAGGTGTACGGCGGTGCCGGCGGCGGTCCGACGAACGTGGCGCTCAACAAGCCCGCGACCGGGTCCACCCCGTGCGGCGCCTCGGAGGGGCCGGAGAAGGCCGTCAACGGCAGCGTGTCCGGCGGCACCTCCGACAAGTTCTGCTCGCTGGTCGTGCCGTCGTTCCTGCAAGTTGACCTCGGTGCGACGGTCGCGGTCCAGTCGTTCACCATCCGGCACGCCGGCGCCGGCGGCGAGACCACGACGTGGAACACGCGGGCGTACACGATCCAGGTCAGCACCGACGGCACGAACTTCACCACGCCGGTGACGGTCACCGCCAACACCGCCAGCGTGACCTCGCACCCGGTGTCGGTGAACGCCCGTTACGTGCGGCTGAACGTCACCACACCGACCCAGTCGACCGACACCGCCACCCGCATCTACGAGCTGGAGGTCTACGCATAGCCGCACCGCGACGGGCTCGCCGGGCATACCCCGGCGAGCCCGTCAGCCGCATCACTACGCCAACCGGCGGGCGCGGACACGCCAGCTGCTCATGCGGTCTTCGTCGCGCACAGGACGGCCGGTACGGGGATGACGTCCGGCGGGATGTCGGCGGGATCCTTGGTGACCGCCTTCGTGACCCGGAACCCGCACTCCTCCAGCCAGCTCCGGTACGTCGACAGCTTCTGCGGCCCGCCCTGACCCATGGTGCAGCCGATGAAGAAGGACGGGAAGAAGTCGACGTTGTAGTTGTCGGAGTCTCTGATGTTCTCGGGGTACACCGGCACCATGATGTTGACCTGCCCACCGACCGCCAGCGACTGGTTGACGCCGGCGAGGATCCGGAACACGTCACTCTTGTCGAACATGTCCAGGAAGTGCTTGATCAGCACGACGTCGAAGCCTGTGGGGACGCCGTCGAAGACGTCACCGCCGATGAATGAGCAGTGCTCCGCAACACCGTGCGCCCGGAAGTTGCGCAGGCACTCGTCCTCCTTCTCGGGCAGGTCGAAGGTGGTCACCCGAAGTCCGGGCGACGAATTCAGCTGATAGGTGTGAATGGCGCCGAGACCGGTGTTTCCGGCGAGGTCGAGCACCCGTGAGCCGGCGGGGATGTCGATGTTGCTGAAGAACCACGGATCGATGCGGGCGGTGACGGTGTCCATCAACGTCGCCCAGGACTCACGCAGGTCCTTGTGCTCAGCCACGGCGCCGTACAGGGTTCCTGCGGACCCGTAGAGCTCTCTCAGACCGACGAGCGTGCCGGTCCGGGCGCTGTCGGTGAGGTAGAACAGCTGCCTCAGCGCAACAACCTTGATCATGTTCATGTAGGTGAGTGCGCGCTGGAGGTCGGTCCTGGCGACGCCCGCGAGCGCGTCGAGGCAGTAGGCGCCGGAACCTTCGTCGTACCCGACGAAGCCCTCCTTGACCAGCAGGTGCAGGAGCTGTTCCACAGCATCCGGCTTGACGCCGAGGGCGTCGCCGAGCTTGGCCGCAGTCATGCCGGGGTTCTCCCGGAGCGTGTCGATGATGCCGAGCTCGAAGCAGGACAGCAGTGTCATGAACCGCGAGGGTCCCACCATGTATTCGCGAAATCGCGCGAGCGTGGCTTCTGGGGTCATTGCACTAGTCCCTTCGAGTTGGTTGTCGCGAGGACCCGCCCCGTTCCGGGTGGCTGCGGTTCACACCCGCTCCCCCAGCTGTTCGTCGAGCCAGCGGGACAGCTCGATCCGCTTCACCTTCAGCGTGGCGGTCCGCGGCAGCTCGGCATGCGGGATCTGGACCGGGTCCGCCAGCTGGGGAAAGTCGACAACGGCTGCGCGCCAGCGGTCCCGGTCCAGCGGCTGGTCGTCGTTGGTGCAGATCACCGGGATCGGTTCGGACTTCGCACCCGGCACCACGACAAGCTCGCTCAGCTCCTCCAGCCTGCTCAATACGAGATCCTCGACCTCGAGGATGCTGCGCACCCCGGGGATCATGTCCACCTCCCGGTCGAGCATGTGCAGGCAGCCAAGCTTGGTGCGGTAACCGACGTCCCCGGTCCGCCACCAGCCGTCGTGCATGTTGGCGTCGAACCGCTCCTGCTCGCCGAAGTAGGTTTTCGCCAGGCCCACCCACCCGACCTCGATGAAGCCGGGATTCCTCTCGGACGGCCGTTTGCCGTTCCGGCCCACCACGCGGACCCTCGCAGAGCCGGGCATCGGGTAGCCAACGCAGCGTCCATCCGTACGGTGGGCGGACCGGAGGAAGTACGGTCGACCGACGGCCGGACCGACCTCGCTCTGCCCGTAGATCTGGAAGAACAGTGGCTCCCGTCGCTCGGACGACCTGAGCAGCCGACTCATTGTTCTGGGGTGCATCGCGTCGAACGTGCTGCTGAAGTACTTCACCGACGCGAACGGCTTCCGCGGGTCGTCGGTCAGCCCCTCCCACTCCATGAACGAGTTGGGAAGCGCCTCGATGAGTCCTGGCCGGTGCGTGAGGAAGAACTGGGCGGCCTGGTCCGGGTCGGACTCGTTCATGAGCAGCACCGGCATCGCCCTCAGCAGTGCAAGAGCCATCGCCGCGAACATCCGCGAATGCACGAAGGAGATGTGGATCGCGACGGTCTCCTGTCTCCTCAGCAACGACAGGAGCCACCACTGCGGCGTGATCCGGGCGCCCATGGTCCGCGGTGTGTGCACGACGAGCTTGGGCAGGCCGGTGGTGCCGGAGGTGTGGGTGATCAGCGCGGGCTCGTCAGCTGCCCGGAACACCGGTGGGACCCGCGGGCTCCCGGCGAGCGCGGTGAGCGATACCGCACCCGGCCGGCATCCGGTCACGATGATCACCCGTTTGGTGAGGTCGGTGACCCGCACGTCGGCCAGTGCGTCGAGCTTGGGCACGTCAGTGAGCAGGTTAGGCTGGTCCAACCGGTTGAGCAGGGCGCCGACGGTCGCGCCGTCGAGGGCGGGCGACAGCATCACGGGAACTGCTCCGATGCGTGCCGCCGCGGTGGCGAGCACCCAGACATCGAAGTTGGCGGTCTTGTGGATCGCGATGTGTTCTCCGGGCCGGACCCCGGCCGCCCACAGCCGGCTTGCCAGGTCGTCCACGTGCCGGGCGAGCTCGGCCGCGGTCAGGTGCCGTCCCGCGTCGGGGAGGGTGTCCAGATCGTGGTCAAGAATGAGTGGTGTCGAACTGTTCCTGGCCGCGGCCAGCTCCGGCACGATGCCGAGATGAAGGCCGCGCTTCCGTATCGACCGGTGGATCGTGGAGCCCTTCATCTAGACCGCCTCCTTTGCGGTACTCGATGGAAGCTTCTGGTTGTCGCTGGCTCGGCGGCGCGTGCGGACACGCTCGACGAGCGCCGAGGTGACGTCCGCCTGTGCAGGGCCGACCGGGCTGCTCCCAGGTCGATCCGGAGGAGTCGGGCCCGGGCGCCCGAACTGGTTGACGTGGCTGGCTCATCCCCTCCCACTGCTCCGCGCAGGTGAGCATCGGCCACCGGGCTTGAGTGAGACTGTTCAGTGGGTTGGTGCCGACTTGGCGTGTACCGCCGCAAAGGGCCGGGTCGAACGGGCCGGAGACTTCGGAGCAGCCATTTAAGTACATGACTTCTGCCGGTCGCCATGGATGGTTCGCTGAAAGGTCCCAGGCTCGGCCCACGCCCCCGCGCCTGTGGGTGCAGGGATGGCGCGAGCCGGCTGATGGCGCGGCTGATGGCCGCTCGGCCGGCCCGCGATGGGCGGCGACCGGTCGCCGCCTCGCGGTCCGAGCGACAGTAGAAGTGACGTTGACGTTGGTGATCACATTGAAAAAGTGTGTGTAACGCCACACGGGTCGAGTGGTGATGGTCGGGGATGCCTACCGTCTAGCCGGACGGTGGCCGGTCCGCATGCGGCAGGGCATGTAGTTACATTTATATCGGACAATACAGACATTGACCAGCTCCGGGCACCTGTCGCGCTGCGGCGACCGGGTTAGACAAGCTGCCGTCCACTGAAGGTCATCATCTACATCGTCTCTAGTCAATAGCAGGGTGACCGCTCCAGAGTCCCGGCGGGTGCGCTTTCGACAGCCGGTCCCTCAAGCGGGCGCCAAGTCGCCACCAAGCCAACGGCAAGCGAGATGTATGACCGTACTGGACGTATGTCCGAGCCGGCCCGAAGCTGCGCCGCAGGGGCGGCGTCACGACTGATCTTGCTATGAACCAACTGGCAGCACAGGGAGACCGCTAGGGAATCTTTCACGTACGGAAGCAGACTCTACAGAAGGTAGATTCCAGACATGCCAACGCTATGCAAGCCGTCGGTGAGTGTTCCGGAATATGTCATCACAATGGAAGAGACCTTGGAGTTTGCCGAAAGAGTGCACGCCGGAAAGCCGCAGCTTCCGTTGGCGCTTCGCCTGATCCAGAACACCGGGGTACGGAAGCGACATATCGTGCAGCCTATCGAGAGAACGCTCAGCCACCCGGGCTTCGAGGAGCGCAACCGCACCTATGAGCTCGAATCAAAGAAACGGTGCCCCCAGGTCATCGAGCGGGCTCTGGCGAATGCCTCCGTGGCGGCACGTGATATTGATGCAATAATTTACGTCTCATGTACCGGATTCCTGATGCCGTCGCTGACTGCATGGCTGATCAACAGCATGGGCTTCCGGTCCAACACCCGACAGATACCTATTGCCCAGCTGGGCTGTGCGGCGGGTGGCGCGGCGATCAACCGCGCCCACGACTTCTGCATGGCCCACCCTGGCAGCAACGTTCTGATCGTCTCCTGCGAGCTGTGCTCGCTGTGCTACCAACCTGATGACGACGGTGTCGGTTCGCTGCTGTCTGACGGGTTGTTCGGTGACGCGGTCGCGGCCGCCGTGGTGCGGGGCAGCGGCGGCACCGGCGTGGCGCTGGAGCGCAATGCCTCGTATCTCATCCCGAACACCGAGGAATGGATCTCCTACGCCGTGCGTCCCACCGGCTTCCACTTCCAGCTGGACCGCCGGGTGCCCAGCACCATGAAACCGCTCGCCCCGGTGCTGCGCGAGCTCGCCACGGACCACGGCTGGGACATCGGCAACCTCGGGTTCTACATCATTCACGCCGGCGGTCCGCGGATCCTGGACGACCTGAGCCGTTACCTGGATGTCGACCGTAAGATGTTCCGCCACAGCTGGGCGACCCTGACGGAGTACGGCAATATTGCCAGCGCAGTCGTGCTCGACGCGTTGGGCAGGCTATTCGACGAAGAGACGACGATGCCAGGTGCTGCTGGCGTGATCGCAGGTTTCGGTCCTGGCATCACGGCCGAGATGGCGGTGGGCAGCTGGACCGTTGACGCGCCGAGGAGCATGGACCGCACGAAACGGGATGCGTCCGCATACCCCCTAGCCCAGGACACCGCGCAGACAAGGAAGCGAGTCGCATGGACGGCCTGATCGTCCGACCGGGTCAGGGTCGGAAGCTGACGACAAAGGCGCAGGAGGTCACCTTCAAGGTCACCGGCGCGCACGGCTCGTTCGTATCGGTCTTCGAGGTCGTGGTCCCGCCCGGTTTCGACGTCGGGGCGCACACCCATCACCGCTCCCAAGAGCTCTTCTACATCCTGGAAGGAGAGCTCGACCTCCTGGCGTTTGAGCCGGTCAAACGTACCGACGAATGGTGGCAGGACTGGGAGTCTCCGGACGGCGACCGAGCCATCCGTGCCAGTGCGGGTAGCTGCATGTTCGTTCCACCCGGATGCCCGCACGCGTTCCGCAACGCTACCGACAGGCCGGCGCGCATGCTGTTCCAGAGCTATCCGTCACCTGACCATGAACGCTACTTCGAGGAGATCTGTGAGATCTTCTCAGCGGGTGGGGCCGTGGACCCGCACGCCGTGCAACAGCTGCGCGACCGTTATGACGTCAGCCAGATCACGCCACTTCGCTACGGACCGCCCTCTCTCCTGAGCTCCAACGGACGTGAAGCATAGCGGGAGGTCACCACGATGGACGCGATTCCCCTGGTGCACGCGAGCCTGGGCGAGCAGGAGCTGGCAGCCGTCGCGGAGGTGTTCTCCTCAGGCTGGCCAGCCGGTCAGGGCCCGAGAGGGAAGGCGCTGGAGACCGAGCTGGTCGAACGCTACGGGGCTGGTGGCGCGGTCGCGGTGAGCAACTGCGGCGCCGCGCTCCACCTGGCCCTGCTCGCGCTCGGCGTCGAGCCGGGTGACGAGGTGATCGTCGCCGACTACACGTTCCCGGCTCCTGCCCACGCGGTCCGGTACGTCGGCGCGGTCCCGATCTTCGCTGACGTGCGTGCCGACACCGGCACCGTGGACCCACAGGCGGTGGCGGACCTCATCGGCCCGCGAACAGTGGGCGTGATCGCGGTGGACACGGTCGGTCTGCCCGCCGACTACGCGGAGCTGAGTTCGGTCACGGACCGCTATGGGCTGTTTCTCGTCGAGGACGCTGCATGTGCGGTCGGCGCGACGTACCGGGGGCGCGAGGCTGGCGCGCTGGCACCGGTGGCCTGCCTGTCCTTCCACGGACGCAAGGGAGCCACCAGCGGTGAGGGAGGGGCTCTGCTCACCGCCGACCCAGCGCTCGCGGCGGACGCGAGGCTACGGTCGTCCTTCGGCATCGGTAGCATCTTCGAGCAGGCCAAGGTCGTCGGCCTACCGATCCCGGTGTTCACCGAGATCGGCTACAACTACAAGCTGTCGGACATCGCCGCCGCGATCCTGCGGGTGCAGCTGGGTCGGGTCGACGAGCTGCTGGACCGTCGGCGCGCGGTCGCGGCGCGCTACGCCGAGCTGCTCGCCGATGAAGGGCTCGTCACGATGCCGTACGTGCCGAAGGACCGCACCCACGCCTGGCAGTCGTACATGGTGACGTTGGATCCGAGCGTGGACCGCGCGGGGGTCGCCGCCGACCTACGTGCCCGAGGTATCGGCTGCGGGCATGGTACGTGGGCGTGCCACCTGCAGCCGGTGTACGAGACGAAGCAGCCGTGCCCGGTCTCGGCGGACCTCTTCCAGCGCAACCTCGCCATCCCGATGCACGCCGAGCTCAGCATGGACCAGGTCGAACAGGTCATGGAAGCCCTGCGTGCCGCGCTGCGGACCCACGTACGTCCACATCGGACATCCGGAGGTGCGGCATGAACGGCAACCAGCCGGCGTCGGACCGGATCATGCTGCTCATCAACGGCTACTGGGCCACCGGCATCCTCGGCGCGGCCGCGAGCCATGCGCTGTTCACCCACCTCGAAGCCGGCGCGGACACCGCCGGCCAACTGGCCGACCGAGCCGGGATCTCCGAGCGAGGCGCTCAGACGATCCTCGATGGGCTCGTCAGCCTGGGCCTTGTCGAGCTGCACAACGGCAGCTACCGCAACACCGCCGAGGCGGCCACCTTCCTGGTCGAGGGCAGGCCCACCAGCCTGAGCAGCTTGGCCAGGCTCAAGCTGGCCCACATGGGCAGCCTGGTGAGCTTGCCCGAGGTCGTCCGTGCCGGAGGGCCGGTGACCGACGCAACGGTGGAGGTGGCCGACAACCCCCACTGGGAGAACGTCGTCACGGCTATCGCTGCGCAGTCGGTTCCCGTGGCGATGATCGCCGCCGACACGCTACGACTGGCGGAGGCCGGCGAGATCTCGATCCTGGACATAGGTGGTGGCTCGGGCGTCTACTCGGCCATCTGGCTCGGGCTCAACCCTGACGCCCGGTCGACCCAGCTCGACTGGGGGCCCGTCAACGCGATCGCCCGTCGGCTTCTGGCCGAGCGAGGCGTGGCGGACCGACTCACCTGCCTCGACGGTGACTTCCACACCACCGACCTCGGTGCCGCCGCTTACGACATCGCGGTCTACTCCCACATCGCCCACCAGGAGGGGCCGGAGGACAACCTGGCGATCTTCGCCAAGGTCCGCGGCGCCCTCAAGCCCGGCGGCACGTTGGTCATCTGTGACTACATCGTCGACGACGACCGGAGCGGCCCGCCCTTCGCGCTGCTCTTCGCCTCGGAGATGCTGCTCAAGAGCAAGCAGGGCAGGACCTGGCGGCGGGCCGACTACCACGCCTGGCTCACCAAGGCCGGCTTCGAAGAGGTCTCGTTCCAGCCGACACCGTCGCCCGCCACATTAGTATTCGCCCGGTAGCAGGCCCGCCGGGTGGATGGAGAGCAGAGCCAGCTGTATGGCGACCCGGCCGGCGCAACAGGCGCCCAGATTGACGACTTGGAGGATGAATGTCCGGGACCGCTGAGTTGGCGCGTCTTTACTCGGCCATCGAGGAATCGGCTCAGCTGGTGGACGCAGCCTGCTCGCGTGACAAGGTGTGGCCCATCCTGACCACGTACGGTGATGCCCTCGCCCAGGCAGTGATTGCTTTCAGGGTGGCGACCGGCGCGCGTCGCGCGGGAGAGCTTGACTGCCGCTTCACGATGCTTCCAAAGGAGGTGGACCCGTACGCCCTCGCTCTGGCAAACGGGCTCACCACGGAGACGGGCCATCCCGTCGATGCCCTCCTCGCGGACATCTCGGAACGGTTCCCCATCGACTGTTACGGTATTGACTTCGGGGTCGTCGAGGGTTTCAAGAAGACCTGGTCGTTCTTCCCTCCGGACGATCTGCAGGAGCTGTCAAGGCTCGCCGGCATCCCGTCCATGCCACGCAGCCTGGCCGCGAACCTCGACTTTTTCTCCCGTCACGGCCTGGCCCACAATGCGAGCCTGATCGGGATCGACTACCAGCATAGAACGGCGAACCTGTACTTCGGTGAGATACCCGCGGAATGCTTTGAACCGAAGACGATCCTGTCGATACTCCGCGAGATCGGGCTGCCGGACCCGAGCGAGCAGATGCTGAGGCTCGGCGAGATAGCCTTCGGGATCTACACCACCCTGGGCTGGGAGTCCTCGAAGATCGAGCGCATCACCTTTGCCGTGATGACCCAGGATCCGACGGCCCTTCCCATCCGGCTTGAACCGAAGATCGAGCAGTTCGTGAGGAGCGCTCCGTACGCGTATGATGCCGCTGACCGCAGGTTCGTCTATGCCGTCACCTCGTCGAACGACGGAGAGTACTACAAGCTCCAGTCCTACTACCAATGGCGGCCTCAGATGCTGGACCTGATGCTGTTGTCCGACTCCGCCGAAGATCTCGTATAGTGTTCTGCCCGTCGATGAGTGTCTGAGGACATCTCCGGTCGGCTCGCTGCCGCTCGGACCAGGGAAGGCTGGTGACCCGCCATGGCTCCTCGGGAGTCGCAGCTGGTGGAGCTCGTCGACGCGGACGGTGCCGCCACCGGCTCCTGCACCGTTGCCGAGGCGCACACCGCGCCCGGCCGGCTGCACCGGGCGTTCTCGGTGATGTTGCTGGACGACCTGGGCCGGGTCCTGGTCCAGCAACGGGCGGCGGCGAAGACCCGGTTCGCGCTGCGCTGGGCCAACGCCTGCTGCGGTCACCCGGCGCCCGGGCAGACCGTCCACGACGCCGCCGCCCAGCGGCTGGTCGAGGAGATCGGGGTACGGGGGGTGACGCTGCACCAGGCCGGCGTGTACCCGTACCGGGCCGAGGACCCGCAGACCGGCCGGGTCGAGCACGAGTACGACCACGTCCTGGTCGGCCGGGTGCCGGCAGGCCTGCACCTGCACCTCGACCCGGCCGAGGTGGCCGATGTCCGTTGGCTGACGCCGAGCCGGCTGCGCGTCGACCTGGCCGACGCCCCGGACCAGTACGCCCCGTGGCTGGGCGGCGTGCTCGCGGTGGCCACCGAGGCGGCCGGCCGCCTACCGCAGGCTGCCGCACTCGCCCTCCCGGTGGCCAGCGACGCTACGACCAGCTAGGGTCCCGCTCCCGCCGGCCAAGCCAACGGGCGGCTGGGTGGCTAACCGGCGGCGCGGGCGGGTGACCTTATCGGGGGCCTGACCATTATCGGAGGCCTGACCGCCGACCGGCGACACATGACTGGAGCACCGGCGAATGGATGTGGAAGGAAGGGAACCGGGACCGGCGCCCTTCCTTCCGCACGTATCCTCAGTCCTGCCTGGTAGCTTCGATCCTGAGTATGATCTTGACGGTTTTGCTGACTACGGCCGCCGCCGGCCCGCGGACCACGCCGTACCCGTTGCGGCTGATCTCGGTGCGGGCCGAGAACCGGGCCAGCGGCCTGCCATCGTGGCCGAGGCCGAAGCTGTTGACCTCCATGTTCAACGTCACCTGCTTCGTGGCGCCGCGAATGGCCAGGTCACCGTCGACGAGGACGTTGTGCCCGTTGGGCCGCACCCCCGTCGAGGTGAAGGTCATCGTGGGGTACCGCTCGACGTCCAGGAAGTCGCCCGTGCGAAGGTGCTTGTCACGGCGGTCGTTCCTCGTGTTCACCGACGCGGTCCTGATGACCGCGCTCACCGACGAGTCCCGTGGGTTCTCCATGGTCACGATCGTGCCTTCGATGTCGTCGAAGCTACCGCGAACCGTGAAGACGCCCATCTGGCGTACCTCGAAGGACACGTCGGAGCGGTCGGTGTCGATCACCCAGGCGCCGGTGACGTAACCGGGAATGTCGAACTGCATGGACATGCGGTAGGTGGCCCTTCCGGTGGACGGAACAGAACGGCTAACGATGGAGGCGCTGCGGGAATCGACTCGTGCGCGTCGCCCATGGTCGCATGGATCCAGCATCTGGTGTGGCCTGGACGAGATCTGCCGAGGCGGTCTCGAACCACGCTGGCTGCCACCGCGGCCGGCGCCCGCGAGGCCGGCCACGATCAGTGACTACGCTCGACAAGCCATCGCCGGACTCTGTAGCATCCCCGGCTGGAATACTGGCCGGAACGTTGGCCGTAAGCTGCCGTTCCGGGGCACATGGACCGCGGATTTCCTTTTCCAGACAAGCGCTGAGACTTGGAGGGGTAGATGTCCGGAGCCGCTGGGGTGGAAGACGTATATTCGGCCATTGAGGAAGCGGCCCGGCTGCTCGATGTGGCCTGCTCACGGGACAAGGTCTGGCCGGTCCTGACCGCGTACGAGGACGCACTCGCGGGCGCGGTGGTTGTCTTCAGCATGGCGACCGGCGAGCGGAGTACGGGAGAGCTGGACTACACGGTCACGGTGCCCCTGGAGCACGGGGACCCATATGCGCGTGCTCTGTCGAACGGCTTTGTCGCGGAGACGGACCATCCCGTCGGCGCCCTGCTCTCGGACGTGCAGGGGCGATGCCCCATCCGCGGTTACGCCATTGACTGCGGAGTCGTCGGTGGCTTCAAGAAGACCTATGCTTTCTTCCCGCTGGACAACCTGCAGACGCTGTCGACGCTCGCTGACATCCCGTCCATGCCGCGCGCTCTGGTCGAGAGCGCCGGTCCTTTCGCCCGGCGCGGCCTGGACGACAAGGTGACGATGATGGGAATCGACTACCAGCACAGAACGATGAATGTGTACTTCGGTAGGTTCCCGGCTGAGTGCCTCGAGCCGGCGACTGTCCTGTCGATGCTCCGCGAGATCGGGCTGCCGGAGCCGGATGAGCAGATGCTGGAGTTCATCCGGAAGTCGTTCTCAATTTATACCACCCTCAGCTGGGACTCTTTGAAGGTCGAGCGGATCTGCTTCGCCGTGATAACCCAGGATCCGATGGCACTCCCCGCTCGGATCAAGCCGGAAATCGCGAAGTTCGCGAAAAGCGCTCCGCACGCGTACGCCGGCGAGCGCATTCTCGTCTACGGCAGCACGTTATCTCCCAACGGGGAGTACTACAAGCTCGGGTCGTACTACCAAATGGCGCCCGAGACGTGGAAGCTGCTGCAGACCTCCGGTGCCATCCAGGATCGGGCATAGCATCCTCGCGGGTCGACGAGCCTGGCGTTCGGCCAACGCCGCAGGCCCGCCCGTCCGGCATGGACGCACGCACGCATCGCTGTGCCCGGAGCCTTCAGGCGGTTGAAGGCTCCGGGCACCAAAATGCTGGCAACCGAGACTGTCCACGTTAAATGCCCTACTCGGTATGAAACGCCCATATCGTATCTTGCCGGCGCCCGGCCGGATCTGCTCATAACGAATTAATCAACATAGTGGCGTGGCGCGCCTCCGGTGTGATCATGTTCCGTCGTGGGGACGGGGCGGTCACCGCGGATCGTTTCCGGCGCTCTGTGGGAGTGGGTCAGGCCGTTGCTGCCGAGGGCGCCACGCAGGACCCGCAGCCAGAGGCGTCGACGGTTGCCCGATCGTCAGGCTTGGTACGCGATCCCGTTCGTACGGCACAGCTGGGCATGGACCGGGCGGTGGCGGGCAGGTCCGGCTGATCGCCGCGCCGTGTCGCCCCGATGTGGCGCGTACCTTCATCCCGGCCACCGGCGTGGCCCATCGCCAGGTCTTCCCGCTGGTGGCGCAGGAAGAACCAACATATGACCGACGCAGTGGTCGTTGGGCCCCCGCATCGCACGCCGCTGGGGACAACCCGATGGACCGACGCACAGCAGCCGGAGAAACCGGGAGCCCCCCAGGCCATGGTGGAGATCCGTGCGTTGGGTCCGGTAGAGGCGGTCGTCAATGGCCGGCTGGTGGATCTGGGAGCACCCAAGCAGCGTGCGTTGCTTGCGTTGTTGGCGAGCCGGGTGGGTCAACCCGTGGTGGTCGATGTGATGCTGGAGGCGTTGTGGGCGGGGCGCCCGCCGCGGTCGGCGACGACCTCGCTGCAGGCGTACGTGGCGAACCTGCGCAGGGCGCTGGAACCGGATCGGGCCCCGCGTGCCCCGGCAACGGTGTTGCGCACCTGTCGCCGAGGCTACCTGCTGGACAGCCGTACCGTTGATATCGATGTATATCGGTTTAATGAGCGTGCCGCGGCGGGCTGGCAGGCATGGGACCGGGGTGATCCGCAGCAGGCGTTGAGCGAGTTCGAGGCGGGCCTGGCGTTGTGGCGTGGGCAGGCCTACGCGGAGGTGGCCGACGCGACCTGGGTGGTGGCTGACGTAGCGCGCCTCGAGGAGCTGCGGCTGTCGGTCGTTGAGGCGCGCTGCGCGGCGCTGCTGGCCGTGGGGGCACACGAGAGGGCAGTGGCCGAGCTCGAGGCCTTTGTGCAGGCCCATCCGCTGCGTGAGTACGGCTGTGAGCTGTTGAGCCTGGCGTTGTACCGGGCGGGGCGGCAGGCCGACGCGCTACGAGTGCTACGGACCATCCAGGCGCGGCTGGCAGAGGAGCTGGGCATCGACCGCCGGCCAGCGCTCCAGCACCTCGAGCGCGAGATCCTGAACCAGGCTCCGGCTCTGGACTGGCGCCCGGCCCCGGCCGTCCCGCCCATGACGGCGCCCAGCAGACCCGCGGTCCCGTCACAGGCGTGCACGACCGGCCCGCCACCCGCCCCTGCTGCGGACGGGGAGGTCCTGGTCGGTCGTGAGGCGGCGCTGCGGCAGCTGGTCGAGTCGCTGGCCGCGGTCGCGGCTGGTCGGGGCCGGGTGGTGACCGTGTACGGGGAGCCGGGAATCGGTAAGACCAGCCTGCTGCGGCGTTTCGCCAAGCTGGCGGGTGTGCCGGTGTTCTGGGGCACCTGCCCCGAGCATGTCGCCGCACCACCATTGTGGCTCTGGGAGCAGGTGCTGCGTGCGGTGGGGACCTGTTTCCCGCAGCGTGTAGTGCCGGGACCGGTGGCCGAGCTACTGGACGCGGACACCCCGCAGCTGGTGGACGGCGTTGATGCGGCCGGTGCCACCCTGCGGCGGTTCGAGGCGATCGTGCACTACCTGACTGACGCATCCCACACCGCACCCCTGGTGGTGCTGCTTGACAACCTGCATCGAGCGGATCTGAGCTCACTGCGGCTGCTGGCCCACCTGGCGGAGTCCGTGCCGGCAAGCCGGCTGATGCTGGTGGTGTCCTACCAGTCTGGCGAGGCGGCAGCCCTGGCCGAGACGTTAGCCGCGTTGGCCCGCACCGGGACGACCCGGATAGGGCTGAGGGGCCTGGGCATCCAGGACACTCGAGCGCTGGCGAGCGCTGTCCTCCGCGAGGAGGTCAGTGAGCGCACCGCGGAAGGCCTATGGGCCCGCACCGAGGGCAACCCGTTCTTTCTGCGGGAGCTCATCAAGCTGGCGACCAGTGAACAGCACCTCTTTCAACCGCACGCGGCACCGGTACCGACACCAGTACGCGATGTGGTGCTTCGCCGCATCGCCCGGCTACCCACATCAGCGACCGAGGTGCTGTCGGTGGCCGCCATCGCCGGCCGGCACTTCGACATCGAGGTCGTCGCCGAGGCTGCCTCGGTCGAGATCGAGGCAGCACTGGAGGTCGTGGACACCGCGGTCGCAGCGGGCCTGATAGAGGAGGACCAACAGCAGCTGGGCTGGTTCCGCTTCACCCACGCCCTGACCGCCGAGGCACTTTACGAAACCACCGGGCGGCTGCGCCGGGCCCGCCTTCACCGACGGATCGGAGCGGCGGCGGCTCGAGTGTGGACGGGAAACACCGACAGGGCCGCCGAGATCGCCCGGCACTGGCTGCTAGCCGCTGAGCTCGCCCCCGCCGCTGCTGCCCACGCCGCCACCCACGCCGCCGCCGCGGCCCGCGTCGCCGACGCCCGACTCGCCCACGAAGACGCCGCCACACTGTGGCGGGAGGCCCTGACCGCCGCCGAGCTGGCCGAGAAGGAAGACCTTGACCGGTACCCTCTGCTGGTCGGCCTGGCAGCCTCCCTGTACCGGGCCGGGAACCCCGACGACGGGCTTGCCGTGTTCATCCAGGCCATGGAGGAAACCCTCGCGGCGCATGCTGCTCGCCGCGACCCGGACGGCTCCCGGCTGGCCACCGCAGCGGTCGCGTCCATCGGTGAGCTGAACTGGTACCCGGCCAGCTACGGTGAGGTCAACGAACGGCTCGTCGATGTCGTCGAGCGCGCACTGTCGCAGGTGACCGACCCCGTGCAACGCGCGCTTGTGCTGTCCTGCCTGGCTGTCGCCCGATACCACGACGGTGACCCGGTGCACCGCGCTGCGCTGTCGGACGAGGCACTCGCCCTCGTCCGGCCCACGACCGACAATGTGGCTCTGGCCCATGTCCTGCAGCTACGGGCTGCCGCGCTCAACAGCCCTGACCACCTCGACCAGCGCCTACAAGCAGCCACCGAGATGCTGGCACTGTCCGGCCTGCCACCGCTGATGACGGTCCGGGCTCGACAGCTCCATGCCCAGGTGCTTGTTGCGGTAGGCCGTATCTCCGAAGCCTCCGCCGAGCTGGATCTCGCGGCCCAGCTGCTGGGTGGGCAAAGCTCGCCTCTTCAGACGCAGCTCGCCTGGTCCCGCGCGGGCCTGCTGCTGCTTGACGGGCGCTGGCGGGAGGCCGACGAGCTGAGCCGAGCGACCTACGAGCTGAACCCCCGGATGGCATGGGGCGCCGCGCAGGTCAACCGCATGGTCCAGCGCTGGGAAGCCGCGTATCTCACTGGCTCCGGCAGGGACCTCGTCGACGAGCTACGCGCTGTCGCGGAGTCCTCCGGCCTGTCCGCGCTGCGGAGCGTCCTGGTGATGGCGCTGGCGGAGGCCGGGCAGGCTCATGACGCCCGCATCGCCTTGCGCCGGTCCCCGTGGGGGCCCAAGGACTACCTCTGGCTCTACACCCGCTGCTGGGTACTGCTTGCCGCGTCCCGTCTCGGGGAGACGGACCTGGTGACCCGGCTGCGCGCTCAGCTGCTGCCGTACCGCCATCTGACGTGTTCCGTGCTTGACATCGCCATCAGCGGGTCGGTGGCCTATTTCACCGCCGAGGCCGCGCTGGCCCTGGGCGACCCGGACGCGGCCCTGGCGGATCTCGCCATCGCTACCGGCACGACCCAACGGATGGGCGCCCGGCCATGGCTGGCCCAGGTGCGTGAGGCCATCCTCCGGTGTACGGGTTCCCGTGCGGCGCCGGGTACGGACCTGTAGAGCTGGGCCATCTGAAGCCTCGCCGATCGTCCGCTGAGCGATGTGTCCATGCGATCATGGATGGGGAGCGACAGCCGGTCGCGGCTCTTCTCCGCCCGTTGTTCAGGTCCAACTCACCGCAAGGAGCACTCGTGAGTATGTCCACGCAGGTCAACACTCCCGGTTACCTCGCCGGCACCTGGGTGATCGACGCCGTCCACTCCGACGTGTCCTTCCAGGTCCGCTACTTCGGCGTTGCGAAGTTGTGCGGCAGCTTCGACGACTTCGAGGGCACGATCGTGACCGCGGAGAACCCGCTGGACTCGTCGGTGAACGCGGTCATCAGGACCGCGTCGGTGAACACCAAGAACACGGCCCGCGACGACAACCTCCGCCAGGCCGACTTCCTGGACGTCGACCAGTACCCCACGATGACTTTCGCCTCGACGGGGGTACGGGTCGACGGGGACAGGTTCCTTGTCGACGGTGACCTGACCATCCGAGCCGTCACCAAGCAGGTGACGCTGAACCTCGAGTTCAACGGCGTCGGCGCCGGCTTCACCGGCAAGCCGCTGGTCGGGTTCTCGGCCTACGGCGAGATCAGTCGCAATGAGTTCGGCGTAGCCGGGGGGCCGATGGCGGCCGCGGTGAGCGACAAGGTCAGGATCGCCATCGAGATCGCAGCACACAAACAGGACTGACAGCATCCTGCGGAAAGGGAAGGGGCCGGCCTCGGTCCCTTCCCTTTCGCGCGCCTGACCCAGACTCACCGGGGGCGCGCTATATTGAAGTTTATCTTTTAACTGGGAATGCGCGCCCGGGCGCAACCCCTGCTACCGAGGAAGGAAGTGACGATGAGAGCAGCTCGCCTCGCGGCGGTTCTGGCTGCCCTGCTGGCGGTGGCGGCCACCCCGGGCACCGCCGACGCCACGGTCACCCAGCAGTTCCACGCCGACTCCGGCGACTCCTGCCGGTACGGCGTCACCGACGGCACCCTCACCTGGCGCTACGGCACCACGCTGCCGGTGGTGGCACTCCGCGTCGACGTCGCCGGCAAGCTCACCGACCGGCCGTTGCCCACCGACCCCATCAGCGTCTGCCGTGACGACGGCTTCTACAGCCGCGCCACGTTCGTCGCCTACTCCGGCACGACCGAGGTCGACCGGCAGGCCCGCGCGGCCAACAACAGCACGCTGTCCTTCACGTTCACCCTGGGCGCCACCTCGACAACGAGGGGCCTCACCCATGTCGTGATCCAGGTCTGCCGCAGCCCGGGCAACACCCTCCCGCCCAGCTACTGCGGCGTGGCCGTGAGATACGCGGCACCGTCTGCCGCCTGACCCGCACCGCTACCGCGTCAGCCCGATGCGCTCCGCCACGAGCCCGCGGCGGGGCGTATCGGGCGACCGCGTGCTGGAGTGAGCCCGACCTGGCCGGTGCCGGCGTAAAGGGTCAAGACCGCATCGTTGACATTGATAAAGATTTTTTAATAAAGTTTCCTTTTAGTAGTGCAGCTCGTGTTAGTAGTGCAACTCGTGGTTGACCGGTGGGCCGACGCCGGCCCGCAACACACACCTGCCCACCGCGCCAGGTAACGACCCTCATCAAGGCCAGCAGCACAGCGGCGCCGGCCTCGCTCCTCACCTCCTCTGGAAGGCCCCCATGCGCATCCGTACCCGCCTACTCATCTGCCTCGGCGCGGCGCTCCTGGCATCCGGCGCCGGGCTCGTCGTGGCGAACCCCGCGTACGCCGCGAACCTGGTCACCAACCCCGGCTTCGAGACCGGCACGCTTTCCGGCTGGTCCTGTACGGGCGGCCTCGGCTCCGTCGTCACCAGCCCGGTGCACAGCGGCGCGTACGCGCTGCGGGGCGCCGCCAGCAGCTCCGACAACGCCAAGTGCACGCAGACGATCCCGGTGCAGGCCAACACCGCCTACACGCTGTCGGCCTGGGTGCGCGGCAACTACGTCTACATCGGCTTCACCGGAGGGTCCTCGATGTGGACCCCGTCGGCCACCAGCTACACCCAGCTGACCACGTCGTACACGACCGGCGCGGGGCAGACCAGCGTGCAGATCTACCTGCACGGGTGGTACGCCCAGGGCACCTACTACGCCGACGACGTCAGCCTCGACGGCCCCGGTGGTACCCCTGGCGTGCCCGGCACTCCCGGCACCCCGACGGTCACCGGCACCACCTCCAGCTCGATCTCGCTGAGCTGGGGTGCCTCCAGTGGCACTGTCACCGGGTACCGGGTCTATGAGGGTACGACGGTGCGTGCCACCGTCTCCGGGACCAGCGCCACCATCGGCAGCCTGGGTGCCTGCACCACGCACACCTACACGGTCGCCGCCTACAACTCCAACGGGGAGTCGCCCAAGAGTGGCAGCGTCACCGGCACGACCAGCGGGTGCAGCGGGGTGCCCGGCACTCCCGGCACCCCGACGGTCACCGGCACCACGTCCAGCTCGATCTCGCTGAGCTGGGGTGCCTCCAGCGGCACCGTCACCGGGTACCGGGTCTATGAGGGTACGACGGTGCGTGCCACCGTCTCCGGGACCAGCGCCACCATCGGCGGCCTGGGTGCCTGCACCACGCACACGTACACGGTGGCGGCGTACAACTCCAACGGGGAGTCGCCCAAGAGCGGCAGCCGCACCGCCACGACCAGCGGGTGCCCGACGACGGCGATGCGCGGCGCCCCGTACCTCTACCTCGGCTGGGGCGACCCGCCCAGCGCAACATCGGTCATGTCGGCCACCGGCATCAGGGCGTACACGATGGCCTTCATCCTCTCCGGCGGCGGCTGCACCCCGGCGTGGGACGGCGTCCGGCCGCTCACCGGCGGCGTCGACCAGAGCACCATCAACGCGATCCGGGCCGCCGGTGGTGACATCGTCCCGTCCTTCGGCGGCTGGAGCGGCAACAAGCTCGGCCCGAACTGCAGCAGCGCCAGCGCGCTCGCCGGCGCGTACCAGCAGGTCATCAACGCCTACAGCCTCAAGGCGATCGACATCGACATCGAGAACACCGACGAGTTCGAGAACGAGGTCGTGCAGGACCGGATCCTGAACGCGCTGAAGATCATCAAGCAGAACAACCCGGGCATCAAGACGATCATCACCTTCGGCACCACCACGACCGGCCCGAACTGGTGGGGCACCCGGCTGATCAACCAGGCGGCAGCGCTTGCGGCCAACATCGACATCTTCACCATCATGCCGTTCGACTTCGGCGGCGGCGCCGACATGTACGGCAACACCGTCAACGCCGCCGAGGGGCTCAAGACCAAGCTGAAGACCGCGTTCGGCTGGACCGACGCGACCGCGTACGCGCACATGGGTCTCTCCGGGATGAACGGCCTGAGCGACCAGCAGGAGCTGACCTCACCGACCATCTGGACCCAGATCCGGGACTGGGCGAATTCTCGCCACATCGCCCGGCTGGCGTTCTGGTCGGTCAACCGCGACCGGCCCTGCCCCGGCGGCGGCGTGGTCTCCAACTGCTCCGGCATAAGCCAGACCAACTGGCAGTTCACCTCCATCACCGCCGGGTTCACCGGCTGAGCGCGACACCGGGGTACGGTGGCCGCCCGGCGGCGACCCGGGCGGCCACCGGCCGCAGACGAGCGCAGGCTCCTCCCGGTTCTCTGCGTTCGCTGTCCTCTTTGTCTGGTTCCCTCGCACCGGGTTTGGGAGAATTCAAGCCATGGAGCGGGGACAGCGGTGCAGGAGCTGCTGACCTGGCTCGGTGAGCTGCCACCGCTCGCCGTCTACCTGGTGGCGGGGTGGGTCGTCTTCGCCGAGACCGGCTTGATCATCGGGCTGGTGCTGCCCGGCGAGATCACTCTGCTCTTTGTCGGGTTCCTCGCCTACGCCGGCACCATCCGCCTGCCCACCACGATCGTGGTGATGGTGCTCGCCGCGCTGGGCGGCGATGCCGTGGCCTACCTTGAGGGCCGGCGGACCGGGCCGATGCTGCGTGGCAGCCGGCTCGGGCGCTGGGTCGGCCAGCGGCGCTGGGCCAAGGCGGATGCGCTGTTCGCCCGGCACGGCGGCCGGGCGGTCGGTCTCGGGCGTTTCATCGCCTTCGCCCGCACCCTCACCCCTCGGCTGGCCGGGATGTCCGGCGTTGCGTACCGGCATGTGCTGCCGTGGAACGTCCTCGGCGTGGTGAGCGTCGTGGGTGGTTCTGTCATCCTCGGCTACCTCGCCGGCACCTCGTACGCACGCCTGGCCGACGTCTTCGGCCGGGCGACCGGCGCCCTGTTGCTCTTTGTGCTGGTCATCGTCGCGCTGGTGGTGGTAGCGAGGTACGTGGGCCGGCACCGCCATCCGGTGACGGCGTTCGGTGCCCGGCTCGTCCATACTCCGCCCCTGCGGTGGCTGGAGCACCGGTACCTGGCCGGGTTCCGGTGGCTGACCGCCCGGTTCGGCTCTGACGGCGCGGTCGCGGTGAACCTCGCCCTCGGCGTCCCGGCGCTGCTCGGCGTGGGGCTCGGGCTCACCTGGGCGATCGACCGGCTGGTGCGGCACAGCGGCTTCCCGCTGGTCGACCCGCTGGTCGTGGAGTGGCTCGCCGCCCGGCGTACACCCGCTGTCATGGACGCCGCGCTGACCACCCTCACGCTGCTGCGCGGGTCGTTCCTGGTCCTGGCGGTCGCCGCGGTCGGCCTCGCGCTCAACCCGCGGCCCCGGGCCTGGCGGGGGGACCTGCTCGGTGCGCTGACCACCGTGGGTGCACCGGTCTCGCTGCTCGTCCTCGCCCTCGCCGCCGACTGGGCCCGGCCCCCGGGCGTCGCCGACGCGTTCCTCCCCAACCAGGTCACGCTCGTCACCGCCAGCCTCGGCATGCTCGCCTGGATGCTCGGCCGGCGGCTGCCCTGGGGCGCATCGGTCGCGGCGTGGACCGCTGCGGTAGGCGGTGTCATCCTCGTCGGCGCGGCCCGGCTGTATCTCGGTCGTGACTGGCCGAGCGAGGTCTTCGCGTCCGCGCTGCTAGGTGCGCTGTGGGTGCTGCTCTTCATGGTCGCCTGGCGCACCCGCGACCGGCTGCCTGCCGGCTCGCCAGTTGCGAGCGGCACCCCCGGCGGACTGTGACAAGCGCCCGCTCGGGCGGCTCTAGCGCGGCTGCCCCACCTCGCCGGCGCCGGCCGCCGTGCGACGTCCCGGGCCCAGCGACGTGGACGCGGTGAGCGCCCGCAGCTCGGCGCGGACGCCCGCCGCGAAGACCTCGAGGTCGGGGCTTGCGTCGCGGTCGGCGATGGCGGTGATGTTGAGCTGTCCGGCGTAGGACAGCGCGCCGACCCCGAGGGACACCTTGGCGATGAGCGGCAGCACCGGGAACACCTCGAGCAGCCGTGCCCCGGCAAGGTAGACCGGCTGCTGCGGACCAGGCAGGTTGGCGGTGGTCACGCTGACCGGATGGCGCTCCAGCGTCCTCAGCAAGGCCCACCGGGCGGTCCGGCTGCGCAGCACCGTCCCCAGGGGAGGGTGAGCCCTCGCCTTCCGCTCGGCGGTCTCGGCGGCGATCTCCCGCAGCCGCCGACCCGGGTCGGCGGTACCGAGGGGGAGTGGGACGATCATCTGCCCGATCAGGTTTCCCCGCGCCCGGGCACGTAGCTGGGCCTGGCGCAGCGTCACCGGGACGTAGACCGGCAGGACCAGGTCGTCGGTGCGCTCTCCCCGGCTGCGCAGAAGGCCCCGTAGCCCCGCGGCTACGACGGCCAGGAGGACGTCGTTGACCTTCGCGTCGTGTGCGTACCCGATCTGCCTGACCTGGTCGAGGCTGCTGCGGATAAGGGCGAGGCTCCGGTTAGGGCCGACCGGCCGGTCGAGGCTGGAGGTGGGGGTGGGCACCTCATCGAAGACCGCGCGCATCGCCGGCCATGCGGCCTGTAGCCGCCGGGCGGTGGCTACCGGCGAGGTGAGGGCGGACAGTGCGTGACCCAGCGCGCCGCCATGCCGCCGGAGGTTGTCCGCGAGGAGCTGGCGGGCTGCCGGAGCGGGTGCCGGTGTCCACGGCCGCGCCAGCGGCGCGGGGGTATCGGGCGTCGCGTCGAGGAGGGCGGCGACGGTGGCTACTCCCGCGATGCCGTCGGCGATGGCGTGGTGCATCCGCACGAACATGCCGACGCGGCCCTCCGCAAGACCCGGGAAGAACCACATCTCCCAGAGCGGACGTGACCTGTCGAGGCGCCGCCGCCGTACCTGCTCAGTGGCGTGCAGCAGCGCGGTCTCGCCGCCGGGCGCGGGAAGCGGGGCAACCAGCAGGTGGTCGGCGAGGTCGAACGCCGGGGCGTCCACCCACAGCGGGCGGCCCATCCCCCGCCGGGGCACGTGCAGCAGCTGCCGGAACCGGGGTACGAGGTGCAGCCGGGCCTCGATCACCCGCCGTACGGCCTCGGTCCGGAACCGGCCGTCCGGCGCCAGCAGGCCGGCACCGTCGAGGACCGCCAAGGCGCCGATGTCCTGCGGCCAGATCGCATCCGGCCACAACATGAGCTGGTCTTCCGCGGTGAGCCGCTCCATCGGCCTCGCCCCCTCGGCTTTCCCCAGCCTCGCCCGCGGCCGGCGCACGGGCCAGGGACTCCTGGCCCACCCGGCCGGGCCGGTCGGCTCATCTCGGGACGGCCCGACCGGAGAAACGTCGGTTACGGGGCGGGCGCCCCGGTCAGCTGGAGGTGAGATGCCATGTACGAGGTTGGCGAGCTGGGACTGGCGGCCCGGGTCGACGGGATCCTCAACCGCCGGCCGGCGGTGGGCCTTGCGGTTGGTGTGGTCCGCGACGGACGCCTCGACTTCTTCCGCGGGCACGGGCTCGCCGACATCGCGGCGAGCACCCCCGTCACCGAGGACACCGTCTTCCGGATCGGCTCCATTACGAAGACCTTCACGACAGTGGCTGTGATGCAGCTGTCCGAGCGCGGCCTGGTCGATCTCGACGGACCCGTTGCGGACTACCTGCGCGCATACCGGCTGGTGCCGGCGCGGGCGGGGCACCGGCCGGCGACGGTGCGGCATCTGCTCACCCATACCGCAGGCCTACCCGAGCTGGCGTACCCCTCGCGCGTGTTCAGGCCGGTCCTAGGCGAGACCGTGCCGTTCGGGCACCGGGTGCCGCCCCTGGCCGAGCTCTACCGCGGCCGTCTGCACCTGGTGGCCGAGCCGGGCACCACGCACACGTACAGCAACCACGGGTTCGCCACGCTCGGCCAGATCGTCGAGGACGTCAGCGGGGTGGCGCTCGGCCGCTACCTCCGCGAGAAGATCTTCGCGCCGCTCGGCATGGAGCACACGGACCTTGCCCGGTCCGACCGGGTCACACCGCGCCTGGCAACAGGCTACGAGCTGCGCTCCCGCGGCCCGCGGCCGGTAGCCGACTGCGACCTCGTCACGGTCGGGGCCGGAGCCATCTACTCGACCACCAGCGATATGGCCCGTTACGTGGCTGCTCTGCTCGGCGGTGGCGGCAACGGGCACGGCTCGGTCCTGCGGCCCGAGTCGGTCGCCAGCATGTTCGCACCCCACTACCGGCCCGACCCGCGCGTGCCAGGTATCGGGCTCGCGTTCTTCCGCCACGACGCCGGCGGGCATCTCATCGTCGCGCACGACGGGTTGGTGCCCGGCTTCAGCGCTGCGATGTCGCTTGCCCCGGACGACGGCGTCGGGGTTGTCGCGTTCACCAACGGGGCGAGGAACGCCATGGCGTGGCTGAGCGCCGAGGTGTCGGGGGTGCTACGGCATGTCCTCGGCGTCCCGGACGATGCGGTCCGGACCGATGTCCCGCACCGGCCGGAGGTCTGGCGCGACGTCAGCGGTTGGTACTCGTTCCGCGGCTCGTTCCGCGATGTGCAGAGGTGGTTCATCGGCGGAGCGGAGGTCCTCGCCCGCCGCGGCCGGCTCACGCTCCGGCCGTTCACTCCGATACCGGCACTGTCCAGAGCTCTCCCGCTGCACCCTGACGACGACAAGGACCCGTACGTGTTCCGGGTCGACCTGTCCGACTTCGGGATCGGCACGACCCGGGTCGTCTTCAGCCGCGAACCCGGCGCCGGTGTGACGTCGTTCCACCTTGGACTCGCACCGCTGTCGTTCGACCGGCGGCCCGCCATCAGGAACCTGCGGCTGTGGGGCGCTGGTGCGTCCGGTGCCGCCGCGGCGGCTGCTACGGCGATGGCCGTCCGCAGGCACCGCCGGCGAGGCGCTGCGAACCGCGCGACCCAGCACAGCTGAACGGAGATGAGGGCAGATGACACTATCGACTGCGAGAAGGATCCGGCCAGGCCGGGTCCCGATCCGCGATACGTCGCTCTACGTCGAGATGGTCGGACACGGGCATCCGCTGTTGCTCATGCACGGCGGGCCGTCGGCCGACCACTGGACCCTGGGGGCGTTCCGGCGGTGCGCGGACCGGTTCACGCTGGTCTTCTACGACCATCGCGGCAACGGACGGTCGACCGGTGCCCCTATCTCGTCCATGACCTGGGAGAACCTGACAGCGGACGCCGACGCGTTGCGGGAGAGGCTGGGCCTGCCGCGGTGGGCGGTGCTCGGGCACTCGTTCGGCGGGCAGGTAGCGCTCGAGTACGCCCTGCGCTACCCGGACCGGCTGTCGCACCTGGTGCTGCTCGACACCGGCGCGGACAGCCACTGGGCCCAGCAGAACGCGCCCGACCTTCTCGCCAAGCGCGGCTACAGTCCCGAAAAGGTGGAGCTGGCCCGACGCTGGTTCAGCGGCGAGTTCACGCCGAAGGAGTACCGCTCGATCTTCATGCAGATCGGGGGCGCGTACAGCCACCACCCGGTCCTGGGTACGGTCCGGACCCTGATGCACGGCGCGTGGCACACGAAGACGCGACCGGAGGCGCTGATCTTTGCCGGCCGCCACCTGGCCAAGGGATGGACGGTCAAGGACCGTCTCGGCGAGATCGCCGCACCGACCCTGGTGCTGGCCGGCCATGACGACTTCGTGTTCCCGCCGGAGTGCCAGAGCGAGCTGGCCGCCGGCATCCCCAACGCGCGCCTGCGGATCATCGACCGTGCCGGTCACAACCCGCACGACGAGCAGACCGCCGAGGTCATGCAGGTCGTCAGAGATTTCATCGGTTGACCTGTGCGCCGCGGCGTTGTTAACGTCGATGGGGTAAGGGCCAGGCGCCGCACCGGCGCCGTCCAGGTCGAGAGGCGCTGCGACGGACCCAATCCGCCACGCTCGGCCTGCGACTATCCCGCAAGGGCGCCTCCGGTTATAGGAGGTGCCCTTTCGTCAACCCGGGCGGCGTCACGCCCGCGTCCGATCGCCGTTCCACGTCGCAGGAACTGGAGAATCGTCGATGAACACAAGGCTGCAACGCGTCAACGACCTCGACTTCGCCGTCGCTGACCTGTCTCTCGCCGAGGCCGGCCGGCACCAGATCCGCCTCGCCGAGCACGAGATGCCGGGCCTGATGGCGCTACGCCACCGGTTCGCCGCAACGCAACCGCTGTGCGGGGCCCGCGTGGCGGGCTCGCTGCACATGACCGTCCAGACAGCCGTACTCATCGAGACACTCGCCGCGCTGGGTGCGCGGGTCCGCTGGGTGTCCTGCAACATCTTCTCGACCCAGGACGAGGCCGCCGCCGCGGTCGTCGTGGGCCCGCGCGGCACGCCGGACCGGCCGGCCGGCGTGCCGGTGTTCGCTTGGAAGGGTGAGACGCTGGCCGAGTACTGGTGGTGCACGCGGCAGCTGTTCGACTTCGGCGACGGGTCCGGGCCCAACATGCTCGTCGACGACGGCGGCGACGCGACACTGCTGGTGCACAAGGGTGTCGAGTGCGAGGCGGCCGGTGCGGTGCCACTGCCGGGCGAGCGCGACCATCCCGAGTACCGCCTGATGCTGGATACCTTGGCCGCCAGCCTTGCCGAGGACGCCCAGCGGTTCACCCGCATCGCACAGGGCATGTGCGGCGTCACCGAGGAGACCACCAACGGTGTGGCCCGCCTGTACCAGCTCGCCCGCCAGGGTCGGCTGCTGTTCCCGGCCATCAACGTCAACGACTCGGTCACCAAGTCGAAGTTCGACAACAGGTACGGCATCCGGCACTCGCTCGTCGACGGGATCAACCGCGCGACAGACGTCATGCTCGCGGGCAAGCTCGCCGTGGTGTGCGGGTACGGCGACGTCGGCAAGGGCGCCGCACAGTCGTTGCGCGGCCAGGGCTGCCGCGTGGCGGTCACCGAGGTCGACCCGATCTGCGCGCTACAGGCGGCAATGGACGGCCTGCACGTGGTCCGGCTGGACGAGGTCGTGTCCACAGCGGATGTTCTCGTCACGGCGACCGGCGGCACCGACATCATCACCGCCGAGCACATGGCGCGGATGAAACACAACGCGATCGTCGGCAACATCGGCCACTTCGACGCCGAGATCGACATGGCCGGGCTCGCCCGCATGCCCGGTATCACCAAGACTGAGGTCAAGCCGCAGGTGCACGAGTGGCGGTTCCCGGACGGGCACTCGGTCCTGGTGCTCTCGGAGGGGCGGCTGCTCAACCTCGGCAACGCCACCGGCCACCCGAGCTTCGTCATGTCATGCTCGTTCAGCAACCAGATCCTGGCGCAGGTCGAGCTTTACACCAAGCCGGGGTCGTACGCCAACGCGGTCCATCTGCTGCCCAAGCACCTGGACGAGGAGGTGGCGCGGCTGCACCTGGATGCGCTCGGCGCGCACCTGACGACGCTGACGAAGACCCAGGCAGAGTACCTCGGTGTCGACGTTGACGGCCCGTACAAGCCGGACCACTACCGCTACTGACGTTGCTGGCGGGTGGCGTCTACCTGATGACCACCCGCAGCAGACCCACCATGTCTCCGTCCACAGTGGCGGTGGCCAGGCCGACCGCCTTGACGGCCTGCACCTGCCCGCGCTCCTTGCCGGTCCTCGTCGTATCCGCCAGCAGCGCCTGGATGTCCAGGTAGAGGATTGTGGCGGCGTTCTCCGGCGCCCCCTCGACCGCCTCCCGGTAGAGCGCCTGGTCGGCGAGCCTCGCGCTGTCAGCGGCGTACCCCTCGGTCCTCAGCTCGACCCTGGTGCCGCTCGTGGTGACGGTCGCCGCGTCGCTGACCAGCCTCAGCGCCTCAGCCAGCGTCGAGGCCTTGTCGACCGACGCGGTCTCGGCAGTGGCGGCGAGCGCCGGGACGCCATCGCCCACCGCGGTCACGGACAGGCTGATCTTCGCCCCGGCCACCGCGGAGTAGGCCTTGTTCAGCTCATCGAGCTGCTTCCTGCTCTCCTGCATCTCCTTGCGTGCCCGCTCGATCTCGTCCGGAGGGAGTCCTTTCCACATGTCCTCGGGCAGCGGCTCGGGGAGGCCTGGGAACGGGTAGCTGAGCGCCTTGCTGAGATCACCAACCTGGGCCGCGCCCGCGATGACCGAGTTTGCGGGCAGGGAGTCCACAGTGGACCGCACGCCGGCGGTGGCCGGCTGGGTCTGGACGCCGGTGCCGAAGCCCCGGAACCTGATCTCCAACCCGTTGTCGGTGGCCTGTGCCCCGACGACCACCCGGCCCTTGGTGTCGCCGAGTGGGGCAGGACCCCCCATTCCCGGAAAGCCGCCCATCCCCCAGAACGGGAACAGGAACCCGCCACCGGGCATCTGCGACGTCGGCGGCGTCGCGTCCTCATCGAGGCCCTCGCGCATGCGCTCGAAGGCGGTCTCCGTTATCGCGGTCATCGCCGCTGCGACCTTGGCGAGATCAGCCCAGGCGAGCAGGGTCTGCCGGGCAGGTAGCCACTCGACGTCCCCGCGGAACGGCGCCGAGGCGGCCAGGCTCTCCCGATCGACATCCTTGGCAGCGGCGTCCGCCCCGGCCTGCGACCCCTGGGCACCCCGCGCCACAAGGGCGTAGCCGTTCCGGACACCGAACCCGAGCTTCTCCGCACCCTCCTTGCTTTGCAGCTCGGCCAACCCCGCGCGGGCCGCGGACTCGTCCTCTACCGCGAGCACGACCAGGGTGTACGGCCGTTTCGCGCCGTCCAGCCACAGCGCAGCACCCACCCGCTCGGCGAACCAGGGCTCAACATGCTGGCGATACGACGCCTCGTCGATATCGAGAGCTTCGAGGATCTCCCGCCTGAGCTTGTCGCCCGCGTCCTCCCCGTTCTCCTGCGGAAACTTCTTGAGCAGGTTGTCGATCTTCAGGCGCTGGTCGTAGCCCGGTGACAGGTCCAGCCGGACAAAGGCCACCGCGGTCGACGGGGTGGCGTCCTCGGGCTGTGCGCCCGAGCCGTACCACAGCCGGACCCCCGCGTACGCCGTGGCACCGAGCACCAGGGCGACCACCGTCGCGGCCGCGATCAGGATGAGCGGCGACCGGCGGCGACCTCCGCCGTCGTGCGCAGCCTCCGCGGGCGAGACGAGCACGTCGGGGCCGGGCGCCGCGGGACCGCTCTCCTGCGGCGACCACGGGTCAGGGGCGCCGGGTACGCCCGGCGGCTGCGGCATGCTCACGGGGGATTCCTTCCGGGCTCGAGGTTATCTCTGATCGTAGGCCCTGAATCCAAGGAGGCCTGGATACGGCCCGGTGGCCCCATACCAAGGTCAGCGTGGTATCCCCCCGGAGTCGATGACTGTCGGGGTCGCATCACGGAATGCCCGGCGTACCGCGTCGTCGGGGCAGCACCCGATGTGGCAGCTGCCACCGGGTCACCGTCGCGCGCGCAGCCCAGCACGGCGGGGGCAAGGCGGTCGAGCTGACGCTCCAGGAGCGCCCCGGTGGACACCCGCTCCGCGAGCACCCTGATGCTGGGCACCGCGAACTGTTCGCAGACCAGCACGATGCCTGCACCGTCGGCCGCGGACGTGAGGTCGGTGTGCGCGCTCACCGCGGCGGGGTGGCCGCTGGCAACATCCGCCGGCTCATCACCGCGAGCAAGCCCAGCCGGACTGTTGACACGTCGTGCAGGGCGAGCTCGGTGATGTCGAGCTGGTGGCCCAGGCGTACCAGCCCGTCGACAACCTCCGGGGTGTAGGTCGACCCGGCGCCGACGATGGTGAGTTTCATGGTCGTCACCCGTAGATATATAGAAATGGTTCAACCAGCTCCGCGGTGCCGCTGGCGTTCCGCAGCTGGGTGGTGGGTCTGGACACGGAATCGTGGGGTTGAGCTGCGGGAATGGTTGATGGCACGCCGGTGGGGCGTGTGTCTAGGCGGCCGTGTTCGTGCTGGTCAGCGGGGTGTGGGGTGCTGGTCGA
>DASSUC010000513.1:0-11810 GCA_035707405.1 Micromonosporaceae bacterium | reverse complement strand
AAGACCTGCCAGATGCGCTTCTGCCGCTGCCCGCCGGTGAGCACCAGGTCGGCGGCGAGGATCGAGTTGCGCATGTCCAGGAAGGACGGGTTGGCCGGGGAGAGCTCCATGGCCCGGGTGACCAGGGACGCGGCGTTGTTGCTGCCGATCGCGGTACGCAGGTCCCACAGCGTCTGGGTCCAGATCTCGCCGTCGGCGTGCACCTCCGGCCGGCCGACGACCCGGCCGAAGTCGCCGTAGGTGTAGCCGCCGGGGCCGGCGCCGGGCGTGCCCGGGCAGGCCGGCGAGGTGCTGCCGACGGCGCAGTCCGACGGCTCGGTACGGATGGTCCGCCCCGCCGTGAGGTACTCGCCGACCCGCATCTCGCCCTCGGCCGCCGTGTCCGGCTCCAGGCCCTGCTTGGCGAGCAGGTCCAGGGCGTACCAGTCGCTCCACCCCTCGCCCATGGAGCCGGCCTGGATGTTGCCGAGGGTGGAGACGCCGGCCGCGTCGACCACGAGCCGGTTGGACAGGCCGTGGGCGTACTCGTGGAAGACGACGTCCGCCGAGTCGCCGGAGTTGCCGGCGAGGAACCGGTCGTTAGGGTTGCCCGGCGCGTGGAACAGGTACATCTGCATCCGCGGCGGTGTGCCGTCCGGCGGGGTCATCATGTTGGCGTTGTTGACGTGGCTGCCGTCGGGCAGCCCGCCCGCGGTGTCCGCACCGTCGATCGCGTGGCCCTGCACCGCGTCCCCGTCGACCGCCTCGAAGTTGCCGGCGGCCCGGGTGAACCCGATCGGTCCCGAGGCCAGGTGGTCATGGAAGACACCGAGCAGGTAGAACATCTGCGTCGCGTTCTGCTCCGCGTTGACCTGCCAGGAGCCCGCCACGTCCGGGTCCCAGGAGCAGCGGAACGCGGCCGTGCACCCGGTCTCCGCGGCCTGTGCCGTGAAGTCGGTGAAGGGGTACTCGAACCGGCCCGGCGCGCTCGGGCCGACCTCCTCGCCGGGGTTGACCGCGTCGTCGTCGTTGACGTCGAGCCAGACGTGGGCGATGTTGCCGTCCAGCGTGGCCGAGCCGTCGGGCAGCCAGCCGGGTGTGGTGAGCTGCCGCCGGCCCTGCGTGCCGCCGGCCGGCGCGCCCGGGTAGTTGTTCCAGGCCAGCCCGGTGTCGTCGGAGACCAGGCGCTGCCGGAACAGCACCCGGCCGGTGGCCGCGTCCACCACGTGCAGGTGGCCCTCGCGCAGGGTGACCGTCTGCCAGGCCAGCCGCGGCCCGCCGAGGGTCTGGAAGACCACCAGCTGGGCCTGGTCACCGCCGGTGAAACGGGTACGCCGCTGCGCGCCCGCCTGGCTGGCCACGCTCGCCCGGGACGAGCCGAAGACGTCCGTGACCGCGGTGTCGCGGGCCTGTGCCGCAGTAAGTCGCGGCGTGCCGAGGCTCGCCGGCAGGTCGGCCACTGGCGCACCGTCTATCTGCACCAGGCGACCGTCGCTGGTGACGTGGGCCTTCACCCCGTTGCCGAACACCGGCACCCCGGCCACCGTCTGCACGAAGCTGAGGTGGTGGGCGCCGGCGATGTCGACGTACTCCTTGCGCAGCTCCAGCAGCCGCAGCTCGGCCTGGGAGAGCCCGAAGACCTGCGGGCGGGACCGCAGGTAGCTGAACACGATGTCGGCGGCGGGCTGCGCGCTCGGCCCGGTGAGGAAGCCGTCGAGCCGGGTGACGATGCGCGGGGTGGCGGTCACCGGGTCCAGCTCCACGATGCCCTGGACGCCCAGCTCGCGGCGCAGCTGCCGGACCGCGTCCCCCGGGTTGGCGGCGAGGGCGGCGCGCCGGGCCGCCAGTGCGGACCGGGCGTCGCCGTCCCGGCGGGAGTCGTAGTTGCCGGGCTGCTCACCCGCGGCGCCAGGGGCGGCGCCCGGCTCGGCGCCGGCCGGCTGGGCGACGGGCCGGGCCGGGACGGCGGCCTGCCCCACGGCAGGCAGCAGCCCCAGGCACAGCACGGCACCGGTGGCTACGGCGAGCAGCCGGCGGGCGCGGCGCCCGGTCAGTGGCGAATAGTGATGTATGGGTCTCATGTAGCCCCCTTTGGCAGACGAACCGGAGTCCGCGGGTGAGCGGGCACCGCGGACCGGGATCCGCCACGGACCTCCGGCGCCTTGGCGGAGACCCCTGTCCGGGCATGCTGGTAGCGACCGACCTACCTGGCTAGATCCGTGCTCAGATCCTTCCCTACCGCCGGCCTGCTCTACAATGGACAGTTCGGGCACCGGGGGCCGGTGACCGGCCGGCAAGGGTGCCGGATAGGGGTGGGCAAGGGTCCGGGCCAGCACAACGAGGGCCCGGGCCTCGGACGGGGACCCGCAGGCCACCCCCGGCGCGGTCACACCAGGTGGACTCGACGGTCACGGACGGGCGCGGCGCGGGCCCGCGCACCGGGCGACCGGGCGGCGTGAGGACCGACCGCAGGGCCACCACCAGCCGCCGCCGGCGCGGCACCACCGCCCGGCGCCGGAACACGTCGTAGCCCGCGGCGACGATCTCTTCGAGGATCCCCCGGTAGAGGTGGTACGCCGCCCGGATGCACGCCTGCGAGGCGGGTGCCAGCATCGGCACCCCTACCGCCGCTGCGGCGTAGTGCCGCTCGGCGCGCTGGATCTCGTACCCGATGAGGGCCTTGACCGGGTCGGGGGCCGCGCCCGCCGCGGCGGCCGCCGCGAGGTCGGCGCGGGTCAGGCCGAACGCGGCCAGGTCCTCCTCGGGCAGGTAGACCCGCCCCCGTGCCAGGTCCTCGGCGACGTCCCGGATGAAGTTGGTGAGCTGGAAGGCGAGCCCGAGCTGCCGGGCCGGCTCCCGGGCGGCGGCCGGGTCGGTCGGGGACAGGATCGGCAGCATCATGGTCCCGATCACCGCCGCCGACCCCTCCATGTAGCCGAGCAGGTCGGCGTAGGTCGGGTACGACGTCACCGTCAGGTCGCTGGCCATGCTGCGCAGGAAGGCGGCGAAGTCGGCGCGGTCGAGGTCGAACGCTTCGATCGTGTGCAGCACGGCCGGCAGGATCGGGTCGTCCACGGGCGCACCGCCGAGGCCGGCGAGGAAACGCCGGGACCAGTCGTCGAGCCGGCGCTCCCGCTCCCCCGGCGACAGCGGGCGGGTGTCGTCCACGATGTCGTCGGCGAACCGGGTGAAGCCGTAGAGGGCGTGCACGTGCCGCCGCTTCCAGGCGGGTAACAGCCGGGTGGCCAGGTAGTAGGTGCGGCCGTGCCGCCGGTGCAGGGCGCGGCAGCGCTCGTACGCGGCGGCCAGCTGCGCGTCGTCCATCGTGATCCCCCTAATCAACTCAGAAACCGACGCAACTCGAACTGTACGCTACGATGGCTCCACCCGCACCTGGTGGCGGGCGGTCGCGAGCATAGGGAGCTGCCGTGCGAAGAGTGAGCGGGCCGACGGACCGGGTGGTCGTCGTCGGCGCCGGCCTCGGCGGGCTGGCCTGCGCCCTGCACCTGGCCGGCGCCGGCCGGGAGGTGACCGTGGTCGAGCGCGAGCCGCAGCCCGGCGGCCGGGCCGGGCGGCTGGCCATCGACGGCTACCAGTTCGACACCGGCCCGACGGTGCTCACCATGCCGTCGCTGATCGCCGAGGCGCTCGCCGCGGTGGGCGAGGAGCTGCCCGACTGGCTGGAGCTGACCCGGCTCGACCCGGCCTACCGGGCGCACTTCCCGGACGGCTCGACCCTCGATGTGATCACCGAGCCGGAGCGGATGGCGGCCGAGGTGGCCCGGGCCTGCGGCCCCCGCGAGGCCGACGGCTACCGGCGCTTCGTGGCCTACGCCCGCCGCCTGTGGCAGCTCGAGCGCGACGACTTCATCGACCGCAACCTCGACACCCCCCGCGACCTGCTCACCGCCAACCTGCTCCGGCTGGTGCTGGCCGGGGCGTTCGGCCGCCTGGCGCCCCGGATCAACCGCTTCTTCGCCGACCCGCGCACCCGCCGCATCTTCAGCTTCCAGGCGATGTACGCCGGGCTCGCCCCGCACCAGGCGCTCGCCGTCTACGCCGTGATCGCCTACCTCGACTCGGTCGCCGGGGTCTACCACCCCCGGGGCGGCATCCACGCCGTGCCCCGGGCACTGGCCGGCGCGGCCGAGAAGCACGGAGTACGGATCCGGTACGGCACCGAGGTCACCGCGGTCGAGACGGCCGCCGGGCGGGCCACCGGGGTGCGCACCGCGGATGGCGAGCGGATCCCCGCGGACGTCGTGGTGCTCAACCCGGACCTGCCGACCGCCTACCGGGACCTGCTCGGCGAGCCGCTGCGCCGCCGCCTGCGCCACTCGCCGTCCTGCGTGGTGCTGCACGCCGGCTCCAAGCAGGGGTACGGCCGCATCCTGCACCACAACATCCACTTTGGACGCTCCTGGCGCGGCACCTTCGACGAGGTGATCCGGCGCGGCCGGCTGATGAGCGACCCGTCCCTGCTGGTGACCAACCCGAGCCGCAGCGACGCGTCGGTGGCGCCCGCCGGCCGGCACGCGTACTACGTGCTGGCGCCGGTGCCCAACCTCGAGACCGGGCCGTTCGACTGGCGGGGCGGCCTCGCCGACCGGTACGCCGGCCAGCTGGTCGAGTGCCTCGAGGAGCGCGGGTACGCCGGTTTCGGCGCCGGCATCGAGGTGCGGCACGTGGTGACCCCGGCCGACTGGGCGCAGCAGGGAATGGCCGCCGGTACGCCGTTCGCCGCCGCGCACACCCTGCGGCAGACCGGTCCGTTCCGCCCGGCCAACCTGCACCGTGCTCTGTCCAATGTGGTCTTCACCGGCTCGGGGACACAGCCCGGGGTGGGAGTCCCGATGGTGCTGATCTCCGGCAAGCTCGCCGCCGCCCGGGTGACCGGAGCACGGTCCCCGGGGTGACAGGAATCTGCGTGTTCCCCTGGTAGGGACTTAACGGCGGTTCCGTGCTCGGCTAAGGTGTTTGCACCCCTCCCTCGGGGTTAGCTCATCGATCATTGTTGTTCTTGTTCCCTCAGCTCCACCCCGGCACTTGTCCAACCTCCGGCTCAGCCCCTCGCACCGCCGGCTCCACCACACCACTCCGGCTCCTCACCCCCCTACCGGAGATCATGCATGGCCGAGCGCAGCAACCTGCGCGGCCGCCTCCTGGCTGGTTCGCGCCTACTTCCCGCCATCACGGCGCTACGCGACCGCCTTCGCCCGCCCGCCAGCTCCCGCCTTGGCGCGGCTATGACAGCGGTACGAGGCCGCTTCCTGGCCAGCCCCAGGCTTGGCACGGCCGTGGCGGTCGTGTGTGTCGCCAGCCTGGTAGTCACCGGGGGTGGCTACCTGCTGGGACGGTCGGGTGACGCGACGCCTGTCGCCTCCGCGCAGCCCGTTGCCCGCACTCCCGATCCAAGCGGTTCGCCCTCCCCCCGGTCGCCGGCGGTGTCACCACCCAAGCCGCCGAAGCCCGACAAGCGCCTGCCAGCGGCGGGCAACCGTACCGGCAAGCCAGTGCCACCGCCCCCGCCGCCGGCTCCCCCGGTGCAGCCCGGCTCCGGGCCACGCAGCTTCACCGGCTCGGCCGCCGTGGCCCTGACCTTCGACGACGGCCCGCACCCGACGTACACGCCGCAGATCCTCGACCTGCTCCGGTCGTACGGCGTCCGCGCGACGTTCTGCGTGGTCGGCACGCAGGTACGGCAGTACCCGGCGCTGGTCGCCCGGATGGTGCGCGAGGGACACTCGCTGTGCAACCACTCGTGGCACCACGACACGTCGCTCGGCTCGCGTACCGCCGCGGAGATCCGGTCGGACCTGAGCCGCACCAACGCGGAGATCCAGCGCGCCGCCCCGGGCGCCCGGATCAGGTACTTCCGGCAGCCAGGTGGCCGCTGGACCCCGCTGGTGATCCAGGTGGCCGCGGATCTCGGCATGGTCTCCATCGACTGGGACGTGGACCCCAGGGACTGGAACCGCCCGCCTGCGCAGCAGATCGCCGACTACGTGATCCGGTACACCCGGCGTGGCTCGATCGTGCTGATGCACGACGGGGGCGGTGACCGGTCGGCCACCGTCGCCGCCTGCCGCACGATCCTGCCCAACCTCAAGTCACGGTTCACTCTGGTCGCCCTGCGGTGAGGCCTCGCGGTCGCTCGTTGGGCCTGCCTCTGCTCGTGGTCCCTGGTCAGGGGCGTTGGCGGCGCGTGGGGATTCATTTTTGCGATCCTCCCGGCGTCACGTATGCTTGCCGGGTCTCCGGCGGGGCCGGATGGGAGCAGCACCCGTGCACCGCCTGTGCGATGATTGCGGGGCCCGCCCCCATCGTCTAGTGGCCCAGGACGCCGCCCTTTCAAGGCGGTAGCACGGGTTCGAATCCCGTTGGGGGCACGCCGGTCCAACCGGACCAGGTCCTGTGGAGCAGTTGGAGTGCTCGCCGCCCTGTCAAGGCGGAGGTCGCGGGTTCAAGTCCCGTCAGGACCGCGCAACAGTACGGCCAGGTAGCTCAGTTGGTACGAGCGTCCGACTGAAAATCGGAAGGTCGGCGGTTCGACCCCGCCCCTGGCCACCAGCGAAAACAGGGTCAGCGGCTAAGTTGTTGATCTCTTCTGAGGCCCAGATGTCAGGGTAATGTCAGGGATCATGCGCTCCGCGTCCGCGACACGTAGCCGCGCGCCTTGTCGGCGAGGTCTTTTGCGGCCTTCTCCTGTACTGAGCCGTAGATGTCGCTGGTGATCGCGATCGACCTGTGCCCGAGGGTCTTGCTCACCACGGCGATGTCCGTGCCTATGGAGATCAGCCATGCGGCGCGGAAGTGGCGCAGGGCGTGCAGCTTGGCGGCGGGGATGCCGGCCCGGCGCAGCAGGCGGGACACGACCTTGGTGAGGTAGTCGGGGTGGTACGGCGTGCCGTCCTCCCTGGTGAAGACGTACCCGCCATCGTGGTAGTCCTCGCCCCACCGCAGACGCTCCGCCGCCTGCGCCTTACGCCACGTCTTGAGGTCGTGTAGCGCGTCGGCGTCGAGGTAGACCACCCGGTCCTGGCCGGCCTCGGTCTTGGTGTCCCGCTCAACGACCTGGTAACCGACGCTGACGCGCTGGCGGCGCACCACCACGCGGCCGGTGGTCAGGTCGATGTCCTCCCACTTGAGGCCGGCCAGCTCGCCGCGGCGCAGGCCGGTGTAGCCGGCGACCACGACGAGCGGGAACAGGCGCTCGCCGGCGATCTGGTCGAGCAGGGAGCCGTACTGGTCGGGCTCGGGTGGGTGGACCTTGTGCCGCTCCACGCGCGGCAGCTCGGCGTCGGCGGCGACGTTGCGCGGGACCAGGCCGGCCTTGACAGCGCTGCCGAGCGCACCGGACAGGCAGGCGTGGATGCGTGCGATGCTCGCCGCCGAAACCGGCCGGGGTACCGCCACGCGCTTGGGTGTGACCAGGCGAACCTTGCCGGCCGCCCGGCGCCTCGCGTTGATCTTCTCGGCCTCCTCGGCGTAGATCTTGTTCTTCGCTTCGGCCGCCTCGATCTGTTGCCGGCGCTCGCGCTGGATCTCGGCGTACGCCCGCGTGATGTCCAGCCCGCGCAGCTCGGCGAGCTTGCGGTGGCCGAGCTTGGGGATCAGGTGGTTCTTGATGTTGTCCGCGTAGCCGCGGGCGGTCGTGTCCTCGATCTCGCCACGCTTGGTCTTGCCGGCGAGCCACTCGGGCAGCCACTCCCCCAGCGTCTTTCTTGTGTCGGTCGGGAGGGTGCCTGTCTGGTGCTGGCGGGCGGCTTCCGCGCGGGCGTTCGCGGCGTCCTGGGCGGTCTTGTAGCCGTCCTTGCCGAGCTGGCGGCGGCTACCATCCGCGCCGGCCGCCGCCTCGAACCTCCACGCGAACGTGTGGGTGCGGCAGCGCTCCCCCTTGGGCGGGCACGCGTCGTTGCAGCGTTGGAGGACGCCCTTGTGCCGGGGTGATGGCCGGTGCCATGTCTTTGCCAAGGTCACGTACTCCTTTCTGTGGCAGGTGTACCCACACCGCGCGGTGCTGGGTGTGGGTACACCACGAGCGTCTGACTCGGATGCCGGGCTGCTTGTCTGATGAGGTGGTGGCAGGGAGTTGTCAGGGCGTCCTCTCCGGGATGCCGAGCGCCAACATGATCGAGGCTCGCGATACGCGTAACCGTCCGCCCAGCTCCAGCACTGGGACCGGGAACCGGCCCGCTCGCGCCAGGGCGTATGAAGCGTCCCGGCCGAGACCCCAGCACCGGCCGGCGGTCGGCACGTCCACTGTGGCCTTGAAGTTCCTGATCTCGTCGGGAGCCGGCACTTCTACGGCGTGCCTTGGTCTGTCGTAACGCCTCCTTTCGTCTCTCACATCAGTGTTGATAGTGATCTTGTTTCACCTCCTTCCATGGTTTACCGGGTTGTCCGTGGGAACGTCCGTCCGTCGTCCGCCACTTCGTCCGTCCGCGCGTTTACTGCGCAGACGCGCGTGTGGCTGCGGACGTCCGCGCGGACGCGGACGATGGCCTACCCGGGCATGGCCCGGTAGGGGTCGGTGGCTCGCCAGCGGCCTCGGGTGACCTGTCGAGCGCGGGCGGCGGTGGCGTGGGCTTGGAGCCGGTCGTAGATCCAGGTGCGTTTCATCCCGGTGATGTGCATGAGATCGGGCACGGACAGGCCGTGGTCGGGCGCGTCGCACAGCGTCGTCCACAGCGTCCGGTCCGGGTCGTCGGTGTGATCGATGAACTCGCCGTCGATGACGCCGGCTGCCGCGGTACTGGTGTGCTGGCCAGGGTCGGCGATGGCGTCGGCCGACAGCGGGTCCAGCGGTGGCCGATGGGCGGCGTACCGGGCAGCGGTGGCGTATACGTCGTCGTCGGTGACGAGGTAGGCGCGGGCGCGGCGCGGGTGGTTCAGGCCCTCGGCGGAGACGAGGAACTTGCCGGGCGCGTCGAGGGTGTGCGCGGCCCAGCCGGCGGTGAGCATGCCTTGGCCGAGGATCAGATCGACGTCGCGGCGTTCCCGCACCCGAAGGCAGATGCGTACGTCCATCTGGGAGCGCACGGCGCCCTTGCCCATAGCCTGCTGGGTGGGGCGTTGGGTGGCGGCGAGCAGGGTGACGGCGACCGCCCGGCCGCGTCGGGCAATCGAGTCGGCGTGCTCGACGGCGGCGGGTGCGTTCTCGGCGAGCTCGGCGTACTCGTCGATCACGATCCCGAGCGCGGGCGCCTGCGGTCCGGGTTCCCATAGGCGAGCCGCGTCCCGGCCGAGAGAATGCGCCCTGGCTTCAAGGATGCGTACGGCGTCGCGTAGCAGCGTTGTCGCTTCGGCTGGTGTGGTGGCTAGCCGGGCGAAGCACGATGCCCATGGGCGTAGCTCCATGCCGCCTTTGAGGTCGATGCCCCACAACACGACATCAGGGCAGGCGGCGAGGTTGCCGATGATGGCGTTGAGCACGCCGCTCTTGCCGGAGCCAGCGATGCCGCCGACAAGGACGTGGCGGCGCTGGAGTGGCACGCGGACCTCGGTGGCGTCTTCGAAGACGCCGAGCGGGGTGGGGTCGGCGACCGTGCGAATAGCCGGTCCGGACCAGGCGATGGCGGTGGCGTGCGGGTCGTCGGCGAGCACGCGCATGGTGAAGCGTCCGGCGTGGGCGGGGTCGGGCTCGACACGGATGGCGCCGGGCCGGGTGCCGAGCCCGGACTCGATCGCGGGGACGTGAGCGATGACGTCGGCGACTGTCTGCCCGGGGCGCAAGGTCATGCGGGCGCGCCAGCCCCACAGGTCGACAACGGCAGACATCACGCGGGAGCCGGCGAGTCCGACTGCCTCGGCGATGTCGGGCCAGGCTTGGATGGTGCGGTCGACTCGGACTCGGGCGCGGCGGCGACGGTGGGTCCACCACGGCACGCCGAGCGCGAGCGTGCCGGCTACCAGAGTGGCGGGCAGCGGATCGCGCCATGGTCCGAGCGCGGTGGCGCTGGCGAGCCACCCACCCGCCGCCACCGTGACGGCTGCGGCGTAGGCCCGCTCCGCGGGCCTGGTGACGCCCCACGGCACGCCGTGCGCAAGCGCGAGCAGCGCCGCGATGCCCGCCGCGGCAAGCACCCATCTCCACCAGTTCGGGTGCCTGGCGTGCAGCCACAGTGCTCCCAGCACGAGTGCTGCGGAGGTGGTGAACGGCGCGAGCTCGGACCGGTAGCGGTACAGCAGCCGGCCGAGCGCCGCAACCGCGTCGACCAGGCGCGGCTCGTCGGTGACGAGCAGGAGCGGCTGGGCGTTGTGGTTACGCCAGCGGCGGTGCCGCCTGCCGTAGGCCCTCATCGGCCACCCCGTCCGGTGCTGGTGTGGTCCAGTTCTGGCTGGGCTTGGTGGGTGACGACCTGGTCGCGCAGGTACGACAGCGGGTCCGGCTCCCCGTCGTGGTGGGCGGCGAGGGTGGCGCGGGCGGCGGCGAGCAGGTTGGCCAGTTCGGTACGGGTCCAGGTCAGCAGCGTGGTGAGCCGGTGGAGCTCGGCGAGGAGTACGGGGATGTCGGCGATGGCAGTCCAGATGGTGATGGGCGTACGGCGGTTCAGCGCGGCGTGCAGGTGGGTCCAGATGGCCTCCGGGTCGAGGGTCGGGCGTGGGGTGTTCGGGTGCGGTGTCATGCGGTGGTGTTCGCCTCCTTTCGGTCGGGTACCTCGGTCCGTTCCGGTGTCTCGGGCTGTCCAGTTGTGTTGGAGGCTTCGGACTGTGCGGGCGGGTCGGGGGCGCTGGTCGGTTCGGTAGTGAGCCGGCGCCGCAGCTCCGTCGCGCGCGGTCCGGCGATGCGCAGTACGGTGCGCAGTTCGTCCCGGGTGATGGGCCGGCCATGAGCGGCTCGGTACTTTTCGTCGGCGGCGCGGGCGGCGGCCATGAGTTCGTCCTCGGTCCGGGACTTGACACGCCGCCGTGCCTGGGACCGAGCCTGGGCCCCGGAACGGCCGCCGGTCCTCGGATCGGTACGGTCCCCGGTCCCGTCCCCGGATGGTGCCTGCGGTCGTGACTTGTGGCCGTCCCGGGTTCGTTGCCTGTCCGGTGGGTTCTCGGGCAGGTCGTGGCCGAGGGTCCGCAGGGCGTGTAGGTGTGCGGTGAGTCCGAGTACGGCCGCGGGGACGGCGCCGACCACGACGACGATGGGCCATGAGACGCGCAGTAGGTCGACGCTGATCGCGTGGTAGGCGGCGTTGCCGATGATGCTGGTCGCGATCGCGCCGATTGCGTTGGCCTGGGCGAAGCGGCGGCCCTTGCGGGTGTGGCTCGTGCCGGCGAGCCACACCCGGGCCGAGGTCATCGCGTAGGCGTCGATGGTGACTGGTAGCAGCCATGCGAGCCGGTCGGGCCAGCCGGCGACGAGCGCGAGCCCGCGCAGGCCGGTGAAGCTGGCCACCGCTGCTGAGGTGGCGGCGATGGCCATGCCGGCCATGACCCATCCGTCGCGTGGCTTGGTGGTTGTCACGGGTGCGGTTCTCCCTTCCTTGTCAGGTCGTCACAGCGGTGGTTCGAGTGGTGCGAAGCGGCCTGGCCGGGTATGCCTGCGGGCGCCGGTACGGCGCCGGTGCCAGCGGGAGCGGGCAGAGCACTTGCGGCATAGGTGCTTGTCCTGGTCGAGCCGTGCCCCGCAAACGCAGGGCTGGTCGTCTGGGGTGTGGTGGGTGTGGATGGAGGTCTCCTTTCACGGGGAGCCGCGCCATCAGTCACCCTTCCCTCATGATCTGAACATGTAGTTCATGTTCAGATTACGATCGCCGATCACCGGCCGGGGTGTCAAGAAGGGATCTCTTCGAGCGCATGGCTCCTGGCTTGTCCGGCACGGGCCGCGCCGGTGCCAT
>DASSUC010000512.1:0-2336 GCA_035707405.1 Micromonosporaceae bacterium | reverse complement strand
AGAACAGGCTGGCGCTGCCCCGGTAGAACGCGAACGGCGTGGCCGCCATCTTGCGGAACTTGCGCCGGAACGCGGCTGGGTCGAGCGCCATCAGCTGCCCGAACTCCGCGACCAGGACATCGGTGATGCGGCCGGCCCGCTCCTCGTCGGTCATGGCGACCACGCTAAGGCAGCGCCGCCAGGGCTCATGCGTGGAGGTCGCGGCCACCGCCCGCGCCACTAGGATGACTCAGGACCAGCAGCCGGCAGCTCAGGTCATGAGCAGGGTCCGGTAGGTACGCAGCCCCGACGGAGGTACGTGTGGACAGTCCGGAAACTGGTGCCTCGTCGTCCGACTGGCAGGGGGCGGTGCCAGGGATCGACACGTCAGTGCCGAACCAGGCGCGACGCTACAACTACTGGCTCGGCGGTAAGGACCATTTCCCCGCCGACCGGGAGTCCGGCAACGCGGTCGCCAACGCGCTGCCGAGCATCCGCGTCGCGGCACTGGAGAACCGCCGCTTCCTTCGGCGGGCTGTGGCGTACCTGGTCCGGGAGGCGGGGATCCGCCAGTTCCTCGACATCGGCACGGGCCTGCCGACGGCGGACAACGTCCACGAGGTGGCCCAGTCGATCGCGCCGGAGTCGCGGATCGTATACGTCGACAGCGACCCGGTCGTCCTGGTCCATGCCCGGGCCCTGCTCACCAGCTCCGCCGAGGGCGCGACCGAGTATCTCGAGGCCGACCTGCGTGAGCCCGACAAGATCCTGAGCCACCCGGACCTGCTCCGTACCCTGGATCTGGACCAGCCGGTGGGCCTGATGCTCATAGCGGTCCTGCACTTCCTCCAGGACGACGAGGCGTACGCGAGCGTGAGCGGTCTTATGGACTCCTTGCCGTCAGGCAGCTACGTGGCCATCACGCACGCCACCATGGACTTCATGCCGGCGCACGTCAGGACCATGATCGAGACCCTCGCGCGCGGCGGCCACCATGGGGAGTCCTCCCGGCTCCGGACCCGTGCGGAGCTCGCCCGGTTCGTCGATGGGCTCGAGCTCATCCCACCGGGACTACGCAACATCTGCGAGTGGTGGGCCGAGGATGAGCCCGGGCCCCGACCGAGTGCGGCTGAGGTGCCCGGCTACGCCGTGATGGCCCGCAAGCCCTGACCCGCCGCCACGGCGCGGCACCTCACCGTGTCGGGTGCTGGTAGTCCAGGTCGGTGGCTGGCATCGGGAACTGCACGTCGTCGCCGTAGGGCGAGCCGGCACCGGCCCGGTCGACGGTCAGCTCGGTCACCGGCATCCGGCCGTCCTCGCCGACCGCCGGACCTGCGGGGGTACGCCCGTGCCGGGCCCACACCACCCCGGCGGGGACCACCGGGTCGGGCGACCGGACCAGCGGGGCGGCCAGCGCCTCGGCGGCGCCCCGGCCACCCGCGGCGCCCCGGCCGTCACCGGCCAGCCGGTCGTCGCCGGCCAGCGGGTCCGGCCGGAAGACCCCGCCCAGCCCGGCCTCCTCCCGCGCGATCTTCTCCTGCAGCCGCAGGATGCCGTGCAGCAGCGCCTCCGGTCGGGGCGGGCAGCCGGGTATATAGACGTCAACGGGGATCAGCTGGTCCACGCCCTTGGTCACCGAGTACGAGTCCCAGTACGGCCCGCCGCAGTTGGAGCACGCGCCGAACGAGATCACGTACTTCGGCTCCGCCATCTGGTCGTAGAGCCGCTTGACGGCGGGCGCCATCTTGTCGGTGACCGTGCCGGAGACGACCATGAGGTCGGCCTGGCGCGGACCGTGCGCGAACGGGATCACGCCCAGCCGGATGAAGTCGTGGCGGCTCATCGAGGTGGCGATGAACTCGATGGCGCAGCAGGCCAAGCCGAAGGTGAACACCCATAGCGAGTAGCGCCGGCCCCAGTTGAGCACGAACTTGATCGGGTCACCGAGTACGCCTGGCAGTGCGGCCATGGCGCAACCTTACTGCCCGGCCGGCCACTGGAGCAGGCTCCACGGCCCGGCTGAGGAACGCCATGCTCGCAGCGCACCGGGCAGGTGACGTTCCGGGTCCGGCAGGCGGCACATCGGGGCGGATGCCCGTGATCGCCCCGCAAAGTTGCAGACTTGCCTTTACGCTGCGCCCGTGACTACACGCGTCCTGGCAACGCCTCCCGGGCCAGCCGGCCATCGGCAGGGGCGCGCTCTGCCGTCACCACACCAGACTCGACGAGGGGAGGCGGTCCGGGTGCCCGCCGGTGTCGCCGCAGGCCACCCTGTCACCACCGAGGTCGGCCTGCGGATGCTCGCCGCCGGCGGCTCGGCCGCCGACGCGGCGGTCGCCGCCATGCTCTCCTGCTGC
>DASSUC010000511.1:0-11827 GCA_035707405.1 Micromonosporaceae bacterium | reverse complement strand
GGCCTTCGCACGGCCGCGCCCCATGGCTCGACCCCCTCGCACTTCAATGACGGGGCAGCCGCCAGGGCCCCCGATGACGTCAGGCATCTCTCGTGGGTCTTACGGTACATGGGGGGGAGCGCCTTCGACACCTCGGGCCTTACCCGCCGGCCCAGGTCGCGTCCGGATTATGGCAGTAAGGTGCGCCGGCCTTCCCCGGTCGTGACGAACATCGGCCGAACAGGGGATCCGGCACGAGGCTTGCGGGCGCCGGATCCCTGTCCCGGGCGGGCTGCCGGGTCAGCGCACCCGGATCGACTGCAGCCGCCCGATCTCGGCCATCCGGCGCTCGGCCAGCCGGTCCGCGGCCACCGCTGGCGGGACTCCCTCGGACGCGGCGGACGCCAGGATCTGCTTGGTGGTATCGAAGATTCGCGTTGCCCGTAGCTTGGCCCGCTCGAAGCTGAACCCATCGATCTCATCGGCGACCTGGATCACCCCGCCAGCGTTCACCACGTAGTCCGGCGCGTAGAGGATGCCCCGCTCCTCCAGCAGCTTCTCGATGCCCGGGTGGGCGAGCTGGTTGTTGGCGGCGCCGGCCACTGCCTTGGCGCGCAGCACCGGCACCGTCTCGTCGCTCAGCGCGCCGCCCAGCGCACACGGCGCGTACACGTCGATGTCCGAGGTGATCAGGGTGGTCACGTCCGGGGCCAGGTCGACCTGGGGGTGGTTCTCGCGGGCCCAGGCAAGGGCCTTCTCGCTCACGTCGGTGGCGACCACCTGCGCCCCGTCCTCCAGCAGGTGCGGCACCAGCACCCGGCCCACCTTGCCCAGGCCGGCCACGCCGACCCGCCGGCCGGCCAGCGACGCCGAGCCCCAGACGTGCTCGGCCGTGGCCCGCATGCCCTGGAAGACGCCCCACGCGGTGAGGACCGAGGAGTCGCCGGCGCCACCGTTCGCCCGCGAGCGGCCGGTGACGAACCGGGTCTCCCTCGCCACCACGTCCATGTCCTGGACGTACGTGCCCACGTCGCAGGCGGTGATGTAACGCCCGCCGAGCGAGCCGACGAACCGCCCGTACGCCCGCAGCAGCGCCTCGGTCTTGGTCTGCTCCGGGTCGCCCCAGATCACTGCCTTACCACCGCCGAGGTCCAGGCCGGCAAGGGCGTTCTTGTACGCCATGCCGCGGGAGAGCTGGAGCACGTCGTGGATCGCCTCGGCTTCGGTCTGGTACGGGTAGAAGCGTGTCCCGCCGAGTGCTGGACCGAGCGCCGTGGAGTAGATCGCGATGATGGCCCGCAGGCCGGTTAGCTTGTCCTGGCAGAAGACCACCTGCTCGTGGCCGGTCTCCTGGGAGAAAACGCCCATGTCTGCTCCTGAAAGCGGTGGGTGGCACCTCATCCTGTGGGGTGAGCTGCCGGTCCGGCCAGGCGGGGTGGCGCCGGCCCGAGCCCGCGGGTTACCGCGGCCTTTGCCCGAGCCTAGTGTGACGAACCGGACTGAGCGCGCCCTCACGCTGCGCTGATACCGCGGGTCGAGCGACGTACGACGACGCCGACAGCTCCGCCGTGCGAGGATCGCGGCGTGCCGTCGCTGTTCGCCGCATATCTCCGGGTGTACGAGCCGCTGACCGCCTTCGATCGGGAACGGCAGGTCTACTGGCGCAGATATGTCAAGGAGGGTCGAGCCGTCGCCCCGAGCGAGGGCCCGGTGCGCCAGCGCACGGCGGTGCTGGAGGCGCTCGGCGCCGGCTGGACCCGGCTGCCGGACCTGCCGGACGAGGCCTATGTCCTGGAGACCGACGACACGCTGCTGATCTGCCCGTGGAACCTGCGGTTCCGGGTGGCCGAGGCGGCCCTGAACGCGCGTGACGGGGTGCCCTCGGTGATCGCCGATGCGTTCGTGCCCCCGGTGCTCGCCGGCCTGGCCAAGACCGTCGTGGACGACTGGCGCAGCGGCACCCGGGTGCTGGAGCGCGGTATGCCCCGGGTGCACGAGCAGATCGCCACGTGGGGCGTGCCCCTGCGCTGGTTCGTCTTTGTGGACCTTGACGAGCGGGAGCTGTCGCTGCGGCCGGGCCGGCGGGTGCTGCGCTACCGTACGGAGATCTCCCGGGCCCGGCGGCGGGCGCACCGGGCGTGCGCGGTGCTGCGCAGGTCGATCGGGGACACGCCGGTCACCACCGCGGTCGAGGAGGGCACCCGCTGGCTGGAGGACTTCCACCCCCGTTCGGTCGTTGAGCTGGACTACGGCGGGCTGGTGAACCTGCTCGGCGACGACGCCCTGCGCGGTGACGACTCACCAGGTCTGGTCGCCTCCGGTCTTGCCGGGTTGGCAGCCGGCGACGCGGAGTCAGCGACCGGTGCCTACGAAAAGCTCGTCGGACGATGGCGGGCTGTCCAGTTGTTGGAGCGGTGCAACTAACTGGACAATCTGGGTCAGAAATCATCATCCATCCATCCACGGACGTCCGTCCGTTCGGCCCATGTCGGACATCGGGGACTAGCCGGACCATGGAAGCGCGTCGGCCGGCGGGACCCCGGCCGTCGTTTGTAGGTATTTGTGGAGGAGTGACCGATGGCATCGCGTACCCACGAACCTGAGCCACTGCTCACCCCGGCCGAGGTAGCGTCGATGTTCCGTGTCGACCCGAAGACTGTGACCCGGTGGGCCAAGGCAGGCAAGCTAAGCGCGATCCGGACGCTCGGCGGGCATCGCCGTTACCGCGAGTCAGAGGTGCGGGCGCTGCTGCAGGGACAGATCCCGCAGCAGCGGCCGGGCGAGTGACGGCGGCCGTTCGTTGGTCGACGCCGGCCGTCGGATCAGGGGCGGGGAACGCGGACAGCGTGCCTCGCCCCTGACGCGTCCGGCCGTCAGCGCGGTGCCACCTTGATGCCGACCGAGCCGGCGGACCCGCGACGGAGCGCGCTGAGGGCGATGGTGAGCCGGGCGGAGACGCCGTACTTGCGCTTGAGCTCCTGCCGTACCCGCGCGGTGGCGGCCGGGTCCAGCACCTCGGCGCTGCCGGTCGCCGCCGGCCCGACATTGCCGCCCCGGAAGTCGCACGAGGCGACCGTGACCTCGCTCGTGTGCCGGATCCGCTTGACCTTGCCCGAGCTGGCCGGGGTCCACACCGCCAGCCCGCCGTCGTAGGGCACGGCCCAGACCGGGGTGGCCACCGGGCGGCCGTCCCTACGATAAGTCGTCAGCAGCACGTACCTGTTCGCCGCCAGGTCGCCGACCGTGATCGTCATGCGCCAACCGTACCGATAGCGTGTCGCCATGGTGGATGAGCCCCGGGTCGGTGACGCGTTCGGCGAGCTGATGCGGGCCGCGCTCGCGGAGCGGACCGGTCGCGGCCCCCGACCCACGTTCGCCGGACGGGTGACCCGCCCGGTCATCGAGATCGTCGAACGCGACGACGGGTTCATCAACGGCGCGCCGGCGGCGCGCTACGTGGCCGGCCCGGCGGAGTGGTACGACTGGGACCGCCGGGCGCTGGACCGGCTCGACGGGCACGTGCTCGATGTGGGCGCCGGCGCCGGCCGGGTGGCGCTGGCGCTGCAGGAGCGGGGGACCCCGGTCACCGCGCTGGACATCTCGCCCGGCGCGGTCGAGGTCGCCACCCGGCTCGGGGTCTGGGACACCGTCTGCGCCACAGTGGACGACCATGCCCGGTCCGGCAGCCGGTACGACACGTTCGCGTTCTTCGGCAACAACCTCGGCCTGCTGGAGTCGCCGCGGCGCGCCCCGGTCCTCCTCGCCGCGCTGGCCGAGCTCGCCCGCCCCGGCGCCCGGATCGTCGCCCAGGGCACCGACCCGTACGGCACGACGGACCCGGCCCACCTCGCCTACCACCAGCGCAACCGGGACCGCGGGCGGATGCCGGGCCAGCTGCGGATCCGGGTGCGCTACGAGGACCTCACCACGGCGTGGTTCGACTACCTGCTCTGCTCGGTGGACGAGCTGACCGGGCTGGTGCAGGACAGCCCGTGGCGGGTCGGGGCGGTGGACGACGCGGACGCGCCGGTCTACGTCGCAGAGCTGGTGCTGCGCTAGCGCTGGCCTGGGCGGCGGGCAGGCGGGGAGGGCGGTCCGGTACCCCTTATGCTCTGCACCGTCTACGCAGGCAGAGCATAAGGGGCCGGCGCACCCTTCCCACCCGGCCGCGCACCCGTCCAGTCGCGCGACCACCCGGCTCAGACGGCCGGGGCGTGCCCTCCATCGCCGTCGACGACCTCGTCCGGCGTGCCGTCCTGGTCGCTGTCGACCATCGTGATATTGACCTTGCCGTCATGGTCGGTGTCGAACTGGAACAGGTCCGGCTTGCCGTCCCCGTCGGTGTCGGAGACCCACAGGTCGGCCTTGCCGTCCTGGTTGGTGTCCCCGACGATCAGGTCCACCCGCTCGTCGCCGCGGGTCTCGACGTTCTCGCTCATCGCGGTCCTCTCGGCAGTACGACTGCTGACCTCGCCACGGTAGGGCACGGCCGGCGGGTTGCGCGCGCCGCGCCCTAGGCTCTCGCCTGTGACTGAGCGTTTCGTGGTGGTAGGCGGGGGCACCATGGGGGTCGGCATCGCCTACGCGGCGGCCGGCGCCGGGTACGACGTCGAGCTGGTCGAGGTGGATCCACAGCGGGCCGAGGCGGCCACGGCCACCCTCGGCGAGCTGTGGGACCGCGCGGTCGACCGGGGCAAGCTCTCCGCGGCGGAGGCGGCGGCCAGGCGTACCCGCGTGGTCGGCAGGGCGGACGTCGCGGAGGTGGCCGGCGGGCCGGACGTGGTGGTCGAGGCCGTGCCGGAACGCCCGGACCTCAAGCGCGCGGTGCTCGCGGCGGCCGAGGCCACCCGGCCGGCCCTACTCGCCTCCAACACGTCGAGCATCTCCATCGGCGCGCTAGCCGGGGGGCTGGCCCACCCGGAGCGCTTTCTCGGCCTGCACTTCTTCAACCCGGTGTGGGCGATGGCCCTGGTCGAGGTGGTGGTCGGGCCGGCCACCGCGGCGGAGACCACCGCGGCCGCGACCGCGCTGGCCCGGCGGCTGGGCAAGGAGCCGGTCACGGTACGCGACTCGCCCGGCTTCGCCACGTCCCGGCTCGGCGTGCTGCTGGGCCTGGAGGCGATCCGGATGGTCGAGGACGGGGTCGCCGGCGTGGCCGACATCGACAAGGCGATGGTGCTCGGCTACCGGCACCCGATCGGGCCGCTGGAGCTGACCGACGTGGTCGGGCTGGACGTGCGGCTGGACATCGCCCGGACGCTGGCGCGGGCCTACGGCGACCGGTTCGCGCCGCCGGCGCTGCTGGAGCGGATGGTCGCGCAGGGGCGGCTCGGCCGCAAGAGCGGGGAGGGGTTCTACCGCTGGGAAGGCGGGGTGAAACAGTGACCGCGCTGTTGCTGGAGGAGCGGGCGGACCGGCTGGTGGTCACCCTCAACCGGCCGGACCGGCGCAACGCGATCGACGCGGCGATGGTCGACGAGCTGCACGAGGTGTGCGCGCGGTTGGCGCAGTCCCCGCGGTTGTTGCTGCTCACCGGCGGAGCCGAGGGCATCTTCGCGGCCGGCGCCGACATCGCGCAGCTGCGCGAGCGTGGCCGGCAGGAGGCCCTGGCAGCGATCAACCAGGGTCTCTTCGCGCGCATCCGGGCCCTGCCGCTGCCGAGCGTCGCCGCCGTCGACGGGCCGGCGCTGGGCGGCGGCGCCGAGCTGGCGTACGCCTGCGACCTGCGGGTCTGCACGAGCCGCGCGGTGTTCGGCCAGCCCGAGGTGCAGCTGGGCATCATCGCCGGAGCCGGCGCCACCTACCGGCTGCCGGCCCTGGTCGGCGAGGCGCGCGCAAAGGAGCTGCTGTTCACCGGGCGGCGGGTGGACGCCGCGGAGGCGCTGCGGATCGGCCTGGTCAACCGCGTCGTGGCGGAGCCGGCGGAGCTGCTCGATGCGGCCCACGCGCTGCTCGACGAGATCGCGCGCGCCTCGCCGCTCGCGCTGCGCCTGACCAAGCTCGCCGTCGACGCCCCGGCCGCCGCGCACCCGCAGGTGGACCTGGTCGCGCAGGCGGTGCTCTTCGAGGACGAGGAGAAGCGCCGGCGGATGACGGCGTTCCTGGAGCGCCGGCAGGCCCCCAGGAGCTGACCTCGCCGCCCGGGACCGCTGGCCGGCACGGGACCACTGGCCCCCGGCACGGGACCACTGGCCGGTGTGGGACCGCTGGCCGGCGTGCCCGGCAGCGGCGCGGGGCAGCACGACGCCCCCGCGACTAGCGGCGCGGGGGCGTCGTGAGCTTGGCACCGGGCTCAGTGGGTGGCGTACGGGCTCGCGTCCGGGTCCACGTACGCCACGTCGTCCAGGACGCCGTCACCGTCGGTGTCCCGGGCGACCACATCGGGGATGCCGTCCTCATCCGCGTCCACGATCATCAGGTCGGGCCTGCCGTCGAGGTCGGTGTCGCGGACGTAGGTGTCCGCCTTGCCGTCGTAGTCGGTGTCGGCCACCACCGCGTCGATCCGGCCGTCCTCGTTGACGTCCCGCGCGACGTAGTCCACCTTGCCGTCGGCGTTCTGGTCGGCCAGCAGCGTCTCCGGGTGCCCGTCGTCGTCGTGGTCGCGCAGGATCGCGTCGATCCGCCCGTTACCGTCGCCGTCCAGGTACGTCGTCTCGGCGTACCCGTCGGAGTCCCGGTCGTGCCGGACCTCGTCGGCGTAGCCGTCGCCGTCGTAGTCGGTGGCCGTGGTGGTCGAACCGTCCGGGTAGCGCTCGACGATGGAGTGCGGGTCGTGGTGCGGGTCGTGCCCCGGGTCGCCGTCCAGCCCGTACCCGTCGGAGCGGCCGTACTCCTCAGGGTGCCCGTAGCCGTCGCCGGATCCGAAGCCCTCGGCGTGGGTGGTCCCGTCCGGGTGCTCCTCGACCAGCGTCGGGTCGTCGAACTCGCTCATCCGTGATCCTCTCCTCCTCGAGATGCGACGACCGTACGCGTGCCCGCCGCGCTTTTCGTCCCGACAACGTGCCAACCGGCCAAGTGGCCAGGCGCCCTGCCCGGACGCCTGGCCACGGCGGCCCGCCAGGGCCGGAGGGGAGCCCTAACGGCGCAGCACGACGCCCTTGCGCACGAGCATCAGGATCACGTGCGCGGTCTCGTCGAAGCCCAGGATGATCACGCCGTCCGGCTGGAACGCCAGCACCTGGTCCGGCAGCGTGCCCAGGGCCGGCAGCTGCTCCGCCGACTCACCGGGCCGGTACATGAACATCCTGATGTTCACCGGTTTGACGCCCGAGGCCACCAGGTCGGTACGGAGGCTGGCCGCGAGGCCGGTGCCCCACGAGTCCTCCCGGGCGACGATGAAGAGCTTCTGCCCGCCGTCCCGGATGACCACATCGGCGAGGGCCTTGGCCTGCAGCGTGTCCGGTGGCGCGGTACGGAAGAACAGGTTGGCGTCGGGCAGGGCGGTCAGCTCGTCGGAGGTGGCCGATGGCGAGATCATGAGTACGCCGGCCGCAGTGACCTGCGGCAGGACCGCCTTGGACACGCTGGACGCGCCAGCGCCGATGATGATGTCCACGCCACTGTTGATCAGGTCCTCGGTGGCTGCCTTCGCCTTCTCGGCGGAGGTGCCGTCGTCCTTGTGTATCGCCACCACGGGCTTGCCCAGCACGCCACCCGCACGGTTGATCTCCTGGATCGCGAGCTTGACGCCGGCGATCACCGGTGGGTAGATGCCCGCGCCCTGGCCGGTCTTCGGCAGCAGGGAGCCGATGACCAGCGGTGTCCCGAGCGCCGGCTTCGTGACCGGAGGCGGGGCCGGCGGGCTCGCCTTGGTCGTGTCCGCCTCGCTGCCCGCGCCGACAAACTCGATCTTGCCGGGGTCGATGCGGTTGTCGGTGCTGAACCGCAGGGCGCCGTACATCGCGGTGGACGGCTCGCCGGCCTCGGTGAAGCCACCGCGGCGCAGCGACACGCCCCGGTACCGGATGTCCGGGTTGCCCCCCTTCGCGATCAGCGCGAGGCACGTGGCGAAACTGTCGCAGTTGACGGCGTCCTTGCCGGTCGCCGTGGTGATGCCGTTGACGTAGCTGCGCACCACCCGGCCCTCGGTGGTCCGGGCCACCTGGACGGCGAGGGCACCGATCATGACGGCGTCGTACGCCTCGCCGGCGTAGTTGACGTCGTCCAGGGTGGGGTCCATGGTCTTGAGCCGGGCGCGGAACTCGTGGGACAGCGGCGTCATCGGCGCCGTGCCCTTCATCCCGGCGAGCAGCCCTGGGTTGTCGGCGAAGGCCTCGCCCAGGGCGTTGCTCATGTTGCCGTCCGAACCGTAGAGCCGGACTCCTTTGGCCGCCGTGAGCGGATCGAAGGTCTGGGTCTTCCCTCCGCATGCGGTGGTGACCAGCAGGGCGGCGACAGCTGCGACGACGGCGACGGCGCGAGACGGGGTCATCGAGCGTCCTTTCGATCGAGAGTCCGCACGCACCCTAGTACGTCCGGCACCTGCGGTGTGACTCCCGCTGCCTCGCGCGCGTCGGCGGCGGGTACCCTACGCACCATGCCAGCCCCTGCCGAGCAGCTAGCTGAGGCGTTTGCCGGGACCGGAGCGCTCGCCGACCGGCTCGGCATCCAGCTCACCGAGGCCTCACCGGAGCGCGTCGCCGGCACGATGCCGGTCGACGGGAACACCCAGCCGTACGGGCTGCTCCACGGTGGCGCCTCGTGCGTGCTGGCCGAGACACTCGGCTCGATCGGCGCGACCCTGCACGGCCTCACCAACGGTGGACGGCTGGCGCTGGGTGTGGAGCTCAATGCGACGCACCACAAGTCGGTGCGGTCCGGGCTGGTCACCGGCGTGGCCACCCCGATCCACCGGGGGCGCACGGTGGCCACCTATGAGATCGTCATCACCGACGAGGGCGGCACCCGGGTGTGCACCGCCCGGCTCACCTGCATGCTGCGGTCACCCTGACCCGCTCCGCGCCCAGTCCGGCTCTTCCGCGCGCCCGGATCCTTCGGCGTGCCCCGGCTCTTCCGGCGTGCCCGGCTCTTCCGGCGTGCCCGGCTCTTCCCGAGCGGGGCTTGACGACCCGACCTAGGCTGCCCGATGTGACCTTTATTCCGCCGGATGTGTACGCCGACGCTCAGCTCGTGCTCGGCTCGGTGCTCGCCGGAGACACCGACCGGGTGGTGGGCACGTTCGACGCGGTGCTGGACCGGTCCGGGCTCGCCGGGGCGTACGACCTGGCGTGTTGCCTGGCCGCGACCATGGTCGGGGCGGACGCGCCGCTGGGCGGCTGGATGCTCGACTTCCCCGGCATAGACGAGGCGGGGTACGACGCCCGCTGGGTGGCCCGTTTCGTCAGCGCGTACGCCAACGGCGACCGGCCGACCGGGGTGGCGCTGTTCGGGGCCGCCGTCGAGGACGGGAAGCTCTCCGACTGCCTGCTCACGCTGGCCGGCTCCGCCGTTGCGACGCTGCGCCGCCGGGCGGCCTGACCGCGTCGCCTTCCGTCGGTCGCTACGGTCCTGCCATCACGAACGGCGCCTGGGCCGGCCGCGGTGCGGGGTGGTGCTGGTCAGGATCTCCAGCACCCCGGCGATGCGCAGCACCCGCTGCACGATGCCCCGTGCGTTGATCACCACGAGCTTGACTCCCTGCTCGGTGGCGAGGTTGTACGCGGCGACCAGGGCACCGACTCCGGTCGAGTCCAGCATCGACACGCCGTACAGGTCGACGATCACGCGCTCCACCGGCTCGTCGGACTCGTCGAGGACGGCGCCCCGCAGCTTCTCCAGGACCTCGTCCGCGGCGTCGAGATCGACCTCACCGTGCACCTGGACGATGGTCGCCCCGCCGGATCGGTCGATGTCAAAGGAAACGCTCACACCCGCCCCCTGCCGACCAGCTCAGCGATGACCGGCCCGATTCTGCACTACTCCCAGTCAGCGGGTGGCGGCGCCCACCTCATCCGTACGGGTGGGATCTGGACGCTCCGCTGACGTTTGTCCTGTGGACGGGCCGGGCACCTGATCTTTTGGGACTTTTGACGGCGAGCCGGAACGCCCTACGGGGGACAGCCATGGCGGACCAGAAAGACATCGGTTACCTGCTCGACATCATCGAGCTGGACTACGAGCTGACGGCACTGCGGGTACGCGCCCGCCGGTGCGTGAACGAGATCGAGAGCGTGCGTCGCCGGTTGGCGCTGCTACAGCGGGTGATCGAGGAGCGGGCCCGCCGCCAGGACGGGGCGCACCCGCCACCGCCGGAGGATGCCTGCTGACCGTACGGTGTGCCGTGCCGGACGGGAGGGAGGGCCTCCCGCGGGGAGGTGAGGCGGCGCGTGCGCGCCGCGGTCATGTGTGTCGCGGTCATGTGGTCCGAACTCTCTTGATCTCCTGGGTCATACAGCGTCAGCACCGCTTCACAGAGTCGGCGACCGGCCCGGCTCGCGTAAGACCCGTCAAACGGGCGAGGCGGGTCGTCGCCGAGGTGCACCGCCAGCTGGACCGGCATCCCCTGGCCACACGGGTGCTCCTCGTCCACTTTGTCAACTCCGGGGCCGAGGCGACCGAGACGGCGCTCAAGCTCGCCCGGGCGCACGGCCGCAACAGGCTCGTCACCACCCGCAACGGTTTTCACGGCAAGACCCTCGGCGCGCTCAGCCTCACCTCCAACCGCTCTACCAGGACCCGTTCGCGCCGCCGCTGCCGGAGACGACCGCGGTCGGCTACGGCGACCTGGCGGAGCTGAGCGAGCGTGGCGGCCCGGGCCGGGCGCGCGTGCGTCGTGGCCGAGCCGGTGCAGGGCGAGGGCGGCGTCGTCCTCCCGCCACCCGGCTACCTGCCGGCGTCGCGGCGGTCTGCCGGGCGTACGGCGCCCTGCTCGTGGTCGACGAGATCCAGACCGGCACGGGGCGGCTGGGCGCCTGGTGGGGTGTTGACCTCGACGCCGTCGTGCCCGGCATCTCCTGGTCGGCAAGGGCCTGTCGGGCGGGGACATCGTGCCCCGGGCCGCGAAGCTCGGCGACCAGATCCTGGCCGGGGTACGCGATGCGTGCGCGGCGCGGGGAGCCGGCGTGGTGGCGCAGATACGCGGGCTGGGCCTGCTCATCGAAGAGGCGCTGACCGCGGTCGCGGCCCGCGCTTGACGTTGACCACCGACGCTCACCAAGGAGGTACGCGTCCCCAATGTCGTAGTCCGCATGCTCGCGCCGTACGTCGCGCGGCCGAGGCGTACCGCCGGATCAGCGACTTCGCCTCCTACGTCGAGCTGACCGATGCGGTACGCGAGGTCATCGTGCACCCGCCGGAGCCCGATGGCCGGCTCGTGTCCGAGTGGACGGTGTGGTTCCGTAAGGGCGCGTCCCCTGCTGGAGGGCCTGCTGATCGCGGCGCACATCGTGGCGTATCCCGCACTCGTCCTGGCGGTCATGTCACCGGGCAAGGCGGTCGCTTTCATCGTGGTGCACCAGCTCGTCTTCGGGCTCTACATCGGACTCTCGTTCGCGCCGAACCACAAGGGCATGCCGATCCAGCGACCCGATGAGGACTGGGACTGGCTCACGTCGAGGCGGATGGGGACGTCACCGCCGATCCGCCGGCGTGCTGACCGTCGAGATCCGGCCCGGGGCGGTCGGCGTACCGGCCCCGCGGGACGCGGTCGCCGGTTAGCCCTCTGGGCTGAGCCTTCCGGCGCCTTGCGGCATTGGCATACCATCTACGTGTAGCGAGCGACCTCATACCGCCGAGAAGATCCCGGCTTCGCCGGGTGACACGAACGTGTGACGAGCGGGTCTCCGTGAGGAGGCCCGCTCGCTGTGTCGGGCATAGCCTCGTGGTTGCTGACCAGGGAGGCTGTCATGGC
>DASSUC010000510.1:0-50370 GCA_035707405.1 Micromonosporaceae bacterium | reverse complement strand
CGGCGCTGGCGTACAACGCGGCCGGGCGGCTGCCGGTGGAGCTGCCCGGCGACCTCGGCGTCAAGGTAGCCGGCGTACCGGGACCGGACGGGGGCCGGGAGGGCGGCCGCAACGGCCGGCCGGCCGGTCCGGGCGCGGTGCGTGGCAGCGGACAGGCGACGGCCGACCACCGGGCGCCGGTGTCCCCGTGACCGACGGCTACCGCGTCCGCGACCGCACCGAGCGCTTCGCCGGAGACGTGTTCCGGGTCGTCACCGACCAGGTGACGATGCCGGACGGGGTTACCGCCGCGCGCGACTACCTCCGGCACCGCGGGGCGGTGGGCGTGGTCGCGGTGGACGAGCAGGACCGGGTGGTCCTCGTCCGGCAGTACCGCCACCCGCTGCGGCGGGAGCTGTGGGAGCTGCCGGCCGGCCTGACCGATGTGGATGGCGAGCCGCCGGTCGAGACGGCCGCGCGGGAGCTGGCCGAGGAGGCCGACCTCGTCGCCGGCCGGTACGACCTCCTCGCTGACGTGCACACCTCACCCGGGTGCTCGGACGAGCTGATCCGGCTCTACCTGGCCCGCGAGCTGCGTCCGTTGCCCGAGCGCGAGCGCCACACCCGTATCCATGAGGAGGCGCACCTCGTCGTGGCGCGGGTGCCGCTGGACGAGGCGGTGGCGATGGGGCTGTCCGGGGCGATCACGAATGCCGCGTGCCTGGTGGGCGTGCTCGCCGCCGCGCGGGCCCGGGACGCCGGCTGGCGCGGCCTGCGCTCGGCCGGCAGCCCACCGCCCGGCTGACGCGACTCAGTCCGGACAGCCCACGATGAGCTCGCGCAGTTCAGCGGCGACCGGGTCCCGGGGCGGGATCCCGTGCACGCTCAGGATCAGGTCGAGTGCGGCCAGGAAGTACCGCTCCGGCTCCCGGAAGTCGCCGTGGACCCGGGCGTGCAGTGCCGTCTCCTCGGTGCCGTCCAGCAGGACCGGAAGCACCGTCTCCCTGCGGCTCTCGGAGCCGATCATCCGCCTGCCGATGAGATCGCCCTCGGCGCCACGACAAAGCCGCCCATGGGTTGTCCGTTGTCGTACCTGGTCCGGTAGAGCGGCGTGCCGACGACACCCCTTGGAATAGGTCGTCCAGGGCATTGACCACGTAGGTTGCCCATTCCGCGTCGCCATAGCCACCAAGATCACGATCTGCGACAAGAAAGTGAAGTCTCGCTGCACTTTTCCTGCTGCGATCGCGATCTTGGTGGTGTTCAGGTTTGATGTTGATCTCATCTCGGTCAATGTGTCTTCATTTGCATGCGCTGAGTTCCACTAAAACGAGCAAATAGGACAAAGCGTAAGGGGTGCTGCTGGGGTCTCATGGCGCCGGCAGGACGACCCGGCGGCTATCCAGACCGGGGTTGGCGAGTGCGGACCGGCTGGACCGCGCTCCCTACCCCACCCCGTCAGCGTTGCCGGCGGCTCGTCCCCGCCATTCGGACGGTGTGACGAGCATAGAGTTCTGGGTGACGGCATTCTGTACTCAGAGTTACGAGTCGGTCGGACACGGCTGATCGCCGCAGGACGGGGCCGAACCGCAGGCAGACGGCCTGACTGCAGATGGAGGCCGCAGGCGAAGGCGCTGCCGCGGGACGGAGGCCTTGGCTCGGCCCCGGCGACGGTCCCTGCTGCCGGCAGATACGGGCTCTACACTGCGCGGGCGGGGCAGCGCTCACCGACCGGCAACGGGGCCGCGTTCGGCCGGGAAAGAGGGGTCGCACACATGAGGGTCGGAATTCCGCGCGAGGTCAAGAACCACGAGTACCGCGTCGCGATCACGCCGGCAGGCGTCAACGAGCTCATCCGCCACGACCACCAGGTGCTGGTCGAGTCCGGAGCCGGCCTCGGCTCGTCGATCTCGGACGACGAGTTCGCCGCCGCGGGCGCCACCATCCGCCCCACCGCCGACGAGGTGTGGGCCGACGCCGACCTGGTGCTCAAGGTGAAGGAGCCGATCGCCGAGGAGTACCACCGGATGCGCGCCGGCCAGGTGCTCTTCACCTACCTGCACCTGGCGGCCTCCCGGGAGTGCACGGACGCGCTGGTCGACCGGCGGGTGACCGGCATCGCGTACGAGACGGTTGAGCTGGCCGACGGGTCGCTTCCGCTGCTGGCCCCGATGTCCGAGGTCGCCGGCCGGCTCGCGCCGCAGGTCGGCGCGTACCACCTGATGCGTCAGGGCGGTGGGCGCGGCGTGCTGATGGGTGGCGTGTCCGGCGTCTACGCGGCGAAGGTGGTCGTCATCGGAGCCGGCGTGTCCGGCATGAACGCCGCCGCGATCGCCCTCGGCATGCAGGCCGAGGTCCTGCTGCTGGACAAGAACATCAACAAGCTGCGCCAGGCCGACGCGATCTACCAGGGGCACCTCCAGACCGTCGCGTCCAACGCGTACGAGGTGGAGCGGGCTGTCCTCGACGCCGACCTGGTGATCGGCGCAGTCCTGGTGCCCGGGGCCAAGGCCCCGATGCTGATCCCCAACTCGCTGGTGGCCCGCATGAAGCCGGGCAGCGTGTTGGTCGACATCTCCATCGACCAGGGCGGCTGCTTTGAGGCGTCGCACCCGACCACCCACGCCGACCCGGTCTACACCGTGCACGAGAGCGTCTTCTACTGCGTGGCCAACATGCCGGGCGCGGTCCCGCACACCAGCACGTACGCGCTGACCAACGTCACCCTGCCCTACGCGGTGGAGCTGGCCAACCACGGCTGGCGCGACGCCCTGCGCCGGGACCGGGCCCTCGCGCTGGGCCTGAACACCTACGACGGGCAGGTGACCAACGGTCCAGTGGCCGAGGCGCACGCCATGGCGAGCGTGAAGATAGACGAGGTGCTGGCCTGACCGAGGCGGGCGCGCCGGGCCCGGCCCGACCGGTGCCGGTCGAGCGGGCGGTCCGCGCCTACCTCGACCACCTCACCGTCGAGCGCGGGCTGGCGGGCAACACGCTCCAGGCGTACCGCCGCGACCTGGCCCGGTACGCCGGGTTCCTGGCCGCGGTGGGCGTGGCCGACCTGCGGGCGGCGACGCCGCAGCAGGTCGGCGACCACGTGGCCCGGCTGCGCGAGGGCGACGGCGAGCACCCGCCGCTGTCCGCGGCCTCCGCCGCCCGCGCGGCGAGCGCGGTACGCGGGCTGCACCGCTTCGCCCTCCGCGAGGGGCTGGCCGCCGACGACCCCACCCGCGAGGTACGCCCGCCGGTCCCGCCCCGCCGGCTGCCGAAGGCGCTCGACGTGTCCGACGTGGACCGTCTGCTGTCCAGTGTGGAGCGGCCGGACGAGCCGCTCGGGCTGCGGGACCGGGCGCTGCTGGAGTTCCTCTACGGCACCGGCGCGCGCATCTCCGAGGCGGTCGGGGCGGCAGTCGACGACCTGGCCCTGGCCGAGGGCACGGTGGTCCTGCACGGCAAGGGCGGCCGCATCCGGGTGGTGCCGGTCGGCAGCTACGCCCGCCAGGCGCTGGAGGCGTACCTGGTGCGGGCCCGGCCGGCGCTGGCCGCAGCCGGCCGCGGCACGCCCGCGGTGTTCCTGAACAACCGGGGCGGACCGCTGTCCCGGCAGAGCGCCTGGACCATCCTGCGCCGCGCCGCCCAGCGCGCCGGCCTGCCGGTCGACGGGCCGCGCGCGGTGTCCCCGCACACCCTGCGCCACTCCTACGCCACCCACCTGCTCGACGGCGGCGCGGACGTGCGGGTGGTGCAGGAGCTGCTCGGGCACGCCTCGGTGACGACGACCCAGATCTACACCCAGGTCACCGTCGAGCACCTGCGCGAGGTGTACGCGCTGGCGCACCCCCGGGCCCGCGGCTGGCACAGCGCATAGGCGACACGCCGGCCGCACTATTCGGCGGGGCACGGACGGCATAGCGTGAATATCCAGGTATGCGCACCTCCTGTACGCGCACCTCCTGACGAAAGGTCTGTCCGCATGCGACTGTCCCGCAGCCGGTTGGCGGTCATCCTCGCCCTCGCCGCCACCCTGCCGCTGGCTCCGGTCTCCACCGGTGCCACCGCAGCCACCCCGTCGCAGTCCCTGCCCCCGGGCCCGCTGCCGCTCGGGCCGGCCACCCTCACCGAGACCCGGGTGGAGCAGCAGCTCGCCCCCGGGGTCACGCTCACCACCATCACCCGCGGCTACAACGACACCGCCCGCGAGTTCTGGACGATCGGCGTCAACATCCCGGTCGGCCCGGTCAAGCCGGCCCCCGACCCAACCGCCGACCAGGGCGCCATCGGCCCGCTCGACAAGGCCAACGCCGTCGCCCAGCAGATGCTCGCGGCGCCACCGGTGGCGCAGGAGATGGCCAACCGGGGCTGGCAGCCGCGGGTCGAGCCGGTCGACTACGCCCCCAGCTTCGACGGGTACGCGGGCGGCCTGATCGGCTACACGCTGCGCGTCGGCCGTTACGCCACCAGGCCTGCCGCCACCGACCCGCTCCTGGCCGCGCTCGCCGCCGCCGGGTTCCGGGCGTCCACCGTCTACACCGGACAGGACGGCCGGCCGGACAACACCGGACCGTGGGTGGTCCGGGTGCTGAGCGTCGACCCGAAGAAGTTCGCCGGCCGGATCAGGGCGACCGTCGGCGACTGGGTCTCCGGCCGCGAGACGACCACCGCCATGGCCCGCAAGGCCGGCGCCCTCTACGCGATGAACGGCGGCTTCTTCACCATCAACCCGGCGGACGGCACGCCGGGCGTGCCCGCCGGACTGTCCGTTGTGGACGGCACCGTGCTCACCGCCGCCACGAACGGCCGGTACGCCCTCGTGCTCGGCAACGACGGCCGCAAGACGCGGTTCGCGCAGCTGTCCAGCCGGTACACGATCCGGTTCGGGCCGGCGACGCACCTGGTCGACGCGCTGAACCGGGCGCCCGGCGTGGTGCGCAACTGCGGCGGCACCGGCGGTGACGCACCCACCCAGCGGCCGGTGCACGACTTCACCTGCACCGACCCCGACGAGATCGTCGTGCTGACCCCCGAGTACGGCACCGCCCCCGCCGCCGGCCCGGGCGTCGAGGCGGTGGTGGACGCCGACGGCACGGTGACCGCCGTCCGGCCGCGGACCGGTGCCGGCATCCCCGCCGGCCACCGCCTCGTCCAGGCCACCGGGGCGGACGCGGCCTGGCTGGCCGCGCACGCCACGGTGGGCAGCCCGATGCACCTGGACCTGAGGGTCACCGACGACGCCGGGAAGCAGCTGGCCTTCGGCCCCGCCGACTCCGTCGTCAACGGCGGGCCACGGCTGGTCAGCGACGGTCAGGTCGCCGTCAACCCGGTCGCCGACGGACTGGTGCACGAGGACCCGACGCTGGGCCTGCCGCCCTCGGCGCTCGGTGCGTCCTTCGGCTACGCCTGGTTCATCCGGGACAACCCGCGCAGCGGCCTCGGCGTCGACGCCTGGGGGCGGCTGCTGTTCGTGCAGGTGGACGGGCGGCAGGACAGCTACAGCCAGGGGCTGTCGATCATGGCGTACGCCCAGGTCATGAAGGCCCTGGGCGCGGTGGACGCGATCAACCTGGACGGCGGCGGCTCGTCGGCCACGGTGGTCAACGGGCAGCTGGTCAGCTCACCGTCCGACCTGGACGCGCAGGGCCGTCCCGTCGAGCGCCAGAACGGCGACGCGATCGTCCTGGTGCCGGCCGGGTGAGGCAGGAGGGGTAGCTGACGGCTACCGGCGTGGGTCCCTCCACCGACCGCGAGGAGGGACCCACGGGGCTCCACTCGCCGGCGTCGGCTCGACACGCCGGGCGTTGTCCCCGATCCGGCCCGTCCGGTGGCGTACAGTCGGGCAACAATATGAGCTCCGAGGGCGGTCAGGAGATGGCAGGCATCAGCGACCAGGCCGAGGCGTGGACCTCGACGCTGCGTGCGGAGCAGCAGTCCGCGCTCGCCTTCGGCGCGGAGCTGGGTCCGGCCGACCCGGCGGCGTATACGATGCGCCGCCCGATCCCGGACCCGATGCCCACCGACCGGCATGGCCCGGCGCGCGTCATCGCCATGGCCAACCAGAAGGGCGGCGTCGGCAAGACCACGACAACGATCAACCTCGGTGCCGCACTCGCGGAGTACGGGCGCAAGGTGCTGCTCGTCGACTGCGACCCACAGGGCGCGCTCTCGGTCGGCCTCGGGGTCAACCCGCACAACCTCGACCTGTCCGTCTACAACCTGCTGATGCAGGACGACGTCGCCATCGACGACATCCTGATCAAGACGGATGTCGCCGGCCTGCACCTGCTGCCGGCCAACATCGACCTGGCCGCGGCGGAGATCCAGCTGGTCACCGAGGTCGCCCGGGAGATGGCGCTGGCCCGCGTGCTGCGTCCGGTGCTGCGCGAGTACGACTTCATCCTCATCGACTGCCAGCCGTCGCTGGGCCTGCTCGCCATCAACGCGCTGACCGTGTCGCACGGCGTGCTGATCCCGCTGGAGTGCGAGTTCTTCAGCCTGCGCGGGGTGGCGCTGCTGCTGGACACGATCGACAAGGTCCGTGAGCGGCTCAACTTCGACCTGGAGCTCGAGGGCATCCTCGCCACCATGTACGACAGCCGCACCACGCACTGCCGCCAGGTGCTGCAGCGGGTGGTGGAGGCGTTCGGTGACAAGGTCTACCAGACCGTCATCACCAAGACGGTGAAGTTCCCCGAGTCCACAGTGGCCGGCACGCCGATCACGTCGCTCGACCCGGCGTCCTCGGGCGCGCGCAACTACCGCCAGCTCGCCCGAGAGGTCATCGCCGCCCAGACCGAGCGGGTCAACGGCGGCTGACCGCTTGGCGCGCACCCCCCGGCGACCTGAGCGGGCCGGCCCCGGCCGCGGGGGTCCGGCCGAGGCGTGGGTTACCGTCTGGTGATGACCGCGCCGTCCGTGGACCCTTCCACGCAGCCCGCGCCGCCCGCCGGCGCCGAGGCTGGCCCGGGCGTGGCGAGCACGGGCTTCACCGTCCGGCTGGTCAACTTCACCGGCCCGTTCGACCTGCTGCTCCAGCTGATCAGCAAGCACAAGCTGGACGTCACCGAGGTGGCGCTGCACCGGGTGACCGACGAGTTCATCGCCTACATCCGGGCCATGGGCGACGAGTGGGACCTGGACGAGGCGAGCGAGTTCCTGGTCATCGCCGCCACCCTGCTCGACCTCAAGGCGGCCCGGCTGCTGCCCGCGGCGACGGTCGAGGACGAGGAGGACCTGGCCCTGCTGGAGGCGCGGGACCTGCTGTTCGCGCGGCTGTTGCAGTACAAGGCGTTCAAGGAGGCGGCGGCGCACCTGGCCGGGCAGGAGCGCGCCGCCTCGCGCAGCTACCCGCGCGCCGTGGCGCTGGAGCCGCGCTACGCCGAGGCACTGCCCGACCTGGTGCTCGGGGTGGGGCCGGAGCGGCTGGCGCAGCTCGCGGTGAAGGCGATGACGCCCAAGCCCAAGCCGGTGGTCTCGATCGAGCACGTGCACCAGGTACGGGTCAGCGTCCGCGAGCACGCCGTCATCCTGCGGGACAAGCTGGTCCGGATGCGCACCGCGACGTTCCGGGCCCTGTGCGCCGACTGCCGGAGCACGCTGGAGATCGTCGCCCGGTTCCTGGCGCTGCTCGAGCTCTACCGGGAGGGCCTGGTCGCCTTCGAGCAGGTCCAGGCCTTGGGGGAGCTCAGCGTCCGCTGGACCGGCGCCGACGACGCGGTGCCCCAGCTCGACTTCGACGAGTACGACGAAGCGCCGGCGCCCGGCAGCGCCCGCCTGCGCGCCCTGCCCCCGCTGGACACCGCACCGCCCGACGAACCCCTGCCGGACGGGGCCTCGCCGGAGGTTTCGCCCGACGGAGCCCCGCCGGAGGTTTCGCGCGACGGGCCCCCGCTTGAGGTTTCGCGCGACGGGCCCCCGCTGGACGGGGAGCTGCCGGACGGCGTGCCGCCCGAGGCGGCCCCGCCCGGCACGCCGCAGGCCGGCGCGGCAGGCCCGCCTGGGGCGGACCGACCACAGATCGATGACACCCGGCCGACCCTGGTCGGTGGGGAGAGGAGCCCCGGTGACCGGTGACGAGCGCAGGCAGTCCCTGGCGGACGAGGCGGCCGCCTGGGTGCCGCCCTGGCAGCGCGGCGACGTGCCGGCACAGCCCGAAGCAACCACGTCAGGACGACCAGCCGAGCCCGAGCCGGCTGCGTCCTCACCAGCCCCCGTTCCCGATCCCCAAGATCAAATCAATTTCCGCGAAATTGGGCCTACGGAACCCATGGATAACCCCAATTTCCGCGAAATTGAGTTGATCAACGTAGTCGAGGCGGGCATCTCGACGGATGCGGAACGCCCTGAGCCGGAAGGCCAGGACGAGACGGTGACCACATCCCCAGGCGACCCCCCGACTGAGCCATCGGCCGAGCCGCTGGTGGAGTCTCGGGGTGAGCTGCTGGGGGAGCCGCCGGGTAAGTCCTCGGGTGAGCCGCTGGGGGAGCCGCCGGGTGAGCGGTCGGCTGGGCCGCTGGACGAGGCCCCGGGCGGGCCGGACCCGGCGGCGATGGACCCGGTGGAGCTGCGTGGTGCGCTGGAGGCGATCCTGCTCGTGGTGGACGAGCCGGTGAGCGAGGCGATGCTGGCCCAGGTCCTCCAGCAGCCGGCCGAGCTGCTGGCGCGGACGCTGCCCGAGCTGGCGGCGGAGTACACAGCGGCGCGGCGCGGGTTCGAGCTGCGCCGGGCGGCTGGCGGCTGGCGGCTCTACACCAGGGGCGAGTACGCGTCCTATGTGGAGCGGTTCGTGCTCGACGGGCAGCAGGTCCGGCTGACCCAGGCCGCGCTGGAGACGCTCGCCGTGGTCGCCTACAAGCAGCCGGTGACCCGGTCACGGATCTCGGCGATCCGCGGGGTCAACTGCGACGCGGTGGTGCGTACGCTGGTCTCGCGCGGGCTCATCGAGGAGTGCGGGACGGAGCCGGACAGCGGTGCGTACCTCTACCGCACCACCACGCTCTTCCTCGAGAAGCTGGCGCTGGACAGCGTGGCCGACCTGCCGCCGCTGGCGCCGTTCCTGCCCGACGACGTGGACGAGCTGACCGATGCCCCACCCCGGTGACCGCAGCGCTAGCCGCAGCGGGGACGCCCGCGCGCAGCGGCTGCAGAAGGTGCTCGCCGCCGCCGGCCTGGGCTCCCGGCGGGCGTGCGAGGAGCTGATCTCCGCTGGACGGGTCACAGTGGACGGTCGCGTGGCCACGGTGGGGGACAAGGTGGACCCGGCGGCGGTGGTCATCCACGTCGACGGCGCCCGGGTGGTCACCGACGCCGCCCTGGTATATGTGGCCCTGAACAAGCCTCGCGGCGTCGTATCCACAATGGATGACGAGTGGGGTCGGGCCGCCCTGGCGGACTACGTGACCGACCTGCCTGCGCGGGTGTTCCACGTCGGGCGGCTCGATGCGGAGAGCGAAGGGCTGCTGCTGCTCACCAACGACGGGGCGCTCGCGCACCGGTTGATGCACCCGTCGTACGGGGTGGCAAAGACCTACCTGGCACAGGTGCCCGGGCCGGTGCCCGGCGCGGTCCGCCGGCGGCTGCTCAACGGGGTGGAGCTGGCGGATGGACCAGCCGCGGCGGACGCGTTCCGGGTCGTCGAGGCCAGCGGCCAACGGGCGCTCGTCGAGATCGTGCTGCACGAAGGGCGCAAGCACATCGTCCGGCGGCTGCTGGAGGAGGTGGGGCACCCCGTGTCCCGGCTGGTCCGTACCGCGATCGGGCCGGTCAAGCTGGGTGGGCTCAAGCCCGGCCGGACCCGCCGGCTGACCAGGCCGGAGCTGGCGGCGCTGTTCGCCGCGGTCGGCGAGGGCACGGTCAGCACGGCGCGGGACCATGCGGCCGGCGCGCGGGCACGTCCGGCGCGGTAGTCGCGCGGCTGGTGGCGCGCGGCCTCGCCGCCACCAGCGCGCGGCGCCGCCACCACCGGGAAGCGCTGCCGCCACCACCGGGAAGCGCCGCCGCCACCGGGAAGCGAACCCGCCGCCACCGGGAAGCGCCGCCGTCTTCAGTAGCATGGGCTGATGTCCTTGACTACCGTCGATGTCGTGCTCGAGCTGCCCGACACCCTCCACCGGCAGGCACTGCACCTCAGCGAGCTGCTCGTGGACCGGATGCGGGAGGCCGGCCAGGCGTCGCGGTTCCAGCTTGGACACTCCTTTCCGGAGGACGGCGCCGGCCCGTGCGAGCCGCACGTGTCGCTGTTCATGCTCGCGGTGCCGCAGCGGGAGATCGGCGAGGTGCTGGATGCGGTCCGGTCGGTGGCCGCCGCGTCGGCGCCGCTGCGGGCGAGCGGGCACAGGTACGGGCACAACCCGCAGGGCGCCCCGGAGCTGTACTTCCAGCCCGCTGCCGGATGGCGGGCGCTGCAGCGGGCCGTGGTCAGGGCGGTCGAGCCGCTGCGGCGCGGGCGGCTGCGCGAGGTCGACCCGGCCGGCGAGCGCCTGGCCGAGCAGGTCGAGCGCCTGCGCCGGGAGGAGCCGGACGGGGCGCGGCTGCGGCAGCTGCTCACCTACGGGTATGACGAGGTGGATGACCGGTTCAGCCCGCACGTGACGCTGGCCTGGCCGGCCGACGCCGTACCGGTGGACCTGGCGGGCCTGCCCGCGGCCGAGGATCTCTCCGGCGTGCTCACCCACCTCGCAGTCTTCGGGATGAACGGCAGCGGCACATGCACCACCCGGTACGGCACGTTCCCGTGTGAGCAGGCAAAAGCCGCATAGCCGCTGCGTTATTGCGCCGTTACACTTACGGCACACCGCTGAATCGGGGTCCTTACGGCATGAGACGACTAGTTGCATGGGCCGGCCGCAACATCGACGGTGTAGCCACACTCGTCATCACCGTCCTGATTGTCGTGCTCGACGTCTTCTCGACCATCGAGGAGGAGTGGAAGAGCAGCGCTATCCTGCTGGTCCTCGGCACCCTGGTCGTGACCATGCTGCGGGACCGGGAGACGGTGCGCAGGTTCGCCCGCGTCCCGCAGGGCCTGGCCGCGCTGGAGTCGACCGTCGCCACCGTCGGGCGCGCGGTCGACGACGTGTCCATGGTGCGGGTGCTGACCTGGTCCGAGGTGAGCGCCACGTACGCCGAGGCGCGCCGGACCACGGACCGGTGGGTGTTCCGCGGCGGCACGGGCACCTACGTCCGCGCCCGGACCCTGCCCGACTGCATCGCGCACGCCCGCCGGGCCCGGCGCGGCCTGATGGTGCGGCTGGAGATCATCGACCCGACCGACGAGGAGGTGTGCGCCAGCTACGGCCGGTTCCGCCGCTCGCTCGGCGACGACGAGACCGACTGGACCCTGGAGCGCACCCAGCGCGAGTCGTACGCCACGATCGTGGCCTGCTGCTGGTATAGGCAGCGCTACGAGCTGCTCGACGTGCAGGTCGGCCTCTCCCGCGTGATGCCCACCCTGCGCTGGGACCTCTCCGCGTCCAACCTGGTGATCACGCAGGGCGACCCGCGCAAGCCGGCGCTGCTCGTCGAACGCGGCAAGCTGCTCTACGACTATCTCTACACGGAGCTGCGCAAGAGCCTGGAGCAGGCCCGGCCGGTGCCGCTGGAGAAGGCGCGCCACATCGACCTGTCCGAGATGCCCACGCTCGACGAGGTACGGCGGCTCTTCGTCGCGCTCGGCATGCCGCTGCCCGGCTCGTTCACCGACCGCGACGTGGCCGACATCATCGAGCGGGCGCTGCAACCGGAGAACCGGTACGACCCATGAACTATGCGGCCGTCGACCGGGCGATCCGGTCCGGTGATGCGTACCGGGCCGTATCCGCCCTGTGCCGGCCGGCACTGACCGAGATCGCCGAGGGCCGGCGGGAGATGCGCGCGGTGCGCCACCCGCTCGGGTTCCTGTGCCTGCCGCTGTACCGCGACGGCCTGCGCGGCGTGTGCCTGCACGTCTGGTCGCAGGCGCTCGCGCACGTCGAGCCCACCACCTCGCAGATCCACTCGCACAGCTGGGACCTGCTCAGCTACGTGCTCTACGGCCGGGTGGGCAACACCCTGATGCAGGTCGTCGACGACCCGGCCGCCGGCGCCTACCGGATCTTCGAGGTGCACAGCCAGGGCGACCTGGACGAGATCCGGGCCACCCCCCGGCAGGTGCGCTGCCTCGCCGCCGGGCACGAGACGGCCGGCCCCGGTGACCTGTACCAGCTACCGGCGGGCCGGTTCCACAGGACCGTCGTGCAGGACGGGTCGGAGGCGGCCACCGTCGCGCTGGGACGGGTGCGGGCGGCCCTGGACCTCTCGCTCGGGCGGCTCGACACGCCCACCCACCGGGTCCGCAGGCAGCACTGCGGCCCGCAGGAGACCACACGGGCTGCGGCGATTGTCCTTGCGCGGTTGGTGGACCAGCCGGCGTGCAGCGACTCGACCGGCAGGCAGGGATTGGGGTGAGGCGCGTGGAGAGCGGAACCGACCTGGACCGTACCCGCAAGATCGCCGTGGACGTGGCGGAAGAGGCCGGCGCGCTGCTGCGACGGCAGGCCCGCGGCCAGCTCGGCACCCGGCCGAAGGGTGGCTCCGGCGACGTCGTGACGGCCCTGGACCTGGCGGCTGAGGAGCTGGTCCTGCGCCGGATCCGGGCGGAGTTCCCGACCCACCGGATCGTGGCTGAGGAGTCCGGCGTACACGACGGGGACAGCGCGTGGACCTGGCTGGTGGACCCCCTCGACGGCACGAACAACGTGGCGATCGGGCTGCCGGCGTACGTGGTCGGGCTCGCGCTGTGTTTCGAGGGCCGGCCGGTGGTCGGTGTGGTGCACGACCCGGTGACGGAGCAGACCTGGTCGGCGGTGCGTGGGGAGGGGGCGCTGGGGCCCAACGGGGTGCTGCGGACGGCGCCTCGCAAGACCCCGCACGGTCCCGTGCTGGGATGGACCCAGGGCCACCGGGTCTCCCGCGCCGACGACACCGTCCGGGCCCTGAAGCTGGTCCTCGACCGGCACGCGTACCGCCTGCTCCAGCTCTGGGCGCCGCTGCTGTGCTGGGTGATGCTGGCCCGCGGCGACATCGACGGCTTCGTCGGCTACCAGGCCGAGGCGGTGGACCTGCCGGCCGGCAGCCTGGTGGCGGCCGAGGCGGGGCTGGCGGTCCGGGCGCTGGACGGAGGGCCGTTCGACGAGAGCCTGGCGCAGACCGCGGAGCGCAGCTTCGTCGCCGGCCACCCGAGCCGGATACCCGAGCTGCTGGAGCTGGTCCGGACCGCGGAGCGGATCCGCCCCGCGGTCCGCGCGCTGCTGCCGGCGACGTCGGTCGGCTGACCGCAGCCCGTTGGTAGCTGGTCAGCCGGTGAGCATCAGCGCCGCCACCGTGGCGGCCAGGCCGACGACGGCGAGCCCGGCACCGGTCAGCATCAGCTTGCCCAGCGGGACCTGCACGCCGTACGCATGGCAGCGCTCGTACCACAGCAGGGTGGCCAGCGACGCCCACGGCGTGACCACCGGCCCGACGTTCGTCCCGACCAGCAGCGCGAGCAGCTGGTCGTGGTTCGCCTCGGGGACGACCGCCTCGCCGGCCACGTAGGCGGGCAGGTTGTTGACCACATTGGACAGGCCCGCGCCGGCCGCGGCGGCCCGGTAGCCGCCGAGGACACCGTCGTCGTCTCCCACCAGCCACAGCATCAGTTCGGCCAGCCCGTGCCGGCTGAGCGCGCCGATCACCAGGAAGAGCCCGGTGACGAAGGCCAGCAGCCGCCACGGCACCAGGGACAGGCGCAGCGACTGCGGCCGGCGCCGGGCGAACGCCGCGACGACCACCACCGCGCAGATGAGGGAGGCGACCCACAGCGGTGCGTCAACGAGGAGGATCGCCGTGATGAACAGCAGGCACGCGGCCGCGGCCACCGCGAACAGCATCCGGTCGCGGGGCAGGTGCGACCCTGGCGGGGTGTAGCGGTCCACGCCGCGCTCGCCGCGCCGCCAGTAGAACACCCAGAGGAACACCATGGTGACCACAATGGATGCGAGCTGCGCCGCCCACATCCGGGCGGCGAACGCCGCCGGGTCCAGCCCGATGCGGTCCAGGGCGAGCAGGTTGGTCAGGTTGGACACCGGCAGCAGCAGGCTCGCGGTGTTGGCCAGCCACGCCGTCGTCACCGCCAGGGGCAGCGGGGCGAGGCCCACCTTGGCCGCCAGCACCAGCATGACCGGGGTCAGCAGCACCGCGGTGGTGTCCAGGTTGAGCGTGATCGTGGTCAATGAAGCGAACCCGACGCACAGCAGGAACAGCGCCAGGTAGCTGCCCCGGCCCACGGCCGCGACCCAGGCCGCGATGACGTCGAAGACCTCCGCCTCCGCGGTCAGCTCCGCGAGCACGATGACGCTGGCCAGGAAGCCGAGCAGCTCAGCGATGCGGACGACGACGTCACCGGCGTCGGACGCCGGCAGCCACCCCGCGGCCACACAGGCACCGCCGGCCGCCAGCAGCCCAACCGCCAGCCAGTCGAGTGGATGGAGCTGTCGGAAGCCCGGCACAGCGGCAATGATCCCAGATGGACAGGTGCCGTTCGACCGGCCACTGCGGTGATAATTGCGACCGTGACCGCCGGTAACCGCTCCGCGGAGGCCCAGCCGCTCGACTTCTTCATCAGCTACTCCCCGGTGGACGAGCGGTGGGCCACGTGGGTCGCCGCCACGCTGGAGGCGGCGGGCTACCGCACCATGCTCCAGGTCTGGGACTTCGTCGCCGGGACCAACTTCATCGAGCTGATGGACCGTGGCGTGAGCCGGTCGGCCGTTGTCGTCGCCATCCTCTCCCGCAACTACCTGACCTCCCGGTACGGCCGGATGGAGTGGCAGGCCGCGCTGCGCGCGGCGCCGGACAACCCGCAGACCAAGCTGATGACCGTGCGGGTCGAGGAGTGCGACCTGTCCGGCCTGCTCGCCACCATCACCTACGTCGACCTGGTCGGGGTCGACGACCCGGAGCAGGCGCGGACGCTGCTGCTCGACAAGGTCCGCCACACGCTGGCCGGCCGGGCCCGGCCGGACGGGCCGGTGGCGTACCCGGGCGGACCGGCCCGCCCGGCGCAGCCCGCCCCGCTCACGCCACCGGGCACGCCGCCGGCGGGCCCGGTCCCACCCACCGCCGGGCCGCGGCCGGCGGCCCGGCGGATCCCGGTCATCGCCCCGGAGTACCCGGCCGCCGCGCCCGTCCGCGACGGTGTCGCGAGCCTGACCGTGCTGCACGTGGCCGGTCCCGGCTTCGGCCGGGCCCAGGCCGGCCCGGCCGACACCGGTGACCTGCAGGCGCGCATCTTCGGCGAGGTGACCGAGCTGGTGCACGGCGGGGCGCCAACACCGGACCTGCTCGTGGTCAGCGGTGACCTGACCGCCTCCGGCAGCCGGCAGGAGTTCGACGCGGCCTTCGACTTCCTCTCCCGGCTGCGCATCCGGCTCGGGCTCGGGCCGGAGCGGCTGGTCGTGGTGCCGGGGGCCGGCGACGTCAACCGGGCCGCCTGCCGCTCCTACTTCAGCGACCGGGAGGCCGAGGACGAGCAGCCCACGCCGCCGTACTGGCCGAAGTGGCGCCATTTCACCCGGCTGTTCCGGCGGCTGTACGAGGGCTTCGACGACATCGTGTTCGAGGACGGCCAGCCGTGGACCCTGTTCACCCTGGACGACCTGCGCGTCGTCGTCGCCGGCCTGAACACCTCGATGGCGGTCAGCCACCGGGGCGAGGACCAGTACGGCCTGCTCACCACCGACCAGGCGGCGTGGTTCGCGCAGCGGCTGCGGCCGTACGAGAACGACGGGTGGCTGCGGCTGGGCGTGCTGCGCCACCCACCGGGGGAGGGGCCCGACGCGCTGCGCGACACGGCGACGTTCACCAGGCTGGTCGCCCCCCGGCTGAACCTGCTCCTGCCCGGTCCCGGTCCGCAGCGGGGGTCGCGCGCCGAGCTGCCCGGCCTGGTCAGCGTGCCGGTCGCCCAGCCGGGCGCGTGCCGGCTGGTGTCCGTGCTGCCCGACGCGATGGTCGAGTGGGTCGACCAGGCGGGGCCCGGGACCGGCGAGCCGCGCCGCACCCCCGTGCGGTGGCAGGCGGCGGAGGCCACCTTCCGCGACGAGCAGCCGGTCGTGCCGGACACCGCGGAGGTGCGGGAGACCGCCGACCCGACCAGCCAGCTGCTGGACCGGATCGAGGAGGTGTGCCGGGCCCGGTACGAGCGGGTCCGGATCCAGCGGGTGCGGTCCGGGCCGCCGTACCTGGTGGTGACGTACAACGATGACGGCTTCGTCCGGCAGTCCTGCGTCGCCGCGCACGCGGGCGAGCCGACGCTGCCGGACATCGAGGCGTTCCGGCAGCTCGTCCGGGCGGCCGACCCGGAGCTCGGGTTCGAGCTGGTGTACGCCGGTGACCAGCCGTCCCGCCAGATCCGGGAGGAGGCACGCCGGGCGGGCGTGCGGATGCGCAGCTTCACCGAGTTCCAGGGCCTGCTCGACCTGCGCTCGTACGTGGCTGCCCAGACCGCGCGGCTGGTGGAGGACCGGCGGTACCTGCCGCACCTCTACGTGCCGCAGCGGTTCAGCGAGGTGGACCGGGTGGACCGGCCGGTCCGCGCCGGCCTGGTCGAGGAGCTGCTGAGCCAGGTCAGCGCCGAGCACGGGCGGTTCATCCTGGTGCTCGGCGACTTCGGCCGGGGCAAGACGTTCGCCCTGCGCGAGGTGGCCCGGCGCATCCCGGAGGAGCTGCCCCACCTGACCCCGATCCTGTTCGACCTGCGGGCCCTGGACAAGGCGCACTCCATCGACGGGCTGGTCGCCGCGCACTTCGCCGACCACGAGGAGCGCAGCATCGACCTCGGTGCATTTCACTACATGCTGCGCCAGGGCCGCATCGTGCTGCTCTTCGACGGCTTCGACGAGCTGGTCACCCGCACCACGTACGAGCGGGCCACCGACCACCTCGACACGCTGCTGAGCGCGGCCGTGGAGCACGCGAAGATCGTGGTGACCAGCCGTACCCAGCACTTCCAGTCGCACGGCCAGGTGCTCACCGCGCTGGGCGAGCGGGTGGGCCTGCTGCCGCAGCGGCGGGTGCTCAGCGTCGAGGAGTTCACGCCGGAGCAGATCCGCGCGTACCTGGTCAACCACTACCGGGACGAGGCGGCCGCCGACGACCGGCTACGCCTGATCAGCAGCGTGAAGAACCTGATCGAGCTGTCCCACAACCCGCGCATGCTCAGCTTCGTCGCCGACCTCGACGAGGCACGGCTACGCACCGTCGCCCGCGCCGAGCACGGGCTCTCCGCGGCTGGCCTCTACCGGGAGATCCTCTCCGCGTGGCTGCAGGTGGAGGAGCGGCGGGCCAGAGGGGTGCCCGGCGTCCCGGCCGGCCTGGGCCTTGCGGACCTGTGGCAGGCGGTGACGAGCCTGGCGCTGCGGCTGTGGGAGGCGGGCGAGTCCCGGCTGGGCTTCGGCGACCTCGCCGAGGTCGCCGACACCCTGACCGGCATGCTCAAGCGGCAGATGTCGACCGAGCAGGCCACCCACGCGCTCGGCACCGGCACCCTGCTGGTCCGGGACGAGGAGGGGCTGTTCGGGTTCATCCACAGCTCGGTCGTGGAGTGGCTGGTGGCCAACGCGATCGCCGGCGGCCTGGCCGCCGGCGACGCGCGGCTGCTGTCCCGCCGCGTGCTCACCCAGCTCACCGTCGACTTCCTGTGCGACCTCGTGCCCGACGTCAGGCTGTGCGTGGAGTGGGTCACCCGGACCACCGCCGACCCGGACGCCGACGCCGTGGCCGAGGCCAACGCGCGCAAGGTCAGCGCCCGGCTGCGGATCCCGGCCAACGCCGACCTGCGCGGCGCCGTGCTGCGTGGGGAGGACCTGTCCTACCGGGACTTCACCGGCGTCGACTTCACCGGGGCGGACCTGACCGACACCCGGCTGGTCGGCACGACGCTCGCCGGTGCGGTGCTGCGGGACGCCCGGCTGGTCGGCAGCCGCCTCGACGAGGCCGTGCTCGCCGGCGCCGACCTGCGCGGCGCCGACCTGACCCGGGCCCGGCTCACCCGGACCGACCTGCGGCGGGTCAACCTCACCGGCAGCCGCTGGCGGCTCGCCGCGCTCATCGCCGCCCGTACCGATGCGGACCTCGCCGACCGGCCCGAGCTGCGCGGCGCCGCCATCGCGCCGGGCATGCCGGTGCAGACCGAGCTCGCCCCGGCGCTGACCGGCGTGCCGTACGGCTTCCACATCCAGGTCGGCCGGCTGCCCCAGGCGCTGGCCTACAGCGCCGACGGCAACACCCTCGCTGTCGGCTGCGACAACGGCGGGATCCTCATCTGCGACACCCTGTCCGGCCTGCTGCTGCGTACCCTGCAGGGCCACCACGGCCGGGTGTACGCGGTGGCCGCCGCCGGCGACGCCGCGGTGGCCAGCGCGGGCAGCGACGGGACGGTGCGGATGTGGGACGCCGCCACCGGCGCGCAGCGCTGGGTCCGCGCCGCCGAGCGCGAGTGGGTGTGGCCGCTCGTGCTCAACCGCCGGGGCACCACGGTGGCGGTCTCCGACAGCACCGGCATGGTGGAGCTGGTGGACGCGGCCAACGGTGCCGTGCGCCACGCGCTGCCCGGTCCGGCCGCACCGGTCTGGACCGCGGCGTTCCGGCCGGACGACACCCAGCTCGCCTGCGCCGGCTCGGACGGCGTGGTGCAGCTGTGGGACGTCGCGACCGGGCGCCTGGAGCGCCGGCTGGCCGGGCACGGCGGCTCGGTCTACCGGCTGGCGTACTCGCCGGACGGGCGGTGGCTGGCCACGTCGGACGAGGCCGGCACGGTACGCGTCTGGGACGTGGCAACCGGCCAGCTGCGGCACCGCCTCACCGGGCACGCGCGCTCGGTCTACACCCTCGGTTTCCATCCCAGCGGCCGGCTGCTCGCCTCGGCCGACACCGGCGGGTCGATCCGGCTGTGGCGGCTGCCGGAGGGCGCCCCGGCCGGCTCGCTCGACGGCCACTTCAACGCGGTGTACCAGGTGCTGTTCAGCCCGGACGGCGCCCAGCTGGCCAGCGGCGACAGCATCGGCACGCTGCGGCTGTGGGCGGTGGCCATGGACAGCGAGGTCCCCGCGCAGCTGCTCGCCGAGCTGACCGGCCACCGGGCGGCCGTCTGGCCGGGGGTCTTCCGGCCCGACGGCGGGCAGCTCGCCACCACCAGCGTCGACGGCACGACCCGCCTGTGGGACACCGCCACCGGGCAGTGCCGGCACACCCTGCGCGGGCACGGCCGCCGCATCACGTCGGTGAGCTTCAACGCCACCGGCTCGCTGCTCGCCGCGGCGGGGAACGACGGCGGGGTGCGGCTGTGGGACCCGGTGCGGGGCCGGCAGGTGGACCGGCTCGTGGGCACCGGGGACCAGCTGGTCTCCGCGACGTTCAGCCCGGTCGGGGCCACCGTCGCCGCGGCGAGCAACGACGGCGGGGTGCACCTGTTCAACGCCGAGACCGGGGTCGCCGAGCGGGAGCTGGGCGTGGAGACCGACAACGTGTGGGCCGAGTCGTTCAGCCCGGACGGGCGGATCCTGGCCACCGCCAACGACGACGACACCGTGCGGCTGTGGTTCCACCACACCGGCGCGCAGGGACACACCCTCGCCGAGCACCGCGGCCGGGTGCGCTCGATCGCGTTCGCACCCGACGGCGCCACGCTCGCCACCGGCTGCGACGACCGGAAGGTGCGGATCTGGGACACCCAGACCGGCGGCTGCCGCCACGTCCTGGAAGGGCACGACGACCGGGTGTACGCGGTGGTCTACGAGCCAAAGGGCGAGCTGCTCGCCAGCGCCGGCTGGGACGGCACGGTACGGATCTGGGACCCGGCCCAGGGACGGTGCCTGCGGGTGCTCGCCGGGCACGGCGGCCGGCTCTGGACAGCCGCCTGGCACCCCGGCGGGGGCCTGGTGACCACGGCCGGTGACGACAGCGTGATCCACCTGTGGGACCCGCGCAGCGGCGAGCGGCTGCGCCGGCTGGAGGGGCACCTCGGTCGGGTCTTCGCCGCCACCTTCAGCCCGGACGGCACGCTGCTCGCCACCGGCGGCGACAACGGCACGGTCCGGCTGTGGGACGTGCGCGACCCGGGCGCCGCGGCGCTGCGGCTCACCCTGCTCGGGCAGGCGGAGGGCTGGGCGGCGCTCGCCGCCGACGGCCGGTACAAGGTCAGGGGTGCGCTGACCGGCGACTTCTGGCACGTCGTGGGCCTGAGCCGGTTCGAGCCGGGAGAGCTGGAGGCACACCTCAACGAGGTACGCCGGATCCCGATCGAGGCGGCCTTCTGACCGCTTCCCGCCGGCCGGGGCGGTCGCGGCTCGCCGGTCGTGGCGGGCATGGCCACCTCGGCCCTGAGGCGCCCGCGGCGACCAGGCAGAATAAGAGGGTGGCCGGGCGGCAGGGAGGTTCGCGGGTGGGTGCTTCGCGCGGGGGTGCGCAGCGTTGGGTGGTGGCGGTCGACGGGCCGTCCGGCTCCGGGAAGTCCACGGTCTCCCGGCGCCTGGCGACCCGGCTCGGCGCCCGCTACCTCGACACCGGCGCGATGTACCGGGCGGTGACCTGGGCTGTGCTCGAGGCAGGGGCCGACCCGCAGGACGCAGACGCGGTGGCGAAGGTCGCCGCGGAGATCGCGCTGGTCGTCGGCACCGACCCCGCGGCGCCCACCATCTCGGTCGATGACCGGCCGGTGGAGGCCGAGATCCGCGGGCCGGAGGTCACCCAGGCGGTCTCCGCAGTGGCGGCCGTGCCCGAGGTGCGCCGGCTGCTCGTGGCCCGCCAGCGGGAGATCATCGCCCGCGCCGGCCGGATCGTGGTCGAGGGGCGGGACATCGGCGCGGTGGTGGCGCCCGGCGCTGACCTGAAGGTCTACCTGACCGCGTCCCCGGTGGAGCGGGCCCGCCGGCGCAGCGCCGAGCGCGATGCCGACCTCGCCGCCACCGCCGAGGACCTGGCGCGTCGCGACCGCCTCGACTCGACGCGGGCCATGGACCCGCTACGGCGTGCCCCCGACGCCGTGGAGCTGGACACCACCGCGCTCGGCATCGACGAGGTCGTCACCCGGCTGGCCGCCATGACGGCGGGCGAAGCGTGAGCGGGTGGGGCGGGTCCCGCGGTCGTGCACCAGGGACGCCGGCGTGAGCGCCGTCGGCCGTCGCGGCCGCGACGAGGTCTGGGTAGAGCTGCCGGAGCCGTCGCTGGACGGCGCCGGCGACGCTCCCGACACCGGTCCGGTGCCCGTGGTCGCGGTCGTCGGCCGGCCGAACGTGGGCAAGTCCACACTGGTCAACCGCATCATCGGCCGCCGGCAGGCGGTCGTCGAGGACGTGCCCGGAGTGACCCGGGACCGGGTGGCCTACGACGCGCAGTGGTCGGGCCGGCGCTTCACCATCGTCGACACCGGCGGCTGGCAGCCCGACGCGAAGGACCGGGCGGCGGCGATCGCGGCGCAGGCCGAGGCGGCGGTGGCCATGGCCGACGCGGTGCTGTTCGTGGTGGACGCCACGGTCGGCGCGACCGACGCGGACGAGGCCGCCGTACGCATGCTGCGCCGCAGCGCAAAGCCCGTGCTCCTGGTCGCCAACAAGGTGGACAACGCAGCCGTGGAGGCGGAGTCCGCGGGCCTGTGGTCGCTGGGGCTCGGGCAGCCGTACCCGGTCTCGGCCCTGCACGGTCGCGGCTCGGGGGACCTGCTGGACGCGGTGCTCGACGCGCTGCCGGAACTGCCCCCGGACCTGGCGGCCCGGCCGCGCGGCCCGCGCCGCGTCGCTCTGGTGGGGCGGCCGAACGTCGGCAAGTCCAGCCTGCTCAACCGGCTTGCCCGCGAGGAGCGGGCAGTGGTCGACCCGGTCGCGGGCACCACCGTCGACCCGGTTGACAGCCTGGTGGAGATCGGCGGCCAGACCTGGCTCCTGGTGGACACCGCGGGCCTGCGCAAGCGGGTCGGGCAGGCGAGCGGGACCGAGTACTACGCGAGCCTGCGTACCGCGGCGGCGATCGAGGCAGCCGAGGTGGCGGTCGTGCTGCTGGACGCCAGCGAGCCGATCAGCGAGCAGGACCAGCGGATCCTCACCATGGTGGCCGACGCCGGCCGGGCCGTGGTGCTGGCCTTCAACAAGTGGGACCTGGTAGACGCCGACCGGCGCTACTACCTGGAGCGGGAGGTTGAGCGGGAGCTGCGCCGGATGCCGTGGGCGATCCGGGTGAACGTCTCGGCTAGGACTGGCCGGGCCGTGGACCGGCTCGCCCCGGCGCTGCGGACCGCCCTGGAGAGCTGGGAGAAGCGCGTCCCGACCGGCCAGCTCAACCAGTGGCTCACCGCGCTGGTGCAGGCCACCCCTCACCCGGTGCGCGGCGGGCGGGCGCCGCGGGTGCTCTTCGCCACCCAGGCCGGCACCGGTCCGCCACGCTTCGTGCTGTTCACCACCGGCCCGCTCGACGCCGGGTACGTGCGCTTCGTCGAGCGCAGGCTGCGGGAGGAGTACGGCTTCCCGGGCAGCCCGGTGGTCGTGTCGGTGCGGACCCGCAAGCGGCAGCAGGCTGAGCGATAGGGCGGGTTCCCGGTGGGGCCGGCGCAGCGGCTTGCGCTACGCTGTACCGGCCGCCGGATGTTCGTCCGGCGGCGCCGGGACGTGGCGCAGCTTGGTAGCGCACTTGACTGGGGGTCAAGGGGTCGTGGGTTCAAATCCCGCCGTCCCGACGCAGCTCAGAGGGCACATCCATTGATTGGATATGCCCTCTTGTCGTAGCTGAGTGACTAACTGAGTGACTACGCCTCAGCGTCGAAGAGTCGGTCCATGGCGACGGCACCGCCCAGGAGCACCGGCCGGAGCTGGTGCCGGTAGATGCTCTCGGTGACGGTCGTGCCGGAGTGGCCACAAAGGTCGGCGATCTGTTCGATGCTCACACCGCTGTCCGACAACAAGGACACGAAACTGTGTCGCAGCTCGCGAAGGGTCCAGCTGCGTGGGTCAAGACCCGCTTTGGCGACGACCAGGCGGAAGGCCCGAAGCACATTATGCCGGTCGAGGGCCGTGCCGGCGGCGGAGGTGAAGACGAGGCGATCAGCGGAAGGCTCACCCTGGCGCTCGTGGTGGATAGCGAGCACGGTGACGCATCGGACAGGCAGGGCTAGGGTGCGACGCGACTTCTTGGTCTTGGTGTCTCCGCCGGCCCGTACCGAGCGCCAGACCTGGATGGACGGTGGCACCGCCGGGTCATTGTTCGGCTTGCCGGTCAGGTCGACGTGTGCCCAGGTGAGCGCGCGTAACTCCTCCGTGCGTGCGCCGGTTAGCAGCGAGAGCACGATGTAGGCGTGTAAGGAGCTGCCCTCGGCGGCGGCCAAGAGCGCCCGTGCGTCGTCGAGCGTGAGTGACTTGGACGGCCGGCCGCCGCGACCTGTTGGCACGGCGCAGAGCGCCACGACGTTGCGCTTAACCTTGTCCCTCGCCATGGCCCGGTTGACGGCGCGGTTCAGCAAGGAATGTAGGAGTCTCAGAGTGCGAGTGCTCAGGTGCCGGGACTTACTCAGCAACCACCGGTCAACGTCGGTGGCAGTCAGGTCCCGCAGCTTCCTCGCGCCCAGCTCGCCGATGATGTGCGAACGCACGAGGATGACGTAGTTCGTCTTGGTGCTCTCGGACTGGTTGCTCAGGCCGTAGGTGAGCCAGTCGGTGAGAGCGTCGGCCACGGTGTGTCCGTCCTGGACTAGGGCGAGGCCGTCTTCGTAGTCGCGGATCTTTTCCCGCAGTTTGGTACGAGCTTCGGTCTTGGTCTTGCCGCTGCCTTTGCGCACGATGCGCTTGCCGGCCGGGGTATAGCCGACGGTAACGGTGGCGATCCAGCGTTGCCGGGACTCGTCCCAGTGCAGGCCACCTTCTCCTCGGGAGCGGCGTTTCGTCATGCGGTTCCTCCTTCCTCCTCCTGTTCAAGCAGAGTCACGTAAGCGGTAATGGCAGCGGCGGGGACAAGACGGGTACGACCCTGCCGTACAGTGCGCAGCCGGCCGGCACGGATCTGTTCGTAGATCACGGACCGGGACAGACTGAGCAGTCGCATCGCCTCCGGGATGCGGTAGAGCGCCCTGGGTGGGGCGTCGAGGGCGGGTGCGATCAAACGATGCTCCTTCCACGCAGGGATGGGTTGGCCGTCAAGGGCGGTCTTGACGGTGAATTAGTAGCCGGGTCGTCGTCCGGATAGAGATAGACATATTTGCCAACCTTGTGATACGGGATGCGTCGCTCAACGACCAGGCAGCGGATGAACCGGACCGGGGTGCCGAGCCGTTGCGCGGCCTGCTCAACGGTGAGCAGACCAGCGGTAGGGCTGTTGCCTAGGGCTGTTCCTCCTTGTGAGTGGTGGCGTGCTAGGCAGCGGCCGGTATGGCGGCTACCGAGGTTGTCGCGGTGTGGTGGGCGAGTTCCTCGCGGGCGGTTTGTTGTCGGTCGCGGGCGAGGGCGGCGGCGGTGTTGGCCAGTAGGGCGTCGCCGGTGGTGTGCCAGCCGGTGCCGGCGTAGGTCAGGACGCTGACGGTGCGGGTGTCCTTACCGATGCGCGCGTCGATAGGGGCTGCGCCGGTGGGTTCGGGGTGTTCGTGGCGGCGGTAGTGGGTTCGGGTGTGGCGGAGGTGAGTGAAGGTGGTGGAGTAGCGGCGGGCCTTGGTCAGGAAGTGCCCGCCGTAGCCGAGCATGTGGGCCCAGCGGCGTAGCCGGGCGTACCCGATGGGTCGGGGTCGGGGTGGGATGGTGCCGGGCTGTTGGGGTGGCCGGTCGGCCAGCGGCGCCGGGGTGTGGGTGGGTCGGCCGAGGCGCCAGCAGGCGTCGATGAGGCGGGGGATGTGTTCGCCGTCGGGGTCGGCGTGGGTGGTGATGGTGTCGGGGGTGAGGCGGGTGCAGGTGTGGCCGGTGGTCTCGGTGGACTTGGTGGCGTACTTGGCCAGGTAGCCCGCGACGGCCTGCTCGGTGAGGTTGTCGCCGTGGCCGGTGAGGGTGATGGGGCGGATGTCGGCGTGGTGGCCGGTGCCTTCGTCGCCCCAGGTGATGGGCCAGCCGGTGGGCTGGTCCGGGTGGGGTGGGGTGTGCACGGCGGTGACGGCGGCGGCGTGGGTGACGGCGGTGGTGAGGTCGTGGATGGTCAGGCCCGGTGGTGGGGCCACGATGGTGTCTGGGTCGTGTGGGTCGATGCCGTCGAGGCGGAGTACGGCGTGGAAGTGGACGACGCCTCGGCGTTGCATCTCGGCGACCTTGCCGTGGCTGATCCGTACCGGGGGCAGGTAGCGGGTGCGCCCGGATGGGGTGGTCACCCGGTGGAAGGGGATGCCCCGGGTGCGGGCGAGGTGGGTGAGGTGGCGTTCGGCGGTTTGTTTGGTGTGGTGCCATAGCTGGCCGCTGTGCAGGTTCCACACGGCTTGGTGGTCGTGGTCGTAGCAGTCCAGGCACAGTGGCTGGCCCAGCCGGGGGTCGGTGGGCTCGTGGCGGGTCCAGCACACGGCGGGCTGGTGGTGGGGGCAGGTGGGCTGGTCCCGGCGGGCATGGCAGGGCTCGGGCCGGCAGTCGCAGCGGGTCCGGTGGGTGCAGGTGTGGCGGCGGACCACGCGGGTGTGGACCGCGCCGAAGGACGGGGCGGTCAGGGTGACGAACACCGCCGGGTGTCCGGTGACGGTCTCCGGGACGCCTTTGCCGCCGGTCATCCCGGCGCGCAGAAGCTGGTAGGCATCAGCCTGGTAGGTACGGGCGCAGGCGGGGCAGACCGTGGCCCGGCGGTTGCCGCAGGCCTTGTAGATCGCGGCGTCGGGCATCTGGTCGGTATGCCGGGCGTCCAGGAGCCGACCGGTGGCGGTCTCGATGGTGAGCAGGTCCCCGGCCAGGCGGATCGGGCGGGTACAACCGGCAGCGGCGCGGACGTGATCGAGCCAGCTGAAGTAGTCCGGCTGTGCGGCGCGGGCCAGGGCCTGCTCGACTGCGCTGGTGGGGTAGGGGGTGGGCTCGGCGTTCGAGGCCACACCCCAGACCGGGGCCTGGGGTGTGGTGTCCAGCGTCGAGGCCGGCATCAGGCGGCCACCCGCCCGGGACCCTCATGCTCAGCGGGTCCGTGGTCGTCGTGGTGGTGGCGGGTGGTGATGGTGTGCTCGGTGACGGTGCTGCGGCAGGCGCTGCACTGGCGGTGGGCCGGTTCGTGGCGCCCGCAGGCGATGGTGGTTGTGGTGGTGCCGCAGCGGATGGTGACCGGTGCGCGGCAGGGCCCGCCGTCGATGACGGCCAGGATCTGGCGGTGGATGGCGGTGATGTGTGGGGTGGGGTCGCCGGGGCAGGTGTGGGTGGTCTGGTGCACGCCGATGCGGTAGATGCTCATGCGCCGCTCCGGATGGTGGCGCCGTTGAGCCGGGCCGGGGTGGCCGGTTCGGGTGGGTTGACCAGGGTGAGCAGCTGTCCGGCGAGGTCCGGGTTGATGGACATGCGGGTGGCCAGCTCTGCGGGGGTGATGGGCCGGCCGGTGGTGGCGTGGTGGTTGGTGACCGCGAACCGCACGGTCGGTAGCAGGTGCGTCGGTACGCTGCCCGACCCGGCCGGCACGGTGGCGGGTGGCTCGGTGTCCTTCTGTAGACCGCCGTCGTGTCGGCTGGCTGTGGTCGGCGGGTGGGGTTCTGTCGTCAGCGTGGTGGTGGGTGTGGGGTGCTCGTTGTCCACAGTGGTTGGTGTGGTGGTGGGGCTGGTGGGTCGGGAGATGACGAGCTTGACCAGGGCGATGAACCCAAGGGCGGGGACAGCGGCCACCAGCCAGCCGGACAGGGTGGGCTCAGCCTGGGAGAACTGCCCGGTCAGGGACAGGGCGACCGCGCCGATGATCAGGGCGATGGGGTAGAGACCGGCGTGGCCGTAGCGGCGGTGCCGGCGGCGGGCCTCCAGGCCGGCGGCGAGGGGGATGAGCTCGCTGACCATGGCGTTGGCCCAGCCGAACCAGTCGCTGGTGCCGGCGGGTGAGTTGTCCATGGTCCAGTCGTGCACGTGGGTGAACGAGGCGGCGCCGGCCATCGCGGCCACGGCGAGGAGGATGACGACCTCGACGAGACCCTCGAGCCGCCCGGACCGGTCGGGTACGACCGTGCTGGTGGTGGTCATGGGGTGACCTCCACCAGGTGGGCTGCGGCCGGGGCCGTGGTGGGCTGGGCGGGTTGGTAGCCGTGCGGGCCGATGACGGGGCACAGCGGCTCCCCGTCCCGATGGGACCAGGCCGGCACGCGGTGGCCGGTGGCGGTCCAGGTGGTCAGCCAGCCACTGGGCTGGGGTGGCCGGTTGACGGCGGGCTCGCCGCACCCAGAGCAGTAGGCGGTAACGGCCGGTGCGGCGGTGGTAGTGGAGGTGGCGGGCTGCCAGGTCTGGAACGCCGGTGTGGTCTCGCAGTCGCGGCAGACCATGGCGGGGATGCGGATATGGCGGGGCTTGCGCCACTGTCCACACAGGTGGCACTGGATGGCGATGACGCGGGTGTGGTGGCGTAGCCGGTCGGGCAGCAGCCGGCGCAGGGTGATGGTCATGGGGTACCTCCGGTGGGGGTGCGGCGCATGTCCGGGGTGACCGGGAACAGGCCCGACTGCTCAGTGGTGACCGGCGGGTGAGTGGGGTTGGGCCGGGCAGGTCGAAGGACGGTGGCGGTCTGGGTGGACAGGCGCTTGCCGGTCAGGTCGGCCTGCTGGTTGTAGGTCAGCGCCCTGCTCAGGTTCTTCTGGTTGACCTCGAAGCGGCGGCGGCGCAGCAGGGGCCGGATGATGCGGGCGGTGGGGCACAGGGGCCCGTCGCCGTAGCTGTGGGTGCAGCCGGGGCAGGTGGTCGGGACCGGGGTGTGCGCCGGGCAGTGCGCAGCCCACAGGTCCACCAGCTGTGCCGTGGTCACGGCCAGGCCGGCATCCAGTAGCCGGCGGTCGACCGGGGCGCTCATGGGGCCTCACCACCCCAGCGCTGCTGCGCGGCCTGGCGGGTCACCCCGAGTCGGGTGGCGATCTCGGCCCAGGAGTAGCCGAAGGTGCGTAGGCCGATGACGGCGGCGCGGATGGCGGTCTCGACCTCCCCGGCGAGGGTGGTCAGGTCGGCCAGGGCCTCGATGTCGCCGGTGGCGACGCGGCGGGCGTAGGCCCTTACGATGCGTCGGGTGAACGCGGCGTACTCGTCGTTCTCCACCACGTCCCTACGCCGTTTCGGTGTCAAGGCCCGCTTGACGGGGCGGCTGCTCATGCGGCACCGCCCGAGGTGATGCCAGCGGTGTCAGCGGTGGTGGTGTGGTGGGTGGTCCACTCGTCGGCGGCGTGGTCCAGGGCGGTGATGACCTCCGCGGCGGTGCGGCCTCGGGCGTCGTTCCAGGAGATGACCAGCTCGGCCGGGTTGGCCGTGGTGTCGTACCAGGCCAGCGGGTCCTCGCCGGGGTCCTCGCCGACCAGGCCCAGGTCCTCGGCCAGCACGGTCAGGGCCTGGTCGAACAGGTCCGCCTCTTGTGGGCTGTAGAAGGCGTGCGGGTCGCCGCAGATGGCCATCTTGACCGCGCCCTGCACGCAGGCCGGTGGGGTGAGCCGGTCGTGGTGGGGCAGGGCGAACATGTCGCCCTGGTGGAAGCCGTACCGGTGTAGGTACAGCGCGGCGCAGTGCAGCACCTCAGCCGGGGTGACCCCGGCCAGGTCGGGTGTGGTGTGGGTAGGGTGCATGGTGTCCACGTCCTTTCCTGGGGTGATGGATGTGTTCGGGGTCAGCACGTGGCTTGCCGGCTTGGGCTGGCCCCGAGTTCTGTTCGGGTATGGGTGTTGGCTAGGCGGCGATGGCCCACTGGCCGCGTGGCTGTGCCGCCGCCGTGGGGGTGGCCAGGCTGGTGGGGCGGCGGGTCCAGGCGGCGTGATCGGCGATGGTGTAGATCTGCTCGTCGGTGAGGTAGGCGGCTTTGACCAGGTGGGGTGTGCCGCCGTCGGTGATGAGGTAGGCCTCGCCGGGGTTGGTGGGGCTGATGGTGTTGGCGTTGTAGCCCTGCTCGGCCCAGCCCTGCCCGAGGATGATGTCGCTGGAGTTGCGGGTGGTGCAGCGGAACGCGGCCCGGTAGCCGAACAGGTCCCGCAGGCTGGCCGGGATGATGTCCCAGGACGGACGCTGCGTCGCGGCGACCACAGGGACGCCGCAGGCCCGGCCGAGGGCAACCACGCCTCGGAGCAGGGCGTCGAACTCCTCCTGCTTGGCCTTGGTGCCCAGCACGGTGGAGAAGATGGACAGCTCGTCGATGACCACGACGATCACGCTCATCCGGTCCTGCGGGCGGATCTTGCGGCGGCGGTGGGCGAGCAGCCAGGCGTAGCGGTTGGTGACCACGATCAGCAGCCGGCGTAGCACAGCGATGGCGTGGTCGAGGTCGGGGCCGACGAACTCGTCGGCGATGTCCATCCAGGGGCCCAGCTCGACCAGCTTGCCGTCGAGCAGGACCAGGCGGGTGTTGTCAGCCAGGGCGGCGTGGCCGACGGTGTTGTTCAGGAAGCCGGACTTACCACCGCCGGGCTCACCGGCCACGAGCAGGTTGTGGTAGACGGTGTGCAGGTAGACCGGTTGGCCCAGCTCGTCGATGCCGATGAACATCGGGTCGAACATGGACAGGGGTGGCCCGACCGGTACCCGGTCCAGGCCCAGCGGGTCGCGGGCAACAGCCAGCATCACAGACATGTCCTTTCTGGACAGTGAAGGGTTGGGTGGGCGCGGGCCGTCTACGCGGCTCGTGTGACGGCTCGCGCCCGACGGCTCAGCAGACAATGGGTGGATGGGTGGGGTGGGTCAGATCCAGTCGGCCAGCTCGTCCGTGCTGGTCGACGCGGCCGGTGTGGTGGCCGGCTTACGGCCGTTGGTGGGGGTGGCCGGCTTGGTGGCTGGCTCGGCGGGTACGTCGGGTAGGTCCAGCGCGGTGGGTACAGCCGCCGGTACCGGGCCCGGCTGCTGCGGAGCCGGTGACGGGTCGACCAGGCCGGGTAGAGGTGAGGCCACCGTGGCGGTAAGGGCGTTGCGGCGCTTGATGTCAAAGCGCAGCAGTGCGGCGTTACGGTCGGAGGCCGCCTCGACGTGGGCGGTGCGGGCGTGGCAGGCCACCGCGATCCGGTCGAGGCGGGTGGCCAGGTCGGCAAGGCAAAGTCCGGGGCGTAGGTAGACCCAGACCCGTTCCCCGACCGGGGTGGGGCGGGCCAGCAGGATCAGCGGCAGGGTGCCGGACTGGTTGGCGATGATGAACTCGTCAAAGCACACCCGCAGCCGGTGCCGCACAACCAGGCACCAGGCCCAGGCGGTGATGCTACGGCGGACGGGCGGCACAGCGGCGGGTACACCCACCAGCAGGGCCACCACGATGAGGGTGACGAGGGTCGGGGTGTGGTTGGCCAGCTGGACCCAGCCGGCCAGCAGCCCGGCGGTGAGCAGGGTCTCCGGGGCCCACCACCACAGCAGCCGGATGACCGGCCAGACCCGTACCAGGGTCCACACCACGGCGGCGGTGGGGGCGGCGATGAGCAGGCCCAGCAGCAGGGCCAGGATCGGGTGGATGGAGGCGGCGGCGACCACCGCGGCGAGGACGGTGACCACGGTCAGGGTGACGAAGAACCCCAGCCGGGCGTTACGCGCCGAGGACCGGTGCACCCGGGCCTCGACCACGGTGATGGTGCCGCCGGTACGGCGCCCGAACGGACGCGAGCGGGTAGAGTGGGACACAGCAGGTCCTCCCATTGACGTGGGGTGGATCAGTGGAGGGCACGGGGTCGGCAGGTTTGGACGCCGGTACCGACCCCGCGCCAGCTTGAGAGGGACAGGGGTGTGGCCACCGGTCGTGGCCACCAGCCCGGGAAGCGTGGACGCCAACGCCGTTCCCGGACCATCAACGAAGCTCAAGACTTGACCAGATCAGCGGCTACCAGCCGCGTGGTACAGCTGTGGGGTACCACGGACACCAGAGGGCACACACAGCACCGGTGTAGACCAAGGACAGACCTACTTGCCTGCCGTAGCACCAGACATCGGCTTGAGCGACACCGCCCGGAACGCCACGCCGTTACGCCCGTTGGTCGCCCACGGAATAGCCTCCAGCTGCTCGACCGCGACAAGCTGACCCACCCGCACGCTCGGCTTCTCACCCGCCGTCGTGATGGCAAGCACCTCACCGCCGGTCTCGTCGAGCACGAAGACCTGCGTCGACCACATCAGCCGGCCCGTCCCCTTCTCGGAGCGCTGATGACCTTCCTGGTTGTTCTTCGGCTCCGGGTCCTTCGACACCGTGACCTGCTTGCCCGTGGTGTCCACGTACAACTTCACTGCTTCCTCCTTGTCGATGAGCGCGTCCCCTGTGGACGAATTGCTCGTGCGTTGTGCCACCAGCGTGCACGCAGGAGATGTTTCGTATCGACGACCTTCTAGTACCGCCCTGAACTTTCCGTACTCAGGTTGTCTCCTTTAGGTCTCCTTCTGTGCTATAGTCAAGCTGCCATCAAGTGAGCCCGCCCGAAGGACAGACTCATGACCAAGCAACCTGTCCGCCTCAAGGCTCTACTTCAGAGCCGACACTGGCAAACGTTCGGAACGTTCTGCCGGGAGTACGATAAAGCTGCCATGCGTGTTGATAAACAGCTCGTTGGGACCGCCCCCAGCCGTCCCCAATTTCACCGCTGGCTGTCTGGAACGCTTACCAGGCTTCCACATTCACACCATTGCCAGGTACTAGAGGAGATGCTTCCCGGCTGGACAGCCCACGAACTGTTCGCGCCCTACGAGGAGGAGCATGAACCACGGCCCTCTGCCAACCCTCAACGGCCTGTCGACAACACGTTAACTGGCTATGAACAATTTTCTGATGTCACGGAGGTCTACGCTAGCCGATCCGAGTTTGCCGCCAGGATGCCACCAGAGAAGCTACTAGACGGGGCATCAATGATCCGAGCGTCAGGCTTATCTCTTAATCTCCTATGCCAACACTACTCAGACAAACAGTGGCAGTCCCTCATCCACGGCGGCACCCAACTTCAAGTACTCTTCCTCGACCCCAACGGCCAAGGGATGCGAGCACGAGAAGCTGAAGAAGGATTTGATGAAGGTTACCTTTCCGGCCTAACAATCCTCAACATTCGAACCTTGCTGAGAATCCGGGATCGCCTACCAGAAGAGCTAAAAGATCGGGTCGAGATCGGGACCTATGATGAGACTATCCGGTTCAACATCGTCTTGATCGATGATAGGGTATGCGTTACCCAGCCGTACCTTCCCAGCACGCGAGGCATAGACTCGCCCACTCTTCTAATCGAGCGTCGATGGCCGGCTGCTGGGCTGTACCCTACCTTCGAAAGTGTGTTCAACTCCCTGTGGGAACGAAGGCAAAGCCTGTGACAACATATAGTGACCTACTACCCGTCGCGTTCGAGGCTGTAACGATAGCGAGTCGGCTCATGCGCTCCTGTTCGCCAGGCGTTCTTACGGCCAAAGACGACCGGGACATGACCTCCGAAGCCGACTTTCTCGTGGAGCGCGAAGTCCGCGCGTTACTGCGTCAGCGAACGCCGGCGATTGGGTTCTGGGGCGAAGAAGAAGGGGTGACGGGTGATAACGACAATCTCTTCTGGGCATTTGACCCAATTGATGGCACCGTCAACTTCATCCGTAATATACCACTTTGTGGTACCTCGTTAGGACTGATAGAGCAAGGGCGTCCGAAGCTTGGCGTCATTGATTTGCCATTCCTTGACGCCCGGTATTCAGCCTTAGAGGGCGAAGGTGCCTATCTGGGATCCCGGCGGATCTCTGTTAGTCGGACGACGGATCTACATGATGCTGTTGTGGGAATCGGGGACTACGCCGTTGGTCAAGACGCGGAAAAGAAGAACCGACTACGTGTTGCTGTGACACACCAGCTCGCAAAGAATGTACAGCGGGTTCGTATGAATGGGTCAGCGGCAGTCGACTTAGCATGGCTCTCTGACGGTAAGCTAGATGCATCCATTACCCTCGCGAACCATCCCTGGGACATAGCGGCAGGCGTAGCCATCGCGCGGGAGGCGGGTGCCGTGGTCATGGACCGGGACGGCACCGACCACAACCTCTACTCACGAGCCACCATCGTTACCACCCCTGACCTCACCGATGCACTACTCGCTTTGCTGTGTGAGGCGGAGAACTCAGCAGTCGCGAAGACAGGACATGGCTCCGAGGCAGACTAGAGCCGGCTGCCGGCCCGCCCGAAGCTGTTCAAACTTTCTGTACTACATCAAGGCGGCCCGGCAGGCGGGCCGCTCGCGCCGCCGATTGGGCGCCAGTGATCACCCGGCCTTGGTCGGCCGTGTGATCATGTCCTGTGCCCATCGGCTGGCGCGAAGGTGCGGGGGCCCACGGGCCGCCACGTGGCTGCACCGGTGATCAGAGGGTTCCTGTGGCGTGAGGGCCGGCTGCTGGCCGGGCTCTGTCCGTGCGTGGCGGTTGCCTGGTGGGTGTGGGACTGTGGCGGGCGTTGCGCCCGGCGGTGGGTCTGGCGGCGCGGAGTGTGCGGGGTCGCTCCTCCGGCGTCAAGGGTGCTGCGCATCGCGTGCGCGACGGCCTTCGGCCGCCCTTGACCCCGGAGCCTCTGCGACCCCTCGGGCCGGCTGTCGCCGGGCAGGCCAGAGGGCCTGCCCGGGTGCGCGCGCCGCCAGCCCCACCGCCTCGTGGGTCGTCCTGGGCAGACCCTGGGGGCGGGGCTGGTCGTCCAAGGGGGTGTTGTTTCGCTGGTTGGCTGTCAAGGGACGCTTGACGTGGTGGGGTGTGGTCGCCGGTTGGGTGTAGTTGGTGCTGGCTGGCTGTGCGGGGTGCGTGGGTGTGGTACTGGTCGAGATGCAGCAGGGTTGTCCGCGGGGAAGAGAAGAGGGGTGGCGGGGTATGGGCGGGGATGTGGCGGCGGTAGCGGCGGCGGTGGTGCCGTTTGTGTCGGCGGCGGTGGGTGCCTACGGCGCGGGGGTGGTGCAGCGGGTGCAGGAGGCGGCGGCGGACGACCTTCCGATTTTCGGGCAGACCCTACAGCCGGGCTCCGTGCACGATGTAGCGGGGGCAACAAGGGTCACCGGCGGTTCCCCAGCAGGGGTGCTCTCGCTACGACAAGTTACACACCGACCTGACCACGCCTACTGCGCGTTACCCACGGTGAAGATCAAGGCGCCTTCCAAACTGGTGATCAAGACGATGGACCTTAACGAGATCATGGGCCGTCGCTGAGTGACTAACTGAGTGACGATCAGCATGGACGCCGACGGACAAGCATGGACGCCGCCGGAAGGTTGACGCAGCTTGCTTGTGGTATCGCGACAGTTCAGGCGGCGATGTTGGTTGCCTGGGGGTCAAGGGGTCGTGGGTTCAAATCCCGCCGTCCCGACAGAATCGAAGCCCTGACCAGCGGAAACGCGGTCAGGGCTTCGATATCTGTCTATGGGATTTTGAGCCGCCCCCCAAAAACCGGTGTCGGCAATCAGGTTCGTCATCCATGTGCATCGTTGCCAAGCCGCCGAGAACGCTCGTCCGCCGACAGCGCGGGCAGCCCATGTCCGGCGCGGATCTTGGTGTTTGGTCGCGGCGAGTTCCTCGCCATCCCCGTCCGGCGCCGGGACCTCGTCGAGGAGTTTCAACGCCTCGTCGGCCGCCCGCTCGGCGACCTTCTTCGGCACCGGCGTGGCCACCAGGGCGGAGTGAAGCCGACTTCCTACCGGCGGATGACCTCTTTCTTGGACTTGCCGTCGGCGGTGCGCCGGGCCAGGTAGTCACGGGTGCGTTGGCAGTACCGTAGCCGGACCACGGCGATCATGTAGAGGGTGCGGTTGGCGGCGCGGTTGCCGCCGGGGTTGAGCCGATGACGTTCGGTCTTGCCGGAGGACGCCGGGATGGGGTCTGCAGCGCACAGGTGCGCGAAGGCGGCCTCGCTGTGGATACGGTCGATGTTCTGGCCGGCGGTGACGAGCATCTGCGCGGCGTGGACCGGGCCAACACCGAGCAGCTGCAACGTCTTCGGCGCAGCCTGTTTGACCAATGTGGACAGCTGTCGTTCGAGTGCGGCGGTCTCGGCGGTAAGGGCCTGGATACGCCCGGCGATGCTGTGCAGGGCCAGGCGGGCGGCGTGGGCAGGGTCGGCCAGCCTGCTCGGGTCGGGCCGCCACCGCGCGGCCTGGGCGGCCATGCCGGGCCGGGTCTTGGCGGTCAACGCCGCGCGGACCGCTGCCGGTGCGGTGATGACCAGGTCGCCGAGCTGGTTGAGCGCGGCGGTACGCGCCTGTACCGCGCCGGCGCGGGCCACCTGCAGCTGGCGGATGGCCTCCACAATGCCGGTGGTGTCCTTGGGTACCGCGGTGCACTCGCCCGCCAGGACCTTGCGGGCGGCGGCTTCGGCGTCGATGGCATCGCTCTTGCCTCGCCGGGCGCGGGTGTGCGCGTGTGGCTGGTTGACCTCGACCACCGCGACGCCGTTGGCGCGCAGGTGGCGGGTCAGGCCGGCACCGTAGCTGCCGGAGCCTTCCACGCCGACCACCCGCACCTGTCCCCAGCGGCGCAGCCACCGCAGCAGCTGCCGGCCGTCCTCGGCGGCCGAAAACGGCTGCACGCCCAGCAGGCGACCCTGTTCATCCAGGGCCGCGGCCTGGTGGGTGTCGGCGTGGGTGTCGACCCCACCGATGACAGCACGCGCCTTGCCCGTCATCCTGGCCATAGGTTGTCCCCTTCCCTGATCGGGCGACCAGGTGCCGGGACGGGCGGACACAACAGCGATGGGGCAACTGTTTGCGGCAGGTTCCTATCAGGTCACATCCGCCCGGACCGGTCGCCACACGAGTCGATGGTGTGGTGCCGGCCCGTAGCCAACGTGTCCCAGCAAGAACACCCAACGGGTCAGTTTGATCACAGGTCAGGCGTTGGGCTGCCACCATCAGATCCTCACCCGCACCTGGTAGGGAGATCACGTCAGCCACGCCGGCCAACCCGAGGTAACAGCAAGGTTGGGCCGGTCCGCAGCCGACGCGTCCCGGGCACGACACCCCAGCGGGTCAGTTTGTTGGTAGGTCAGACCTCGAACCGGCACCACCAGAATCTTCGCTGTTTGTTGGAGACTCGGTTTTGTGCGTTTCGGCCTACCTCTCCGCGGCCGGGGGCTGCTGCTGATTGTAGTAGATACCCAGCTCGCGCATCAGCCGCTCCACCGTGCACCGGGCCACCACCACGCCCTCGCGGCACAGCTGCTGCCAGACCTTCCGGGCGCCGTAGACTTGGAGGTTGGCGTCGTACACCGCCAGGATTTTGGACTTCAACTGCGCGTCGCGTACCGCCCGGCGGCTGGCGGCGAAGGCGTGCAACCGGCGTCAACTGCACAGTTGCACAACGGCCAGGCCAGGATTGGCTGTGGGCCTTGGACGGCTGTCTGCCAGAGGCGTGCACCGCCTTCACCTCATAGAGGTGCGTTGGCACGTAATCCGGGGATGCCGATGCCGACGGAAGCCGCGAAGGCTTGTCGGTCGCGCAGCGGCGGTTGTGATTCCTGAGCCGGATGGAGAGACCGAGTCCGACGTATCAGCGGGAACCATTCTGCATTCGGCGTATCCCCGCCGAGCGCCACAGTTCAGCTGGGGCACCGGTAAGTGCCGGGAGCGCGTACGCGGCGCGGAACAGCCGGATGATCTCCGGGTTGCTGGTCCCCGCGGCGCCGAAGATCTGAACGGCGGTGTGTGCGCAGTCCAAAGCGGCGGTTACGCTTGCCGCCGCGGCCGCCGGTGCCCGATGTGCGGCCGGTTTCCCGTCATCCTCGCCGGTCGCCGTCCGCCTCAAGCCCGCGCGAGCTACCGCCAGGTCGACGGCGCATTGCGCCAGCCGGTGAGAGGTTCCTTGGTATTCCAGTAGCCGGCGGCCGGCAATCGTCCGGCCGTCGGCCCGTTCCTGGGCCGCTCGCAGGCACCGTCGTGCGATCCCTAGCGCGTACGCCGCGACCGCCAGGAGTTGGCGATCGGCCACGGCCTCGACGGCAGAGGGGTCGAGAACGACGTCTGGGAGCTCGCCCAACGCTGGTACCGACGAGGGCGTCCGCCAGACTCGCGGCCCCGCGGCGGGTGAGTGTTCGATGAGGACGGTCTGCGGACTCAGCCCGGCACGGTGTGCCCCTACCCATTGTCCGAACGCTTCGGCGGCCCGCTTCGGCTGTGGTCCATGCGGGTAAACGTCGAGAAACGTACGGACCGAACGGATCAGGGAGTGGTCACGGCAGCTCCCGCCCAGCTCTTCCAGCACCAGGCACCAGGCCAGCTGGCCGAGGGCCGCCGGGCCGTCCGGGGTCGGCACGAGCATCTCGGTGATGCCGAGGCCGTCGAACACCTCCCAGCCAGATGCCTCCGGAGCGGCCGCCAGGTCGCTTTCGCGGATGGCGTCGACGAGCTTCTGCATCGCGGCGTCCACTATGAGATCCATCAGATCGTCCAACCAATCGCCGGATCCTGGGATATCAGATCCAGTTGGAGCTCGCGGGCACCGCCCGAGACGGTGAGCTCGGGTGCCTCGGCAACAGCTCTTCCCAGCAAGGCGCGCATATCATCGTCATCCTCCTGCACGCCGAGAGGCAGCAGTTCCTCGCCGGCCCAACGGGCAACCGACTGGGCGGCCTGCCCGCTGGCGAGCTTGGCGTATGAGACCGTGGTTTCGTCCATCTCCAACCCGTCCGCCGCGGCCGCCGCATGGTAGGAGAGGGCGCGCGCGTTCTCCACGTGGAACGCCCGCTGTGCGAACCCCGCTGCCAGGTCTGCCTGTCGATCCGCCGGGAGCCGGCGCAGCGTCGCCTCCGCCGCCGCCAGCCAGGTCTGCGCCCGGGTCAGGTAGTCGAATCCGCCGCGCTCAAAGCCGATGATGACGGGCAGCAGCGCCCAGCCGCGATGTAGCCGTCCGAGGAGGGCGTCGGCATCCAGCCGCACATCGTCGAATGTCACCGTGTAGTACGGTTCGGCGCCGGCGCGGTTGACGCGTTCAATCGCGATGCCGGGAGCCGAGAGATCGACAATGAACAGTGATATGCCGTCGTAGCGGTTTGTCCCTTCACGAGTACGCGCGCAGCACAGCCCGATCCCCGACCACTCGGTCCACATACTCCACGACTTGCGCCCATTGAGCCGCCAGCCCTCGCTGTCCGGTACGGCGACCGTGGTGATACGGGTGAGGTCGCTGCCGGCGTCCGACTCCGACAGCAGGAGGCTTGCGAGCAGCCGGCCGGACGCGATCGGCGCGAGCCAGCGTTCCCGCTGGCGGTCGGTGCCGAAGGTGAGGATTGGGCATCCGACGGCCTGCACGGTGACCAGGTGCGGGACATCGGGGATCCCGCGCATGCCGATGCGTTCGGATACCGCCGTGTGACAGGCGAGGGACAGACCGCGTCCGCCGTACGCCACCGGATAGTGGACCGCCAGCAACCGCGCGTTGCCCAACCGGACGAAGCACTCCCGCGGGTCCGTCTCGCGGCCGACGGTGTCGATGACCGCGTCGACGTCAGCGACCAGCGCGGTCTGCAGCGCATCCAGGTCATGACGCACCGCGCCCGGTGTCCTCTCTCTCGCGCGCCGCTCCGAGGACGACGGCCAAGGGTTGGGCCGGTGCGCCGCCGGTCCGCGCCGACCGTTGCCGGACCAGCTCGACCTCGCTCAGGAAGTCCCGCAGGACGGGATTGGCGAACAGCAGGGACGTACGCAACCGCAGTCCGGTCCGGCGGGCGAGCTGGCCGACCAGATGCATCGCCGCGATGCTGTCGCCGCCGGCCGTGAAAAAGTCTTCGTCAACGGTGATGTCTTCCCGGTCGAGCAGGTCCCGGGCGGACGACAGGACGAAGCTCGTCACGTCCGTTGCGATGTCGCTGTGGTGGGTGTCCTGTCTCGCATCGCCAGGCATCGCGCCTCCTTGGAACCAACGTCGAGTGGGTTGCCCGTTCATCCGGACAGGTCAGTGCCGATCGTGGTCGCCTCACGCTCCAGCAACCGCAGGTCGACCTTTCCGTTGGCGGTTACCGGTATCGCGGGGTGCCGGCGCCAAACCGCGGGCCGCATGTACGCGGGCAGCCGCCGCGCGACGAAGGTCGACAGCTCCCGTGCCGTCAGCGCGCTTCCGTCGGCCAACGCGACGTGGGCCACCAGGCGGACACCTGCCGCGCCCGGGCACGCGACCACGGCCGCGTTCACGACGTCGGTGTGCTCCAGCAGGCGTAGCTCCACCTCGTCGAGTTCCACTCGGAAGCCGCGCACCTTGACGAGACGGTCGCTGCGGCCGTGGTAGTAGACGCGGCCCTTGTCGTCAGTGCGTCCCAGGTCGCCGGTGCGGTACATGCGCTCGCCCGCACCGCCTGGACCCACCTTGGCGACAAAGTGTTCCGCGGTCAGGGACGGCCGGCCCAGGTACCCCAGGGCAAGACTTCGTCCAGAGATGTAGATCTCGCCGACCTCGTCCGGCGCCACTTCGGTCAGGTCGTCGTCCAGGACCTGGACCCGCACGCCCGGGTACGGTGTCCCGATCGGGACATCAGAATCGCACTCCTCCGGCCCGCAGGTGTGCATCGTGGCCCACACGGTCGCTTCCGTCGGGCCGTACTCGTTGTGCAGCTGCGCCGCGGGGTTCAGCGCAAAGTGCTGACGCACCACGGGGGACGGCAGGGCCTCGCCACCGAGGATCACGCAGCGCAGCGTCGCGAGCGATTCCGGGTGGAAGCGCATCAGCATGGCGTACTGCGACGGCAGGCCGTCGATGTGGCTGACCTGCGTGCGCACCACAAGGTCAGCGAGCAGTTGCGCGTCACGAACCTCGTCCTCGTCGGGAAGTACGAGATGACCGCCGGCGGCGAGGGTGAAGAACAGGCCGGCGAAGGCGGAGTCGGTGCTCAAGGGTGCGAGTGTCAGGTACACCCCAGGATCCGGGTACCGGCCGAACCGGGCCATTGTCGAATGGGCCAACGCCGCGTGCGATACGACCACGCCTTTTGGAGCCCCGGTCGAGCCCGAGGTGAAGATGGCGTACGCCGCCTGGTTGGGATCGGGCCCCGGCAGCGACGTGACGGCGTTTCGGGTCGGCGGCCCATCGACCGGGACATAGGTGGCGCCGGTTGCCCGGCGAACCTGGCCGTCGACCCCGGTCACGACGCGCATGGCCGAGTCGGCAACGATCGAACCGATCCTGTCGTCGGGTAGCTCGGCATCGACCGCGACGTAGCCGGCGCCGGACATCAACGTACCGAGAATCCCGACCACGGCAGCGCACGAGCGGTCCACCACAACGCCGACGAGGCTGTCGGGCCCGGCGCCGACGCCTCGCAGCCGTACGGCGAGCGCCTCGGCCTTTTCCAGCAGCTGTGCGTACGTGAGGCTTTCCGACCCGGCCGTGACGGCGAGAGCCGTGGGGCGGGAAGTCCGCCAGCTGCCGATCAGCTCGTGCAGGCCCGCGCCGGAAAAGGAGACCGGGTCATCTGGCGGGCGGTGCGTCATGCCCTGCTCAACTCCGCCCAGCCGACGGCGATCCAAACCAAGTTCTGGATCACGGGAGACTCCAGGAGGCCGCCTTCGGGGTTGACCCGGTGCAATTGGACGCGGAGTGGGTCAGTGAGCAGCAGATCCAGCGCCAGCGAGGGCCTGGCCGTGATACCGACCACCTCCCCGCGCGGCTCGGCCGGTACCGATGCCACGTTGGCGAACAGGAACCGAAGCCACGCCCGGTACCGGTCGAACAGGTCATCGACCATTTCGTATGCCAGCTCGTCGCCGCCCTGTTGCTCGGCCATGGCGTCGCGCCGGGTCAGCAGGAGCGCCTCCCACCGGTCAAGATCGGCGTCACGGGTGGCGTCCGCCAGCGTATCGGCGTCGACGCCCATTCCGGTGCACAGCTTGGTGAAGTCTCGGTGCAGGTCCTCTTCAGTGATCGGATACGGATCTACGAGCAACACGTCCGCGCCGGTAAGGCCCGCGAGGTGCAGGCCGAGGGCAGCGGTCCCGCAGTAGGCGAGCACGAGGTCGACGTGCTCCGGTTGTTGCGCGGCAAGCTGACTGGCCTGCTCGGCCAGTGTCAAGGGTGCGGCGGCGTGCTGGGAGATGGGATCGACCCGGGTCAGGCGCGCCCCCGTGTGCTCCCTGTCGAGGAAGGCAAAGTCGGCGGTTTCACCGACCCCGAGAAACTCCAGCGCCACCACCGACTGTGCGGTCACGTGGTTTCCCGGACCGTCTGATGGATTATTCCATTTCGAGCGTCCACCCGATCCCTCCAGGTCGTAACAGGGCTGCCTGATGACAGTCCACAGTGACGTCGACCGGATCACTGGACCAACAGCGGCCAACCGCGTGTCACCAATGCCATGGGCCCGCAATGGCGCACACCGTACAACGCCATCGGTTCGTATGTCTTGCCCAGCAGTATGTGCTGCCGCAGCGGTCTCCGGCCGCCCGTCCAACTGCCGGGTTGCGCGGTTGCACAACTACGGCCGCCGTAGGCGGTCCGCTCTTCGAAGCACCAGAGGTGCGGCCTCCGCGGGATTGGCCCGATCACCTTGACCTCCTCTCTGGCGCACGCGAACCTGTCCTGCGAGGTCGCACCATCCTCGATATCACCAGGTGCGTTGGCACGTATCCGTGTACACGCCGCATTGACGGAACTCCGCACCCGGCCGCCGTCGCGCTCGATGCGTAGGGAGATCATCGATGGTTCCGTTGTCGTACGCGCAACGACGGTTGTGGTTTCTGGGCCAGCTGAATGGACCGAGTCCGACCTACAACAACGTGATCGCCGCGCGGCTCAGCGGCGAGCTGGATATCCCGGCGCTGGGTTGGGCACTTCGGGACGTGCTCAAGCGCCACGAGTCCCTGCGGACGGTGTTCCCGGCGGTCGACGGTGAGCCCTACCAGGAGATCCTCGACCCGGCGGAATTGGCGTGGGAGCTGCGGGTCCGTGAGGTGACGGCCGGCGAGGTGACCGAGGTGGTCGCGCAGGCGGGGCAGCACCCCTTCGACCTGTCGACGGAGATTCCGATTCGCGCCTGGTTGCTCCGGGTCGACCGGTACCACCACGTGTTGGTGTTGGTGTTGCATCACATCGCCACTGATGGCTGGTCGACGGGACCGTTGGGGCGGGACCTGTCCATCGCCTACGCGGCCCGAGCGCGCGGCGAGGAACCGCAGTGGCAGCCGTTGCCGGTGCAGTATGCCGACTATGCGTTGTGGCAGCGAGAGTTGTTGGGTGACGAGTCGAATCCCGACAGCCTGTTGTCAAGGCAGGTGGACCATTGGCGGCAAGTGTTGGCGGGCGCGCCGGAGGAGCTGGCGTTGCCGACGGACCGTACGCGTCCGGCGGTGGCAAGTCATCGTGGTCACGAGGTTCCCTTGCGGGTGCCCGCCGAGGTGCACCGACGGGTGGCAGAGCTGGCCCGGGCGGAGGGCGCGACGCCTTTCATGGTCTTGAACGCGGCCTTGGCAACACTGCTAAGCCGGATCGGCGCGGGCACGGACATTCCAATCGGAGCCGCCGTAGCGGGGCGCACGGAAGAAGCGATGAAGGATCTGGTCGGGTTCTTCGTCAATACGTTGGTCATCCGCACCGACCTGTCGGGTGACCCGACGTTCCGTCAGGTGTTGTCCCGGGTGCGGCAGGCCAGCCTGGACGGGTTGGCGCATCAGGACGTGCCTTTCGAACGGCTTGTCGAAGAGCTGGCCCCGGTTCGTTCGCTGGTCCGGCATCCCCTGTTTCAGGTGATCCTGATGGCGCAGAACACGGGCGAAGCTGTGCTGGACCTTGGCAATGTCACGGTCGAGGTGCTGCCTAAGCCCTTCACCGTGTCCAGGTTCGACCTCGAGCTGACGGCGAGAGAGGTGCACGACAAGCAGGGTCGTCCGGCGGGGATACGAGGATCGGTGACCGCTGCCGCGGATCTGTTCGACGCGTCGACGGTAGGGAATATCGCCGGCTGGTTCATGAAGGTGTTGGAGATGGTGACCGCCGCCCCGAACGTGCGGCTACACGCGGTGGACATGCTCGATGGGGCGGAGCGGGAGCAGGTCCTGGTGGGGTGGAACGACGCCACCACCGTCCCGGTGCCAGAGTTGTCGGTGCCCGACCTGGTCGCCGCGCAGGCGGCCGCGACGCCGGACGCGGTGGCGGTGGTCGCCGGTGGGGTGCGGTTGTCGTATGGGCAGTTGGATGCGGAGGCGAACCGGCTGGCCCGGCATCTGGTTGGGTCGGGTGTGGGTCCGGGGTCGGTGGTGGGGGTGGTGATGGAGCGTGGCGCCGGTGTGGTGGTGGCGTTGCTGGCGGTGCTGAAGGCGGGTGCGGCGTATCTGCCGGTAGATGTGCGGTATCCGCCGGAGCGGTTGGGTTTCATGGTGGCCAACAGCGGCGCGGTGGGGGTGTTGACGTCGGTGGCGTGTGCCGGCCAGGTGGTCGATGCGGTTCCGGCTGGGGTGCCGGTGACGGTGGTGGACGATCCGGGGGTGGCCGCCCAGCTGTCCGGTTTGGATGGTGGTGGGTTGGACGTGGATGTGCGGGGGGATCATGCCGCGTATGTGATCTACACGTCGGGGTCGACGGGCGTGCCGAAGGGTGTGGCGGTGACGCACCGCAATGTGGTGGGTTTCCTCGCCGCGGCCCGGGAGTCGTTTGGGTTGACGGCCGCGGATGTGGTGAGTTGTTTTCATTCGTTTGCCTTTGACGTGTCGGTGTGGGAGTTGTGGGGCGCGTTGGTGCATGGTGCCCGGCTGGTGGTGGTGCCGTTCGAGGTGGCGCGGTCGCCGGTGGACCTCGCGGAGTTGGTGGCGCGGGAGGGTGTGACGGTGTTGAGCCAGACACCGTCGGCGGCGTACCAGCTGTTGGGGGTGGAGCAGTTCACCGCGGGTGTGCTGCGGATGATGGCGTTCTGCGGTGAGGCGTTGGACCCGGTGCGGTTGGAGGGTTGGTGGTCACGGCCGGGCGCCGATCGGGTGAGCCTGATGAACATCTATGGAATTACCGAGACGACGGTGTATTCCACCCGGTGGCAGGTGTCGGCTGGCGAGGTGGACAGCGTGGTGGGTCGGGGGTTGGCCGGAACGTACATGTACGTGTTGGACGAGTGGTTGGCGCCGGTGCCGCCGGGTGTGGCTGGTGAGCTGTACGTGGCGGGGGTGCAGGTGGCGCGGGGGTATGTGGGGCGGCCGGGGTTGACCGCGTCCCGGTTTGTCGCGTGCCCGTTCCTGCCTGGTGGTGGGCGGATGTACCGGTCCGGGGATGTGGTGAAGTGGAGCACGGATGGGCAGTTGGTGTTCATCGGTCGGGTGGACGATCAGGTCAAGATTCGCGGGTTCCGGGTCGAGCCGGGTGAAGTGCAGGCGCTCCTGCTGTCGCACCCCGCGGTAGCCCAGGCCGCGGTGGTCGTCCGGGAGGAAACCCCCGGCGACAAGCGTCTGGTGGCCTATGTCGTCCCGACCGACGTCGACGCCGGTCAGGATGAGCTGGCCGGTTCGGTGCGGGAGCTGGCCGGGCGGCGGCTGCCGGAGTACATGCGGCCGGCCGCGGTGATGGTCCTGTCCGGGTTGCCGTTGACGGTGAATGGGAAGTTGGACCGCCGGGCGTTGCCGGCGCCGGACTATGCGGCTGGTGCCGGGGTGGGTCGGGGCCCGGTGACGGTGCAGGAGGAGATCCTGTGTGGGGTGTTCGCGCAGGTGTTGGGGGTTGGGTCGGTGGGGGCGGAGGATGACTTCTTCCGCCTGGGTGGGCATTCGTTGTTGGCGGCGCGGTTGGCGTCGCGGGTGCGGGCGGCGTTGGACGTGGAGCTGCCGCTGCGGGTGTTGTTTGAGACGCCCACACCGGCGGGGTTGGCGGGGTGGTTGGCGGGGTCGGGGGTTGGTGTGGGTCGGGTTCCGTTGCGGGTGGGGGTGCGTCCGGGGCGGGTGCCGTTGTCGTTTGCGCAGCGGCGGTTGTGGTTTTTGGGGCAGTTGGAGGGGCCGAGTCCGACGTACAACATTCCGATGGTGGTGCGGTTGGTGGGTGGGTTGGATGTGGCGGTGTTGGAGGTGGCGTTGCGGGATGTGATTGGTCGGCATGAGTCGTTGCGGACGGTGTTCCCGGCGGTGGAGGGGGAGCCGTTCCAGCAGGTTTTGGATCCGGCGGGGTTGGTGTGGGGTGTTCAGGTCGGTCGGGTTTCGGTGGATGGGTTGGCTGATGCGGTGGTTGAGGCCAGTCGGTATGCCTTTGATCTGTCGGTGGAGGTGCCGGTTCGGGCGTGGTTGTTCGAGGTTGGCCGGGATGACCGGGTGTTGGTGGTGGTGGCGCACCATATTGCTAGTGATGGCTGGTCGGTGGCCCGGTTGGGGCGGGATGTGTCGACCGCGTATGCGGCTCGGTTGCGGGGACAGGTGCCGGGGTGGGAGCCGTTGCCGGTGCAGTATGCCGATTACGCGTTGTGGCAGCGGGAGCTGCTGGGTGGGGAGGATGACCCGGACAGTGTGCTTTCGGCGCAGGTGGCCTATTGGCGGCGGGCGCTGGCCGGGGTTCCGGAGGAGTTGGCGTTGCCCACGGATCGGCCGCGTCCGGCGGTGGCTGGTCATCGCGGGTATCGGGTGAGTTGGCAGGTGTCGGCTGGGGTGCATCAGCGGCTGGTGCAGCTGGCCCGGGCCGAGGGTGCGACTTCGTTTATGGTGTTGCAGTCCGCGCTTGCGGTGTTGCTGTCACGGTTGGGTGCCGGTACGGATGTCCCGATCGGGGTTCCGGTGGCGGGGCGCACCGATGAGGCGTTGGATGATCTGGTCGGGTTTTTCGTCAACACGTTGGTCATCCGTACCGACCTGTCTGCCGATCCGACGTTCGGGCAGGTGTTGGCCCGGGTGCGGCGGGCCAGCCTGGACGCCTTGGCACATCAGGACGTGCCGTTCGAGCGGCTGGTGGAGGAGTTGGCCCCGGCGCGGTCGCTGGCCCGGCATCCGCTGTTCCAGGTGATGTTGACGGTGCAGAACACCGAACGTGCCGTGCTGGACCTGCCCGGGGTTCAGGCGGGTAGCGCGTCGTCCCTGATGGACGGGTCGCCGTGGGTGCCGGGCCGCTATGACCTGCATGTCATCGCGAGGGAGGTGTTCGACGCGCAGGGTCTGCCGGCTGGGATCAGCGGTGCGGTGGATGTGGCCGCGGATCTGTTCGATGCCTCGACGGCGCAGCGGGTGGTGGACTGGTGGATGCGTGTGTTGGCGGCGGTGACCGCGTCCGCGCAGGTGCGCCTGCATGAGGTGCAGCTGCTGGATGCGCAGGAGCGGGAGTTGGTCGTGTCGGCGTGGAATGACACGGCGGGCAGGTTGCCGCAGTCGTCGGTGGTGGAACTGTTCGAGGCTGAGGTGCAGGTCGCGCCGCAGGCGGTTGCGGTGGTCGCCGACGGGGTGTCGATGTCGTATGCGGAGCTGGATTCCGCGGCGAACCGGCTGGCCCGGTATCTGACCGGGTTGGGAGTCGGGCCCGAGTCGGTGGTGGGTCTGGCGTTGCCGCGCGGGGCGCAGATGGTGACCGCGATGCTGGCGGTGTGGAAGGCCGGGGCCGCCTACCTGCCTGTCGACACCGGATTGCCGACCGCGCGGGTGGGTTTCATGCTGGCCGATGCCGGGGCCCGGGTAGTGCTGTGCAGCCGCGGCGGCTCCCAGGTAGCGGGCGGGACACCCGAGGTGTGGGCTGGGGTGCCCGTGGTGTATGTGGACGATCCAGCCACCGCGGCCGCGGTCGCCGCCCAGCCAGCCGGGCGGATGCCCGGGCCGGTCTTTGGCGGGGCGGGGTTGGCGTATGTGATCTACACGTCCGGGTCGACCGGTACCCCGAAGGGGGTAGCGGTGACACACGGTGCGGTGGCCAACTATGTGGCCTCGGTGGCTCCCCGGGTGGGCTGGGGTGTACGCGGGGCCAGGTACGGGCTGCTGCAGCCACAGGTGACCGACCTGGGTAACACGGTCGTGTTCATCAGCCTGGCCACCGGTGGGCAGTTGCATGTGCTCGACGCGGCAACAGTGGTGGACGCGGCCGCGGTGGCCGGCTACCTCACCGAGCACCAGATCGACTTCGTCAAGGCAGTGCCATCTCACCTGGCGGCGTTGTCAGCGGTGGTCGGACCCGCCGCGGTACTGCCGGCCGCCTCGGTGGTGCTCGGCGGCGAAGCCGCGCCGCCCGGCTGGGTAGCCCAACTCGTCGCCGCCGCCGACGGGACGGCCCAGGTGTTCAACCACTACGGCCCGACCGAGACCACCATCGGGGTTGCCACCACACAACTGACCGACGACACCCTGACCGGCGGGACCGTGCCCATCGGTACCCCACTGGCCAACACCCGCCTGTACGTGCTCGATGACGTGCTAGCACCGGTACCCGTCGGGGTCACCGGCGAGCTGTACATAGCCGGAACCCCACTGGCCCGCGGCTACCTCGGCCGGCCCGGCCTGACCGCGCAGCGGTTCGTGGCCTGCCCCTTCGAGACCGGGCAACGCATGTACCGCACCGGGGACCGGGTCACCTGGAACACCACAGGCCAACTGGTGTTCGCCGGCCGCGCCGACGACCAAGTCAAAATCCGCGGGTTCCGGGTGGAACCCGGCGAGATCGAAGCGGTACTGCTGTCCCACCCGGATGTGGCCCAGGCGGCGGTAGTCGCCCGCGAGGTCACCCCCAACGACACCCACCTCATCGCCTACCTCGTCGCCGCCGACAGCCAGCCCGGCAGCGAGCTCGTCGAGTCGGTACGTCAGCTGACCGCCGCCCAGCTACCCGACTACATGCAACCAGCCGCCATCCTCACCCTGCCCCACCTACCCCTGACCCCACACGGCAAGCTCGACCGCCACGCCCTACCCACCCCCGAACACCACAGCCACACCAGCCGCGGCCCAGCCACCATCCACGAAGAAATCCTGTGCACAGTCTTCGCCCACGTCCTCGGACTCGACACCGTCAGCCCCGACGACAACTTCTTCGAACTAGGCGGACACTCCCTCCTGGCCATCCGCCTGCTCTCCCGCATCCGCACCACACTCGGCACCGACATCAAAATCCGAACACTATTCGAAACCCCCACACCGGCGGGGTTGGCGCGCGCCGCTGGCGCCGAGCCGATTGTCGTGCCCGACAATGCGATCCCTCCGGGGGCGCAGGAAATTACGGCGGACATGTTGCCGTTGGTGGAGCTGTCCGACGCCGAGGTGGAACGGATCGTTGCCACGGTTGCGGGCGGCGCCCCCAACGTAGCCGACGTGTATCCGCTGGCGCCGATACAGGAAGGGCTGTTGTTCCACCATCTGCTTGCCGACGGTGACAACGACCCGTACCTGACCATGCGGGTGCTGGAGTTCGACTCCCGGCGGCGCCTGGACGAGTTGATCCAGGCGCTGCAGGAGATTCTGGACCGGCACGACATTTACCGCACGGCGGTGCTGTGGCAAGGGCTACCCGAGCCGGTACAGGTGGTTTGGCGCCATGCCGTCCTGCCGGTAGTGACCCATAGGCTTGAGCTCGATGGCCGGGATGTGGTGTCGGCTTTGACGGAGGCGGCTGGTTCGGGGATGGACCTGGGCCAGGCACCGTTGATGGACCTACATGTGGCGCAGGGACCGCGGGGCCGCTGGTGGGGGCTGGTGCGAATGCACCACATGGTGCTTGACCACCAGGGCATGGACGTAGTGGTTCAGGAGCTGCGGGCGATCCTGTCCGGAGGTGGCGACGATCTCACACCGGTCTTGCCGTTCCGAAACTTTGTGGCGCGGGCGCGTGGTGGGATGTCGCGGGACGAGCATGCGCGGTACTTCGCCGAGCTGCTTGGTGATGTGACCGAGACGACGGCGCCATTCGGGATCACCGACGTACGTGGCCGCGGTGCACAGACAGCCGCCCATGTGGAGGTGTTGGCGCCAGAGCTGGTGGGCCAGCTACGAGCGGTGGCGCGGCGGTTGGCAGTCAGCACGGCAACCGTGCTGCACGTGGCGTGGGCGCGGGTCCTGTCCGTCATGTCCGCACGCGACGACGTGGTTTTCGGCACGGTGCTGATCGGGCGGATGAACGCCGGCTCGGGCGCCGAGAAGATAGTCGGCCCCTTTATGAACACGCTTCCCGTGCGGGTACGCATCGGTTCCGTGGGGGCACGGACGGCCATCGAGCAGATGCGCGCCCAGCTGGCCGCGTTGCTCGAACACGAGCACGCACCGCTGACAGCGGCCCAGGGCGCCAGCGGGATCGACGGCAGCACGCCGCTGTTCACATCTCTGCTCAACTACCGCTTCAGCGGCGAGGCCGCCCGTGACGCTGGCGGGCGGGAGCACGGGATGGCGGGGATCCGGACTGTCTCTGCCAAGACTCGGACGAACTATCCGTTGAACGTTGCGGTGGATGACCGGGGTACTGATGGGATGAGCCTGAGCGTGGGCGTCGTCAGTCCGATTGAGCCACATGCGGTTGTGGACATGTTCTCCACAGCGGTACGAAACCTTGTCACCGCGTTGAATGGCACGCTCGACGGTGGTCCGGACACTCCATTGCATGCCATCGAAATCCTTGGCGCATCGGACCGTGAGCTGGTCCTGACAGGGTGGAACGACACGGCCGTTGCGGGCCCGGCGGGCATGACCATCCCGGATCTCTTCCAGGCTCAGGTTGCGGCTGCGCCACACGCCGTAGCCGTGCTCGCCGGGGAGATGCGGTTGTCGTACCAGGAGCTGGATGCGGCAGCCAACCGTCTGGCCCGGCATCTCATTGGATTGGGGGTAGGGCCCGAGTCGGTGGTGGCGACCGTGATGCAACGCGGTGCGGACGCGGTGACGGCGCTGCTGGCGGTGCTCAAGGCAGGCGGGGCCTACCTACCCATTGATGTGCGGCAGCCGGCCGAGCGTGTCGCACACATGCTCTCCGACTCGGCGGTGGCATGTGTGTTGACGTCTGTGGCGTGCGCCGCGGAGGTGGGCGAGTCGGCGGCCGGGGTGCCGGTGACGGTGGTGGATGATCCGGCGGTCGCGGCGCGGATGGCTGGGTTGGACGGTGGGGTGCTGACCGAGCGGGAGCGGTTGGCCGTGTTGCGCCCCGAGCATCCTGCCTATGTGATTTACACCTCTGGGTCCACCGGCACACCGAAGGGTGTGATGGGTACCCATGCTGGCCTCGTCAATCTGGTGACGGCGCAGGGGCAGCACCTTGGTGTGGGTGCCGGGGACCGGGTATTGCAGTTTGCCTCGCTTGGGTTTGACGCCGCGACATGGGAACTGCTGATGGCCCTGAGCACGGGGGCGGCGCTCGTCGTGGCGCCGGCCGATCAGTTGCTGCCAGGTATGGGATTGGCGGAGGTGGTAGCCGGTCAAGCGGTGACGCATGCGACCTTGCCGCCGGCGGTCTTGGACGT
>DASSUC010000509.1:0-21889 GCA_035707405.1 Micromonosporaceae bacterium | reverse complement strand
ACCGAGTGCAGGCGGCGCACGCCGCAGGAGCCGTACGGGGTGGAGGAGCCGTCCCGCCCCGGCCAGATGGTCAGGCCGGAGTACCACGAGCCGCCGCTGCCGCCGGTGTGCACGCAGTGGCCGGCGGTCGCGACGATGTCCGGGCCGTAGAGCCACCCGCTGCAGTGCGCCGCACCGTTACGGGTGATCTGCACCACCGCGCGGGCCGGGAACGACGTCGCCGGGCTGATCCGGATCCGGTTGTCCGCTCCGTAGATCGACTCGATGCCCAGCGCCGGGTCGGACGGCCCGTCGGGCGCCGTGGCGTTCGCGTCGACCGGCGTGCCGGTACCGACGAAGCCCGACTCGCCCCGGCTGGTGGCCTTGGCGGCGACCGTGGTCGAGGTGCCATCGCTCGCCGTCGGCGTCTCCGGGTTGGGCGCCTTGCCGGCCGCGGCCGGTGCCACCCCGACAGTCAGGCTCGCTGCCAGCGCCAGGGCCAAGGCCGCCAGCCCTCCCAGCCAGCGCCTACCCGCCTGTTCTACCGCCATGTTGGACGTCCCCTTTCCTGGGTGGTGCCACGTCTCATAGGCGCAGCAGATATCGGGCCGCTGCAAGCAGCCGGCGGATATCCAGCTCAATAAGGTGAAGGCATTCGCCGAACTGGCAAATGCCGCTATGGAGCCGTCCTGGTCGAGCGCCGTCCTACTTGGCGCTATCAAATCGACCGTCGCCTCTCCGTAATGATCCTCCCGACTGGCAATGCTGGCAAGTGTAGGCGGGCGTCGATGTGATCGGAACCGTCCAGACGGCAGTCGCCAAGGTGTGGCCGGTCGGGTCGAGGACCTGGGCGGCGTCGCCCAGCGTGGCTAGGACTGGCGGTATGCGAAGAGGAGCGATCCCGGGCGTCCTCGTCGAGATGGACCAGCAAGTGGGCCTTTACGGTGAGTCCGGCGTCGCGCAGCCAGACCGCGACCCGGTCGGGCTGGCGGCGGTGGACGTAGACGTTCATCGGGTGGCCGCCGTAGCCGTGCGTCTTCAGCCGTGCCCGTCGCCGACGTGGAAGCCGAGCAGCAGGGGTCCACCGGGGTCCGCCAACCAGCCGTCCGCGGTGCCGCTGCGGGGCCCGGGCGTGCCGGCGCCGTCCAGCGGTGTCTCGGTTCCCGTCATCGGTGGGCTCCTCCTGATGGGGAGGGATGACTTGCGGCCGGCCGGTCCCGTGCCCGAGCGTAGGGCTTTCCGCCCGGACGACACGACCAGACCTCGGACAGGAAGCAGGTGTGGCGCGCGCGGGCAGCGGGTATGCCGGTGGCGAGACCAAGATCCAGCTGTTGCGCACCCAAGCTGAGAGGACGACGACGTGGTGTTTTCGGATCAGGAGTGGGGCCTGCTCGTCGGGCTCCCGCAGGCGGTTGCGGTGGCGGCCAGTGCGGCCGAGGCGGACGGCATCCGAGCGACCATCGCCGAGAGCCAGGCGGGTCTGGACGCGATCTCGGCCGGGCGCGAGTCCGGCATCCCGCTCGTCCAGGACGTCGCGCAGGAGCTGGTCTCGCGGGTCGGCGACCCGGAGGACGGCGAACAGGCGCCGCTCATCGAGCTGCCCGACCGCGAGGCGGCCGTGGCCGACGTGCTCGCCCGGGCCCGCACCGCCGCCGTCCTGCTGGCCGACAAGGTGGACGAGGGGGAGGCCGGCGCGTACAAGCACTGGCTGGTCAACATCGCCGAGCAGGTGGTGGCCGCGGCGAGCTCGGGCGGCGTGCTGGGCGTCGGTGGCGATCTCGTCAGCGAGTCGGAGCAACGGTTCGTGGACCGGCTGTCGAAGACGCTCAACGACTAGCGTGTGAAAGACTCGCCCGCAGGGGCCGCCGTCGCGGTCGGCCAGCACAGCGTCTTTCCCGGAGGTACGCGGTGGCGCGGGAGTTCAGCTCCGTCGGAGTGGTCGGGCTGGGCACCATGGGTGCCGGCATCGTGGAGGTCTTCGCCCGCAGCGGCCTGCCTGTGGTCGCCGTGGAGGTCGACGACACGGCGCTGGAGCGTGGTCGCAGCACCCTGGTCGGCTCCACCGACCGGGCGGTGGCCAGGGGGAAGCTGAGCGGGCCGGAGCGCGATGCGCTGCTGTCCCGGATCACCTTCACCGTGGGGCTGGACCAGCTGAGCGACGTCGACCTGGTGGTCGAGGCAGTGCCCGAGCAGCTCGGCCTCAAGCAGCGCATCTTCGCAGACCTGGACCGGATCTGCCCGCCCGAGGCGATCCTGGCCACCAACACCAGCTCGCTGTCGGTCACCGAGATCTCGGTCGCCACGCACCGCCCCAACAAGGTGATCGGCATCCACTTCTTCAACCCGGCGCCGATCATGAAGCTGGTCGAGGTGGTGCGCACGGTGGTCACCGCCGATGACGTGGTGGCCGACGTCGAGGCGCTGTGCGCCCGGCTCGGCAAGGTCGACGTCACGATCAGCGACCGGGCCGGGTTCATCGCCAACGCGCTGCTGTTCGGCTACCTCAACCACGCGGTCTCGATGTACGAGGCGAGGTACGCCAGCCGCGAGGACATCGACGCGGCGATGAGGCTCGGCTGCGGGCTGCCGATGGGCCCGCTGGCGCTGATGGACCTGATCGGCATCGACACCGCGTACGAGATCCTGGACACGATGTACCGCCGGGGCGGGCGCGACCGCCGGCACGCCCCGGTGCCACTGATCAAGCAGATGGTCACCGCCGGCCTGCTGGGCCGCAAGTCCGGCCGGGGCTTCTACGCGTACGCCGGCCCGGGCTCGCCGGTCGTCGTACCCGATGAGCACACGCCCGGCCCCGACGCCGCCGAGCCGGTCGACGGCGGGCGACAGATCGGCAAGGTCGGCGTGGTCGGGTCCGGCACGATGGCGACCGGCATCATCGAGGTCTTCGCCCGGGCCGGCTACGAGGTGGTGTCGGTGACCCGCGGCGCGGAGCGGTCCGAGCGGCTGCGCGGCGCGGTCACCGCCTCGCTGGACAAGAGCGTGGTGCGCGGCAAGCTCGCCGAGGCCGACCGGGCCGCGACGCTGGGCCGGGTCACCTGGTCGGCGACCCTGGACCACCTGGCCGACGCCGACCTCGTGGTCGAGGCCGTGGTCGAGGAGCTGTCGGTCAAGAAGGCGCTGTTCGCGTCGCTGGACGAGATCTGCAAGCCGGGCGTTGTCCTGGCCACCACCACCTCCAGCCTGCCGGTGATCGAGTGCGCGGTGGCCACCGGCCGCCCGGCCGACGTGGTCGGCCTGCACTTCTTCAACCCGGCGCCGAGGATGTCCCTGGTCGAGGTGGTGCGGACCATCCGGACATCGCCGGAGGCGGTGGCCACCGCCCGCGCGGTGTGCACGAAGGTGGGCAAGGTCGGCGTGGTCTGCGCCGACCGGGCGGGGTTCGTCGTCAACGCGCTGCTGTTCCCCTACCTCAACGACGCGGTACGCATGCTCGAGGCGTCGTACGCCACCGCGGACGACATCGACTACGCGATGAAGCTGGGCTGTGGCTACCCGATGGGCCCGTTCGAGCTGCTGGACGTGGTCGGGTTGGACGTGGCCCTGGCCATCCAGCGCCAGCTCTACCTGGAGCTGCGCGAGCCCGGGTTCGCCCCGGCGCCGCTGTTGGAGCACCTGGTGACCGCCGGCTACCTCGGGCGCAAGGTGGGGCGCGGGTTCCGCGGCTACCCGAGCTGACCCGGTATCCCCTCCGTTCGCGCTTCAGCGGCTTACCGCGCGCCTGGCTACGCTCGTACGGTGAGCCCGCGCCGTAACTACCGCCGCCCGGATGCTGGGGCGGACCTCGACGCCGAGCGGGCCCGGCGGGGGGTCGAGGCGGTCCAGCAGTGGGTGGACGGCGACTGGCTGGTCCGGGCGGTCCCGGCCGCCGCGGCGACCAAGACCTACCGCTGCCCCGGGTGCATGCAGGAGGTCCGCCCGGGGGTCGCGCACGTGGTCGTCTGGCCGGCGGACGGCTGGGGTGACGAGACCGACCGGCGGCACTGGCACGCGCCCTGCTGGCGGGCGCGCGGGCGGAGGTCACCAGGGGTGGAACGGTCCCGGAGGGCCCCCCGCTATGGCTGACCGGCGCCAAGCGGCTGAGCCCCGAGTGGCCGGCCAGACCCGGGCGGCTGACCAGCACCGGGCGGTCAGGAGGACTGGCCGGCGGATCCGGGCCGGCTCGGTGCTGCCGGCCCGGCGCGAGGAGATCGAGCTGCACACCGCCGACGGGCTGCGCCTGGTGGGGGAGCTGGCCAGGCCGGTGGCCGGGCCGCCGGTGGCCACGCTCGTCTGCCTGCATCCGCTGCCCACCCACGGCGGCATGATGGACAGCCACCTCTTCCGCAAGGCCGCGTGGCGCCTGCCGGCGCTGGCCGGCCTGGCCGTGCTGCGGTTCAACACCCGGGGCACCAGCAGCGCGCGGGGGGCCAGCGAGGGTGCGTTCGACCACGGGGCCGGCGAGCGCTTCGACGTCATGGCCGCGATCGAGTACGCCGAGTTCGCCGAGCTGCCGGCGATCTGGCTGGTGGGTTGGTCCTTCGGCAGTGACCTGGTGCTGCGCCACGGCTGTGACCCGGCGGTCGCCGGAGCCATCCTGCTCTCCCCGCCGCTACGTTCGTCCACCATGGACGACCTGGCCGTGTGGGCACGTTCGGGCAAGCCGGTCACCGCGCTGGTGCCGGAGTACGACGCCTACCTGCGGCCGGAGGAGGCCCGGGGCCGGTTCGCGGCCATCCCGCAGGCCGAGGTGGTCGGCGTGCCGGGCGCCAAGCACCTGTGGGTCGGCGACGCCGAGACCGCGCTGGACGAGATCGTCCGCCGGGCCAACCCGGCCGTGCCGGTGCCCCTGCCGACCACCTGGGACGGCCCGATGGAGCTGGCGGCTACCGGGACTCCTGCCGAGGTATGACCACCTCGCGGACGATCAGCTGGAGCGCGGCCACCGCGGGGATGGCGATCAGCGCCCCCACCACGCCGAGCAGCGCCGCACCGAGCAGCGCGCCGATGATCGCGGCGAGGTCGGTGACGCGTACCGCGCGCGCCATCACCCGCGGGTAGATCAGCCAGTTCTCCAGCTGCTGGTAGAGCACGAAGAAGACCACGCAGGCGATGCCGGCCGGCACCGACGTGGCGAAGCCGACGACCGTCACCACCACCGCACCCAGGGTGGCCCCGATCTGGGGGATCAGGTCGAACAGGGCCACGATGATGGCGAGCGCGAACGCGTACGGCAGCCCGGCGATGAGCCCGAACGCGAACGTGCTCACCCCCGCGAGCAGCGAGATGAGCAGGGCCCCGGTGATGTAGCCGCCGATCTTGGCGAGGATCTCGTCGCCGAGCGCCTCCACCCGGTCCCGGCGCGACGCCGGGACCAGCCGGTACGCCCCGCGCCGGAGCCGGTCGAACGCGGCCAGGAAGTAGACGGTCAGGATCAGCACCGTCAGCACGTTGAAGATCGTGCCGAACACGATGCCGACGCCACCCAGCACGCCGCCCGCGGCTCCGGCCAGGGTCACCGGGTTCACCACGGCCTTCAGCCGCTCGATGATGTCGTACCGGGCGTTGAGGTCGCGCAGGGTCTCGTTGCGGTTGAGGTCGTCCAGGTAGCCGGGGAGCTGGTCGATGAACTCACCCACCTGGTTGACCAGCGGCGGCACGAGCGCGAAGAGCCCGCCGCAGAAGACCAGGAAGCTGCCGACCACCACGGTCGCCACGGCGAGCCCGCGCGGCATCCCCCAGCGCTGGAGCCGGACCACCGCCGGGTGCAGCCCCACCGCGAGAAAGGCCGCGATAAAGAGCAGGATCAGTATGTTGAACGCGCCGCGCAGGGCCTGCACGCCGAAGTACGCGGTGAGCGCGCCGAGCCCACCGAGGAAACCGATCAGGAACGGTGAACGCGCCAGCGGTCGGCCGAGCGGGCCGAAGTCCGCCTCTTTGTCGACGGCGGCCTCTATGACGACAGGCGCCGGTGCACGCGGTGCCCCGGTCACCGGCCCGGTCTGGTCGGCCGGTTCGATGGGCTGGTCGCCGGGTGCGACCGGCTTCTCATCGTCCGCCACGCGAGGAGGTTAACGGCTCAGTCGGCGTCCGCGCCGACCTTCTCACCGGTGTCGGCATCTGCGGCCGCAGCCTTCTTGCCCTGCTCGGCCTTGCCGCGCTGGTCGGCGGCCCGCTGCTTGGCGCCGGTCTCCTTGCCGGCGCGTTCTTCGGCTTGGCGCTTCTCGGCACGAGGTGCAGGCTCCGACGCGACAGGCTCGGGCTCGTCCGCGGCCACCTCACGCTCCTGCACGGCGGGCTCCGGCTCCTGCGCGGCCGGTTCGGGCTCCTGCGCGGCCGGTTCGGGCTCGTGCGCGGCTGGTTCGCGATCCTGGGCGGAGGGTCCCGGCACCGCAGTGACAGCCGCTGCCGGGGCGGGGGACGGCGCCGGGGCGCGGCCGATGGCAGCCGTCCGGCGCTGCGCCTCGGCGATGAGCTGGCCGGCCCGGGCACGCGCATCCGAGACGATGCGCTCGGCCTCGGCCTGGGCCGCCTCCACCGTGTGGCCCGCCGCCTCCTTCATCTCCGCCCGGCTCGCGATGAGCCGTTGCTCGATCTCGGACCAGGCCGCGGCGAGCCGCCGCTCGTGCTCCGCCCACGCCGCGGCGATCCGCTGCTCCTGCTCCGCGCGCACGGCGTGCACGTGCTGCTCGGTCTGGGTACGGATGGTCGCCGCGTGCTGCTCGGTCTCGACCAGGAAGCGCTGCGCCTCCTCGATGCGCGCCCGGGCCGCGGCGACCTGCTCCTCGGCCCGCGTCCGCAGCGCCGCCGCGTGCTGCTCGGCCTGCTGGCGCACTGTTGCGGCGCGCTGGTCCGCCTGCTGGCACAGCGCCGCGGCGTACTGCTCGGTCTGCTGGCGTATCGCGGCGAGGTCCGGCTCGATCTCAGCCCGGCGGGCCGCGGCCTCCTGCTCGACCGCCGCCCGGCTCGCCGCCGCCTCCTGCTCGACCGCGGCCCGGACGGCTGCGGCCTCCTGCTCTGCCTTTGCGCGCACCGACTGCGCGTACGCCTCGGCGCTGGCCCGGGCCTCCGCCGCCTCGGTGGCCGCCGCGTGGGCGATCCGCCGGGCCTCGTTCTGCGCGACGCCCACCGTCCGCTCGGCCTCGGCTCGCAGCTGGTCGGCGAAGCGCTGGGCCTCCCCGCGGAGGTTTGCGGCGTGCGCCTCGGCGTCGGCGCGGGCCCGGCTCGCCTGCTCCTGCGCGGCGGCCAGCTCCTGCTCGGTCATGCTGCGCCGTTCGGCGTCGGCACGCGTCTCGTCGTGACGCCGGGCGGTCAGCGCGATCTCGAAGTCGCGCATGGCGGCGGTGGCGTGTGCCTGTGCCTCGGCGAGCAGCCGCTGCGCCTCGTTGCGCTGCTCGGTGATCTCCTCGGCGGCGCCGGCCTTGATGGCGTCGGCCTGCTCCTCGGCGAGGGCGAGGATCTGCTCCACCCGCCCACCGAGATGGCGGAAGGTGACGGGTCCGGCCGCCTGCGCCCGGCGACGCAGGTCGGTCAGCTCGACCTGGAGCTGCTCCACCTGGCCGGCGAGCGCCTGGATCTGGGCGTAGGCCTGCTCACGCTCGGCGGAGAGCGCGGCAACCTCGGACTCCACCTGCGTCACATATCGGTCGACCTGCTTCTTGTCGTAGCCCCGCAGCACTACCTCAAAGCTCGGCTCAGTTGCCACGCCATCACCTAACGCGAATAGGTCCCCGCCGTGCGACATGGTTCCATCCTCACACGCAACGTCCCGTCACAAGGCGGTACGCGCCAAGGTGACGGGACGTTCGTACTCATGCTGCTTGGTTGGGGTTTACCCCCGCCGGGCCGCGCGACCCGGCGGGGGTATGGCTACGAGCCGGCGCCCACGCGCTGCTCGCCGGACTTCTCCGACTTGGCCGCGTTGGAGGTGACGCCAGGCACGATGCCGGCGAGGCCGGACAGCATCTGGCCCAGCTGCGTGGTGACCGCGTCCTTCTGCCTGGTGAGCTCCTCGACCTCGCGGCGCGCTGCCTGCGTGGTCATCTCGGCTTCGCTCCGGGCGTCGCTGACCAGCCGGTGCGCCTCGGCGCGGGCGTCGTTGAGGGTCCGGTCGGCGATCGCCTTGGCCCGCTCGACGGTCTCGTGCGCGTTGCGCTCGGACTCGATGCGGCGCGCCTCTGCCCGCTGCTCGATCTCCTTGGCCCGCTCCTCGGCCGTGCGTGCGCGCTCCTCGGCCTCCATCACCAGCTTCTGTGTCTGGGCCACCGCGGAGGCGTGGCGCATGGACTCCTCGCGCTCGGACTTCTCCCGCCGCTCGGCCAGCTCCAGAGCGAGCGATTGGAGGTCCTTGTCGCGCTTGTCCCGGGCGTCGGTGAGCATCTTCGTCGCCTCGGCGCGCTTCTCCTCGGCCTCCCGGGCCACCCTCGCCCGGAGCTGCGTGATCTCCCGCTCGGCGGTCGCCCGCAAGGTGCTCACCTCGCGCTCGACCGTCGCCTTCAGCTCCGCGACCTCGTGTGCGGTCGCCGTACGCAGCTGCTTGGTCTCGCGGTCGGCGTCGGCGCGCAGGGTGTCGGCCTCGCGCCGGGCCTGCACCCGCACCTCGGCAGCCTCGCGCTCGGCGGCGGTGCGCATGTTGCCCGCCTCGCGCTCCGCCGTCGCCTTCATGGCGGCGGCCTCGGCGCGGGCCTTGTCGGTTATCTCGCGGGCCTCCAGGCGCGCGGCGGAGAGGATGCCTTCCGCCTCCCGCTTGGCCTCGTTGCGGTGGTCGTTGGCCTGCTCCTCGGCGAGGCGCAGGATCTGCTCCACCCGGGTGCCGAGGCCAGAAAGGGTGGGCCGGCTGTTCTCCTCAAGCTGCTTGGTCTGGTCGGTGAGCTTCTGCTCGACGGTAGAAAGACGCTGCTCGGCCTGGCGCAGGCGGCGCTGGGCCTCGTTCATGCGCTGTTCGGCCTCGGCGCGGGCCTGGTCGGCCTGTCCGAGCGCGGCGTTGAGCCGCTGCACCCAGTCGTCCACCTGGGCGCGGTCGTAGCCGCGCAGGACGACGGTGAAGTCGTGTTGGGTGCTCGCGTTGTCGAAGAATGCCAAGGAGGACTGCTGCTGCTGGGGCATTGGGACATACTTGCAGACGCCCCCGGGGCTTTCGCAAGAGTGTACGGCCTACGTCGATGCTGGTAAACATGGTCATCCGGGCGGGCGAGCCGCGCCGGCCGGGCAGGCGCTACTCCCCGCGGAACCGGTTGATGACATCAAGGTGACGGGTCCGTAGCTGTGCGTCCCGCACGCCCAGCCCCTCGGTCGGGGCCAGGCACAGCACGCCGACCTTGCCCTGGTGGGCGTTGCGGTGCACCTCGTACGCCGCCTGGCCGGTCTGCGCCAGCGGGTAGGCCTTGGACAGCGTGGGGTGGACCCGGCCGAGCGCGATGAGCCGGTTGGCCTCCCACGCCTCCCGGTAGTTGGCGAAGTGGCTGCCGATGATGCGCTTGAGGTGCATCCACAGGTACCGGTTGTCGTACTGGTGCAGGAAGCCACTGGTCGAGGCGCAGGTGACCACCGTGCCGCCGCGCCGGGCGACGTAGACGGAGACGCCGAAGGTCTCCCGGCCGGGGTGCTCGAAGACGATGTGCGGGTCCTCGCCCCCGGTCAGCTCGCGGATCCGCTCGCCGAAGCGGCGCCACTCGGAGGTGTCCTGGCGGTGCTCGTCGCGCCAGAACCGGAAGCCCTCGGCCACCCGGTCGATGACCAGGTCCGCACCCATCCGCTGGCACAGCTGCGCCTTCTGCGGGCTGGACACCACGCAGACCGGGATCGCGCCGCCGTGCAGGGCCAGCTGCGTCGCGTAGCTGCCCAGCCCCCCTGACGCACCCCAGACCAGCACCACGTCGCCCTGCTTCATCGCCGCGCCGTGGTGCGAGACCAGCTGCCGGTAGGCGGTGGAGTTGACCAGCCCCGGGCAGGCGGCCTCCTCCCAGGTGAGGTGGCGCGGCTTGGGCATGAGCTGGTTGGCCTTGACCACGGCCAGCTCGGCGAGGCCGCCGAAGTTCGTCTCAAAGCCCCAGATGCGCTGCTGCGGGTCGAGCATCGTGTCGTCGTGGCCGGCCGCATCCTCGAGCTCGACGCTCAGGCAGTGCGCGACGATCTCGTCGCCCGGGCGCCACTTCGTGACCCCCGGGCCGACCCGCAGCACCACGCCCGCCGCGTCGCTGCCCACGACGTGGTACGGCTGGTCGTGCCGGCGGGTGAGCGGGGAGAGCTGGCCGTAGCGGGTGAGGAAGGCGAACGTCGGCACCGGCTCGAAGATGGCCGTCCACACCGTGTTGTAGTTGATCGCGCTCGCCATCACCGCGATCAGCGCCTCGCCCGGCCCCAGCTGCGGCGTGGGCACCTCCTGCAGGTGCAGCGACTTGCGGGGGTCCTTGTCGGCCTGGGGCAGGCCGTCGAACATGGCCGTCTCGTCGGCGCGGACGACGACCCCGCGGTAGTGCTCCGGGACCGGCAGGCTGCCCACCTCGGCCAGGCTGGCCGGGTCGTCCTCGGCCGCCATGATCACATCCAGAACCTGCTTCACGTGCACCTCCCGGATCGCCCGTGACAGCTGCCACCGCGCTCACCCGACCGCGATGTCCGGTGACGGCACGCCCATGGTGTCCGCGCCCCGGACGTTACTGCCCAGTAACGGAATGGTGGAACCGCATTGTGAACAAGTCCACGGCTACCGGGCCGGCGCCGGCGGTCCGGGGGGCGTGGTCTGCGTAGCCGGCTCCACCAGCTCGACCAGGACCCCGCCGGCGTCCTTGGGGTGCACGAAGTTGACCCGCGTCCCGGCGGTGCCCCGGCGCGGCTCGTCGTAGAGCAGGCGGACCCCGCGGGCCCGCAGCGCGGCACTGGCCGCCTCGACGTCGGCCACCTGGTACGCGACCTGGTGGATCCCCGGCCCGCGCCGGTCGAGGAACCTGCCGATGACCGACTCCGCCGCGACCGGGGCCAGCAGCTGGAGATACCCGCCCTCCGCGCCGCGGTGGCCGACCGCCATCATCGCCTCGTACGTGCCCTGCTCCTCGTTGGTCTCCCGGTGCACACAGCGCATGCCGAACACCTGCTCGTAGAACGCGACTGCGGCGTCCAGGTCGGCGACAGCCACGCCGACGTGGTCGATGCCCAGCAGCCCGATGCCTGTGACCAAGTCGGCATCATCCTGGTCCTGGGGAGGGGAGGAACGCTCCATGGAGCTAGTCTGACCGAACAGTCGTTAAGGTCTGCCGCGGAGGGCCCCCATGACCTCGGTAATCGTGCACGGTGCCCGGACGCCCATGGGCCGTCTGCTCGGTGCGCTCAAGGACTTCCCAGCCGCCAGGCTGGGCGGCATCGCGATCCGGGCGGCACTGGAGCGCTCCGGCGTCGCCCCGGAGCAGGTGCAGTACGTGATCATGGGACAGGTGCTGCAGGCGGGCGCGGGCCAGCTGCCGGCCCGGCAGGCCGCGGTGGCGGCGGGCATCCCGATGACCGTGCCCTCGACCACGGTCAACAAGGTGTGCCTGTCCGGGCTCACCGCGATCGCCCTGGCCGACCAGCTCATCCGGGCGGGCGAGCTGGACGTCGCGGTGGCCGGCGGGATGGAGTCGATGACCCAGGCCCCGCACCTGCTGCGCAACCAGCGGGCCGGCTACAAGTACGGCGACGTCGTCATCGCCGACCACATGGCGCTGGACGGGCTGACCGACGCGTACGACGGCCTGTCCATGGGCGAGTCGACCGAGCGGCACAGTGCCCGGCTCACCATCACCCGCGAGGAGCAGGACGCGTTCGGCGCCGCGAGCCACCAGCGGGCCGCGGCGGCGCAGAAGGAGGGCCGGTTCGCCGAGGAGATCGTCCCGGTGGAGATCCCGCAGCGGCGCGGTGAGCCCCTGGTCGTGGTTGACGACGAGCAGATCCGGCCGGAGACCACGGTGGAGAGCCTGGCCAAGCTGCGCCCGGCCTTCACGAAGGACGGCACGATCACCGCGGCCACCTCCTCCCCGATCTCCGACGGCGCGTGCGCCGTGGTGGTGATGCGCAAGGAGAAGGCGCAGGAGCTGGGGCTGCCCTGGCTCGCCGAGATCGGTGCGCACGCCACCGTCGCCGGGCCGGACAACTCGCTGCACTCGCAGCCGGCCAACGCCATCGCCCAGGCGCTGCGCAAGGCCGGCCGGCCAGCCTCCGACCTCGACCTGGTGGAGATCAACGAGGCGTTCGCCGCAGTGGCCATCCAGTCAATGCGTGACCTCGGGCTGGACGCGGACCGGGTGAACGTCAACGGCGGGGCGATCGCGCTCGGCCACCCTATCGGCATGTCCGGCGCCCGGCTCGCGCTGACCCTCGCGCTCGAGCTGCGCCGGCGCGGCGGTGGCCTCGGCGCGGCGGCGCTGTGCGGGGGCGGCGGCCAGGGCGACGCGCTGCTGCTGAAGGTCCCCGGCGCGTGACCGGCGCCCCGGGCGCGCGCGCGAGCCTGCGCCGCAGCCGGGACGTGCCGCTGCTGGTGGCCCGCGCCCGCGACGGCGACCCGCGGGCGGTGGCCCGCCTGATCTCGCTGGTCGAGTCGGGTGACGAGGTGCTGCCCGAGATCGCCGCCGCGCTCGCCCCGCACACCGGGCGGGCCCGGGTCCTGGGGCTGACCGGCTCGCCCGGTGTCGGCAAGTCGACAACAACGAACGAGCTGGTCCGGGCGTACCGGGCGGCGGGGCTGCGGGTGGGGGTGCTGGCGGTGGACCCGTCCAGCCCCTTCACCGGCGGGGCGATCCTCGGCGACCGGGTGCGCATGCAGGACCACGCCACCGACGCCGGCGTCTACATCCGGTCGATGTCCAGCCGCGGGCACCTCGGTGGCCTGGCCGCCGCGACGCCACAGGCGGTCCGGGTGCTGGAGGGCGCCGGCTGCGAGGTCGTGCTCGTCGAGACGGTCGGCGTGGGCCAGGCCGAGGTCGCGGTCGCGAGCCTGGCCGACACCACGGTGGTGCTGGTCGCCCCGGGCATGGGGGACGCGATCCAGGCGGCCAAGGCGGGCATCCTCGAGATCGGCGACGTCTTCGTGGTCAACAAGGCCGACCGGGACGGTGCCGACGCCGCGTACCGGGACATCCAGGGCATGATCGGGCTGGTCGAGCGGGGGCCGGGCGAGTGGCGGCCCCAGGTGGTGCGTGCGGTCGCCGCCCGCGGCGAGGGCATCGACGATGTCATGGCCGCCATCGACAAGCATCAGAAGTGGCTGGCCGACCGCGGGGAGCTGCAACGGCGCCGGGAGGCGCGGGCCGCCGCGGAGATCGAGGCCATCGCGCTGGGATCGCTGCGTGAGCAGATGACCTCCCTTCGTAACGGTACGGGGCTTGCCGCGCTCGCCGCGAAGGTGGCGACCGGAGCGCTGGACCCCTACGCCGCAGCTGCCGACCTGCTCGCGGGCTTGGACAGGTAGCTCGCGCCCGCCTGGCTGTCCTAAGGTGTCCCGGGCTGAGGAATAACCTTCACGTCACGGGAGGGGCTTCGCGGTGACGGCGTGGACCGTGATGCTGCGCGGCATCCGCTACCGCGCCGGCCGCTCGCTCGTGGTCCTGGTGCTGGCCGCGGTGGCGACGACCGCCGCGGTGCTGGCGCCGGCGTACGGGCGCGCCGCGCGGCAGTCGGTCCTCACCGACGGGCTCGCCGCCGCGCCGGCCAACGGCACCAGCCTCGCCGTGGGCGCGACCGGTACGGCGAGCGGCGCGCCGGCCGCGCACGGCTCCACTGAGGACGCCCGGGCAGCGGTCAGCGCGGCCCTCGACCGGCACCCGGTGCTGGCGCGGCTGCTCGGCCCGCCGGTCGGCGGCGTGGACGCCGAGGCCGCCCTCGGCGACCGGGAGCCGCTGGCCACCCGGCTCGCCTACCGGGACGGCGTCTGCGAGCACCTCACCCTGGTGGCCGGAGCCTGCCCGGTCGACGCCGGCGAGGTGCTGGTCAGCGAGCGTACGGCCGCCGCGCACGAGCTGGCGGTCGGGCAGCGCGTGCCGGTGCGGGTGGGCGACGGGGCGGGCCGGCAGCAACGGTCGTTCGTGGTCACCGGGGTCTACGTGCCGAAGGACACCGCCGCGGCGTACTGGGGGCGGACCGCGTACTTCACCGGCGGGACGGCCACCGAGGCGGGGGCCGAACGGGTCGACGCGGTGTTCACCACGGCAGAGGACGACGTGCGCGCCGGCGGCTCGGCAACGGTGGCGCTGCGGCTGGAGTACCCGCTGCGCACCCGCGACGTCCACCTCGACGACCTGCGCCAGCTCGGTGCGGAGCTGGGCTCCTTCGGCCTGGCGCTGCGCGCCGCAGACCTCGACCTGGACCAGGCGCTCACGGCAACGCTGGAGGACATCGACGCGGATCAGCGGGCGATCGGCCGTACCGTGCCGGTGATCGCCGTGCCGCTGGTGCTGCTGTGCTGGTTCGTACTCTTCCTGCTCGTGGCCTCGCTGACCGAGGAGCGCGGCCCGGAGGTCGCGCTGGCGGAGCTGCGCGGCTACCCGGCCGGGCGGTCGGCCCGGTTCGGGCTCGGCGAGGTGCTGCTGCTCGTCGTGCTCGCCGCTCCGCTGGGCGTGCTGCTCGGCCTGGGCCTGGTCGAGCTGACCGCCCGGTTGGCCTTTGCCGAGGGCAGCCACGTGGAGCTGCGCTGGCCGGTCCTTGCCGCGGCCGCGGGGGCGCTGGCCGCCGCGGGTGGGGCGGCACTGCTGGCCGGCCGGGCAACGCTGCGCCAACCCGTACTCCAGCTGCTGCGCCGGGTGCCGGCACGGTCGGACTGGCGCGCGGGGGTGGCCGAGGGCGCGGTCGTCGCCCTGGCCGGCGCGTCACTGTTCGCCGCGGCTGCGGACCGGGCGGCGCCGCTGGCCCTGCTCGCGCCGGCGCTGCTCGCGGTGCTCGCCGGCGTGGTCGCGGCCCGGCTGCTCGGCCTGTGGTCGCGGCTGCGCCTGGCCCTCGCCCGCCGCCGCGGCCGGGTGCCGGCCCTGCTGTCGGCCGCGCAGCTCGCCCGGCGGCCGGCGGTGCAGCGCGTCGTCGTGGTGGTCACCGTCGCCGTGGCGCTGCTGTCGTTCGCCGCCACCGCCTGGGACGTGGCGGCGACGGCCCGGCGGGAGCGGGCCGACGACACGGTCGGCGCGGACCGCGTCTACACCGTCACCGCGGCGCACCCGCAGGCGCTCGCCGACGCCGTCAGCCAGGCCGACCCGCGCGGGCGGTCGATGGCTGTGGTGCGCAGCTCCGTCCCGTACGGCGGTGGGCGTGTGGAGCTGGTCGGCGTGCAGGCGCAGCTGCTCCCCGCGGTCGCCCGGTGGCGTGGGCTGGACGGCGCCGGGGTCCAGCGGATGGCCGCGGCCCTGCGCCCAGCCCTGCCCGAGCCGCTACAGGTGCGCGACCGGATCGAGGTGGACGCGGACGCGGGCGGGCTGGGCGCGGTCCCCGTGCGGCTGGGCGCCGTCATCTCCGCTCCCGGGGAGCCGCCACGGACCGTCCCGCTCGGGCTGCTCGGCCAGGGGCCGCGGACCTACCGGGGGGCGGCGCCCGAGTGCCGCACCGGCTGCCGGCTGCTCGGTCTCGCGCTCGGCCGCGGAGTCAGCGGCGGCACGGTGTACCAGGTGACCCTCGCGGTCCGCGGGATCCGCTCGGGCGGTGCCGACCTCGACACCCGCTTCGCCGACCCGCAGGCCTGGCGCCCGGCGGCGGGGGAGCCGCCGGGCCGGGTCACCACCCGGCCCGGCGCGGCGCTGTCGGTCTCGGTGACCAGCGACGACCAGCGCGAGGTGCTCATCCAGTACGGGGACACGCCGGCCATCCTGCCCGCGGTCCTGGCCGGCGCCGCGCCGGCCGACGACCCGGCCGCGGCCGAGTTCGACTTCCCCGGCTTCGCCGAGCAGCCCCAGCCGTTCACGGTGGCCGCCTCGGCCGTCCGGCTGCCCCGGGCCGGCACCCACGGCCTGCTCTTCGACCTGGACTACGCGGTCCGGGTGGCCGAGCACACGGCCAGCCTCGCAGACAGCACCCAGCTGCGGTACGAGGTGTGGGCCGGCCCGGACGCGCCGGCCGACCTGGGCGCGCGGCTCTCCGCCGAAGGCCTGCAGGTGCTGCGCACCGAGTCGGTCGCCGGGGTACGGGACCAGCTCAGCCGCCGCGCGCCGGCGCTCGGGCTACGGCTCTACCTGCTCGCCGCCGCGGCGGCCGTGGCGCTGGCGGTCGGCGTGGTGGTGCTGACCGCGTACATCGGGGCGGACGGGCGCCTCTACGAGCTGGCCGCGCTGCGGGTGGCCGGGGTACGCCGGACGCTGCTGCGCCGGGGCCTGCTCCAGGAGTACAGCGCCCTGCTGGGGATGCCGCTGGCCGTGGGGTTCGCCGTCGGGGCGGCCGGGGCGGTGCTCATGCTGCCCGGTATCCCGCTGGTCACGGTGGACCGGCCGGCCGGGGACATCGCCTGGCGGCCGGGGCCCGGCGCGCTGCCGCTGGCGGTCGCGGCCTCGCTGGCCGGGCTGCTGGTCACCCTGGCTGTTGTGCTGCGCATGGTGCGCCGGGCAACGCCCGACCGGCTGCGTGAGGGAGCCCGATGACAGCGTCCACAGTCGACCTCCGTACCGGTGCCGCCCCTGCTGCCGGCGCGGTGGCGCGCGCCCGGACCGGCATCGGTGTCACCTGCCGGGGCCTGGTCCACATCTACCGGCTGGAGGGCTACGACGTGGTGGCCCTGGCCGGCGTGGACCTGGACATCGCGCCCGGGGAGGCGGTCGCCCTGCTGGGGCCGTCCGGGTCCGGCAAGTCCACGCTGCTGGCCCTGCTCGCCGGGCTGCTGCGCCCGGCCGCCGGGCGGGTCCAGGTCGGCGGGTACGACCTGGTGCAGGCGAGCGACGCGGAGCTGCGCCGGATGCGCGCCAGCGACGTGGGGGTGGTCCTGCAAGGAGCGGCGCGCAACCTGCTGCCGTACCTGTCGGCCGAGCAGAACGTGCGCTTCGCCCAGCGGGGGGCGCCCGCCGAGCGCCGGCGCGACCTGCCGGCAGCCCGCGAGGTGCTCTCCCTCGTCGGGCTGGCCGTCCGCGCGCGCTACCGGCTGCGGCCGGCGGCGCTGTCGCCGGGCGAGCGCCAGCGGCTGGCGCTCGCCGTGGCCCTGGCCAACCGGCCCGGGCTGCTGCTCGCCGACGAGCCGACCAGCCAGCTGGACACGCGCGCGCGGGACGAGGTGGTCGCCGCGCTCGACGGCGTGCGCGCCACCGGCACGACCGTGGTGGTCGTCACCCATGACCCGGACGTCGGGGCCCGGCTGCGGCGCACGGTGACCATCCGCGACGGGCGGGTCGGCGCCGAGGGCCGGCTGGGCGAGGAGTACGCGATCGTGGGCCGCGACGGCACCGTGCACCTGCCCGTTGACGTGCTGCGCGCCGTCGCCGCCGGCACGCTGCTGCGGGTGGAGCTCCAGGGCGACGGCACGGTCCTGCTGAGCCCCGTGGCTGACGGCCCGGTGCCGCGCACCGGCGACGGGACGCGGGCTTCCCTGCCGGGCCCTGGCGCGCGGGGTGTCGCATGAGGACACTGCTGGCAGACCGGATCACCGTGGCGTACGGCCGGGACCGTCCGGTGCTGCGCGAGGTGTCGGCGACCGCCGTGCCCGGCCGGGTCCTCGCGGTGACCGGCCCGTCGGGTGCCGGCAAGACGACCCTGCTGTGGGCGATGGCCGGGCTGGTCCGGCCCGCGCAGGGGTCAGTGACGCTGGACGGCATGGCGCTGCGCGACCACGACCATGCGGCGGCGCAGCGGGTGGTCCTGGTGCCGCAGGACAACGGCCTGGCCACGGTCCTGACCGCGGGCGAGAACATCCAGGTGGCCCTGTGCGCGGCGGGCGCGGGCGCGGCGGAGTCGCGGCGGCTGGTGGCCCAGGCGTTGGAGCGGCTGGGCCTCGCCGGGCAGGCCGAGCAGCTGGTGGAGGAGCTCTCCGGCGGCCAGCAGCAGCGCACCGCGGTCGCCCGTGGGCTGGCGCTGCGGCCGGACGTGCTGCTCGCCGACGAGGTGACCAGCGAGCTGGACGCGGCCAACCGGACCCGCGTGCTGGAGCTGCTGCGCGAGGAGGCGCAGCGCGGTGCGGCCGTGGTGTTCGCGACCCACGACCCGCAGGCCGCGGCGGTGTGCGACGCCGAGCTGCACCTCGCGGACGGGTGCGCCGAGCTGGTCCGCAGCTGACCGGAGAGTCGGCTCATGCCCGGCCGCCGCCGGCGCCCGGCGTGGGTAGGGTTCTTCCCCGTGGCCGCTGACGCATGGCAGTGGGACGAGTCGCTGTACGCCGGCAGCGCGCCCCACTACGCGGCCGGCCGAATGCCCTATCCGACCAGCCTGGCGCATGCCGTACGGGACGAGCTCGGCCTGGACGGCACCGGTCGCCTGCTGGACGTGGGCTGCGGGCCCGGGTCGCTGACTCTGCTGCTGTCACCGTGCTTCGCCGCGGTGGTGGGCGTCGACGCCGACCCCGGCATGCTCGCCGAGGCCGCCCGCAGGGCGGTCGGCGCCGGCGTCGGCAACGTCGAGTGGCGGCGGCTGCGGGCCGAGGAGCTGCCCGCGGGCCTGGGCACCTTCACGGTGGCCACGTTCGCCCAGTCGTTCCACTGGATGGACCGGGAGGTCGTGGCCCGGCGGGTGCGCGGCATGCTCAGTGCCGGCGGGGCCTGGGTCCATGTCTCCGCGACGACCCACCGCGGTATGGCAGGGCAGGACCCGTTGCCGTGCCCCGGACCGCCGTGGGACCGCATCGACGAGCTTGTCGCCAGGTATCTCGGACCGGTGCGGCGTGCCGGCCAGGGCGTGCTGCCGCAAGGCACGCGCAGCGGCGAGGATGAGGTCATGCGCCGCGCGGGCTTCACCGGACCGAAGGTTCTCGAGGTGCCGCGTGGCGAGGTCGTCAACCGCAGCCTGGACGAGGTGGTCGCCGCGGTGCTCTCGCTGTCCGGGTCGGCGCCGCACCTGTTCGGCGACAGGCTCGGGGCGTTCGAGGACGACCTGCGGCGGCTCCTGCGGTCCTCCTCACCGAGCGGGTGGTTCTCGGAACGAGCCCGCGACATCGCCGTTCTCGTCTGGCGCCCGTAGCCGCAGCTGCACCCGCATCTCGTCCGGACATCTGGTGCGTTCCGGTCGCTGTCCTCTTTCGCGCGTCCACGCTCCAGTCAAGATCGCGATCTGGAGCACCGAACGTTTAGCCGCACTGCACATTCCCTGTTCGCGATCGTGATCTTGGGAGGGTGGAGCGGTGGAGCTGGGTGGACCGGGGCGGTGGAACTCGACAAAAGGTGCGAGTGGGTGCGCTAGGCCCGGCGCCAGAGGTCGTGCGGGCTGCGGCCGGGCCGGAACCCGTACGCCTCGACCATGGCCGCGGCTCTGTGGAAGTCGCGGGCCAGCGTGTCCGGGTCGTGCGCGTCGCTGCCGAAGGCGACCGCGTCCCCGCCGGCCTCGTGCCACCAGCGCACGACCTGGGGATGCAGCGGCCCGTTGGTGTTGACCTCCAGCGCCCGCGAGGTGCCCGCCAGCGCGCCCAGCAGGTCGCGGTAGTCCTCCTCGAACGCGCCCGGGTCGTACGGGCCGGCGCTGGATGGCCACTGGCGTACCGCGTAGTCGACGTGCGCAAGCACCGCGAACACCCCGCTCGCCTTGGTCATCCGGGTCGCCTCGGCCAGGTAGCCACGGACGACGTCGGCGGCTGGGCGTTCCTGGTAGGCGTCGGCGGTCTCCAGAAACCGCGCCTCGCCGGCCTGCAAGGAGTGCACCGAGCCGAGAACCCGGTCGAAGCTGCCCAGGTCGAGCAGGTCCGCGGCCCGGCGGGTGTGCCAGTGCGGCTCGCCCAGCTCGACGCCGGACAGGATCCGCAGCCCGGGAAACCGCCAGCGGCAACGCTGGATGCACGCCAGGTAGCCCTCGGCGTCGAAGACCGGAGGTACGAGTACACCGTCCGGCGTCACCTCGGCGCGCACACCCGCCGGTAGCCCACCGGAGAGCAGCGTCCAGGGCGTGAAGTCCGCGTGCTCGGTGAACGCGATGGACGGGAGGCCGATCTCCACCGCGCGGGCACACGTCCGTTCCATCGAGCCTCTGGCGGCGTCCCACGACCACTCGCTGTGCACGTGCCCGTCGGGTGGCAGCATCCGCTGATTATGGCCCCGGTCAAGGCCTTCGCCCGCGGGCTCGACCCTGACCGGGGCGGCAGCCCGGGCGTCAGCCGGCCACCGGGTAGTACGGGACGCTCCAGCCGCGGTAGCTGGAGTGGTAGAGGTAGCCGGCCACGCCGACCCGGCCGTTCACCGACGTGCCGATCACCTTGCCCTCGCCGAGGCTGATCACCACGTGCCCGGTGCCTGCCGAGTTGTGGTACCAGACGAGCGCGCCGCGCGGCGGGGTGCCACTGGTGCGCAGGTAGCCGTTCGCGGTGATCCAGTCCCCGCCGATCTCGGCCGTGGACCAGCCGGAGTAGCCCCAGCCGTACGCCAGCGCCGTGAACCGCAGGCACAGGTTCTCGTACGCGGTCGTGCCGAGGTTGGCGAACGCCCAGGAGATCGCGGCGTTGACGCCCCGCGGGTTCGCCCGCGGCGGGTTGGACGTGTACGCGCACCGGTGCTCCACGTACCCGTCCGAGCCGGTGTTGATGTACGCGTCGGACACGAACCCGCCGTTGGCGAGCATGTCCCAGATCGTGGTCGTGCCGTAGGTGCCGGTGACCTGGCTGCCTTCGGTCTGGCACAGGATGTTGACGGTGGCCCCGTCGTTGACGCTGCTCCACGCGTCGTACCCGGTCCCGGGCGAGGCGCGGACGGTGAGTGGGGAGCCTGCGGTGTTGACGGTCCCGGTGGCCGCGTTGGCCGGGCCTGAGATCCCCAGGAGGATGGCGGTCGCCGTGGCCGCGACGATGGCGGCGCGCTGCGCCAGCCTGTGGTTCAGCAGCTTGAACATGGAAAACGATATCAAGATCATCGATATATTGGCCACCCGTGCCGGACGGTGCTCGAAAATGTGGCCGAGACCGGATGCTCAGGGAACGCCGGCCTTGCGGACGCTGCCCGGGCTGGCCGGGCGGGAGTACGCTCGCGGGCGCATCTCAGGCCGGCCCCGGTCGGGGTCGGAGCACTGGACGACCAGGGGAGAAGACCATGACTGACGTTGCTGCCGACGTGCCCGCCCAACGGCTGGAAGGGGAGGCGGCGCCAGGCCCTGCCAGTGGCTCCACAGATCCCACGCTGTCCGCGGACCCCACGCTGTCCGCCGCTCCCGTGCCCTCCGCCGCCCCGGCCGGTACGACCGGCACTCTGGACGCGTCGACGACCGCGGGGCGGGCGCAGGACGTGGTCGAGCGCGTCGGCGACCGGGTCAGCGACGCGGTGGACCGGGCGGGCGAGGCGGTGGAGCGCGCCGCGGCGGCCTCCGGCCGGGTCGCCTCCGCGGTGGTGGAGCGCCTGCGCAACAACGCCGAGCTGGCCGCGGAGCGGGGCCGGACGACCATCGCCAACGAGGTGGTCGAGAAGATCGCCGGCATCGCCGCGCGCGAGGTCCCTGGCGTGTACGACCTCGGTGGAGACGTGGCCCGGGTCTTCGCCGCGGTGCGGGAGCGGATCGGGCTCGGCGAGGCCGACGACGCGAGCGACCGTGGCGTCTCGGTACGGCTCGATGGCGGCACGGCCGGCATCGACATCACCCTCGTGATCGAGTACGGCTTCGTGGTGCACTCGGTGACCGAGAAGGTGCGCGCCAAGGTGATCAGCGCGGTGGAGAACCTGCTTGGCTTGGAGATCACCGAGGTCAACATCGTGGTGGACGACGTGCACGTGGACGACTCCGGCCCGGTGGGCGACGACGAGGCGCGCGCGGCGACGTACCAGTAGCCGGCCGCAGGGTCGTGGACGGTCAGCGGGGGCGGGGTGGACGT
>DASSUC010000508.1:0-13183 GCA_035707405.1 Micromonosporaceae bacterium | reverse complement strand
GCAGCTGGAGATGCACCTGTTCCGCCGGCGCAAGGACGACCGGGACGTACGGTTCAAGGTCTTCCGGTACGGCGAGCCGATGGTGCTCTCCGCGGTGCTGCCGGTGCTGCACTCGCTCGGCGTCAAGGTCACCGACGAGCGCCCGTTCGAGATCCGCCGCGGCGACGGCGTCATCTACCTCTACGACTTCGGCCTGAGCCTGCCGGAGGGCGCGCACGAGCTGCCCGAGGTGCGCCCGCACGTGGAGAACGCGTTCTCCGCCACCTGGCGGGGCGAGGCGGAGATGGACGGCTTCAACGAGCTGGTGCTGCGCGCCGGGCTCACCTGGCGGCAGGTGGTGGTGCTGCGCTCGTACGCGAAGTATCTGCGCCAGGCGGGCACGGTCTTCTCCCAGGACTACATGGAGTCCACCTTCATCGCGTACCCGGAGATCGCCGCGCTGCTGGTCCGGCTCTTCGAGACCCGGTTCGACCCGCGGCTGCAGCTGCCCCGGGAGGACCGCGCGCGGCGCGGCAAGGAGCTGATCACCGAGATCGGCCGGCAGCTGGACGGCGTCGCCAGCCTCGACCAGGACCGGATCCTGCGCTCGTACCTGGCCCTGATCCAGGCGACCCTGCGCACGTCGTTCTTCCAGCGCTGGTCGGTCGTTGACGGCCAGACCGCGGTGCGGCCGAAGCCGTACGTCGCCTACAAGCTGGACCCGCAGGCCATCCCGGACCTGCCCGCCCCCCGGCCGCGCTACGAGATCTTCGTCTACTCACCCCGGTTCGAGGGCGTGCACCTGCGCTTCGGACCGGTGGCCCGGGGCGGGCTGCGCTGGTCCGACCGGCGGGAGGACTTCCGCACCGAGATCCTCGGCCTGGTCAAGGCACAGATGGTGAAGAACGCCGTGATCGTGCCGGTCGGCGCCAAGGGCGGGTTCGTGCTCAAGCGCGCCACCGGTCTGACCGACCGGGACGCGTTGCAGGCCGAGGGCGTGGCCTGCTACCGCCAGTTCATCTCGGCCCTGCTGGACGTCACCGACAACATGGTCGCCGGCAAGATCGACCCACCGCCGGACGTGGTCCGCCACGACGGCGACGACCCGTACCTCGTCGTCGCCGCGGACAAGGGCACGGCGACCTTCTCCGACATCGCCAACGAGATCTCCACCTCGTACGGCTTCTGGCTCGGCGACGCGTTCGCCTCCGGCGGCTCGGCCGGCTACGACCACAAGAAGATGGGCATCACCGCGCGCGGCGCCTGGGAGTCGGTCAAGCGGCACTTCCGCGAGCTGGGTGTGGACACCCAGACCCAGGACTTCACCGTGGTCGGCATCGGCGACATGTCCGGCGACGTGTTCGGCAACGGCATGCTGCTCAGCGAGCACATCCGGCTGGTCGCCGCGTTCGACCACCGGCACGTCTTCCTCGACCCGACCCCGGACGCGACGGCCTCCTTCGCCGAGCGCAGGCGCCTGTTCCAGCTGCCGCGCAGCAGCTGGGACGAGTACGACCGGGAGCTGATCTCGGCCGGTGGCGGGGTGTGGCCGCGCACCGCGAAGTCGGTGCCGATCTCGCCGCAGGCGCGCGAGGCGCTCGGCATCGCCGACGCCTCGGTGACCTGCCTGTCCCCGCAGGAGCTGATGAAGACGATCCTCCAGGCCCCGGTCGACCTGCTCTGGAACGGCGGCATCGGCACCTACGTGAAGGCGGCGGCCGAGTCGCACGTCGACGTGGGGGACAAGGCCAACGACGGCATCCGGGTCAACGGCACCCAGCTGCGCTGCCGGGTCGTCGGCGAGGGTGGCAACCTGGGCCTCACCCAGCGGGGCCGGATCGAGTACGCGATGGCGGGCGGGCACATCTGCACGGACTTCATCGACAACTCCGCCGGTGTCGACTGCTCCGACCACGAGGTGAACATCAAGATCCTGCTCGGGGACGCGGTGACGGCCGGCGAGCTGACTCTGGCGCAGCGGGACGAGCTGCTGGTGGAGATGACCGACGAGGTCGCCGAGCTGGTGCTGCGGGACAACTACGACCAGGCCCGCGCCCTCGGCAACGCGCGGTCGCAGGCCCGGCCGCTGCTGCCGGTGCACCGGCGCATGATCACCGACCTGGAGCGGGCGGGCCGGCTGAACCGTACCCTTGAGGCCCTGCCCAGCGACGAGGAGCTGGCCGTGCGGGGCGAGGCCGGCACCGGGCTGACCTCGCCGGAGTTCGCGGTCCTGCTCGCGTACGTGAAGATCGTGCTGGAGGACGAGATCGTCTCCTCGTCCCTGCCGGACGAGGCGTGGACGCGCGACGTGCTGGAGGACTACTTCCCCACCCCGCTGCGCGAGCGGTTCGCCGACCGCATGTCCGAGCACCCGCTGCGCCGCCAGATCGTCACCACCTCGCTGGTGAACGAGGCGGTCAACCGCGGCGGCACGTCGTTCGTCTACCGCACCGTGGAGGAGACCGGAGCCACGCCCGAGGACGTGCTGCGGGCGTACGTGATCGTGCGCGAGGTGTTCGGGCTGGGTGAGCTGTGGCTCGCGGTCCGGGCACTGGACAACGAGGTGGACACCGCCGCGCAGACCGCGGTCTACCTGGAGTCGCGGCGGCTGGTGGACCGCGTGGTGCGGTGGCTGGTGCAGAACCGCCGCTCCCCGCTGGACGTCGAGGGCGAGATCGCGCGGCTGCGGCCCGGCGTGGTCCGGCTGCTGCCGGAGCTGGCCAACCTGTTCCGCGGGCGGGAGCGCGAGGCCCTGCACGCCCACGCGGCGGACCTGACCCGGCGGGGGATCCCGCAGGAGCTGGCCGACCGGGTGACCCGGCTGGTCTACAGCTTCGGCCTGGTGGACATCGTCGAGACGGCGCAGGCCACCGGCCGGGACCTGATGGAGGTGGCCGGGGTCTACTTCGTCCTGTCCGACCAGTTCCGGGTCGACGACCTGCTGTCGAAGATCTCGGCACTGCCCCGGGAGGACCCCTGGCAGACGCTGGCCCGGATGGCGCTGCGCTATGACCTCTACGCCGCACTGGCCGCGCTCACCACCGAGGCGCTCTCCTCAACGGAGGAGGGGGAGACGCCGGAGGACCGGGTGGCCGAGTGGGAGCAGCTCAACGCGTCCGCCATCGCGCGCACCCGCAACGCGATCGGCCAGTTCGACGAGTCCCGGGCCGACCTCGCCGCGCTCTCCGTGGTGCTGCGCCAGATCCGCACCCTGGTCCGTACGGCGGCCGCGTAGCGCATCCCCACCGCTGACTGTCCGCGGGTCGGCCGGGCCTGTCTTGTCGATCGAGGCCGGGCCTGGCCGGTCCGCCGTAGGCTTCGCAGTGCGGTAGGCCGACCGCGCCTTACGGAGACTTTGGGGTTCGCCAGATGAGTTCTGAGCGCCGACCGGGGACACCGCGGCTGCTGCGGGCGCTCAACGACCGCGCCGCGCTGGAGCTGCTGGTCGACCGGGGCCCGCTGACCCGGGCCCAGCTCGGCGCGCTGACCGGCCTATCCAAGGTGACCGCGTCGCAGCTGGTCGAGCGGCTGGAGGAGCGGGGGCTGGTCAGCCGGGTCGGCGAGCTCGCCGGCGGGCGCGGCCCGAACGCCCAGCTCTACGCGGTCGTCCCGGACAGCGCGCACGTGGTCGGCGTGGACGTCGGGCCGGACCGGGTGGTGGCCGCCTGCGCGGACATCACCGGTGCCATGGTCGGCCGGGTGGAACAGTCCACACAGGACAGTGACGACCCGGTCGGCGTGGTGCACGAGGCCGTGGTCCGCGCCGCCGAACGGGCCCAGGCCGACGTCACCACGGTCCGCCGGGTGGTGCTGGGCAGCCCGGGCCTGGTGGACCCGGCCACCGGCGACATCGCCTTCGCGGTCGACCTGCCGCGCTGGCACCGCGGCCTGCTCGCCGCCCTCCGCGAGGACCTGCACATCCCGGTCGTCTTCGAGAACGACGTCAACCTCGCCGCGGTCGCCGAGGCGCACAACGGGGCCGCCCGGGGCGTACCGGACTTCGTCCTGGTCTGGGTCTCCCGCGGGGTGGGCCTGGCCGTGGTGCTCGGCGGCCGGCTGCACCGGGGCTCTGCCGGCGCGGCAGGCGAGATCGGCTACCTGCCGGTGCCCGGCGCACCCGTCCCGCGCGGGCTGACCCGCCGCGGCAAGGGCGCCTTCCAGCAGCTCGCCAGCCTCGAAGCGGCCCGCGCGGTGGCCCGGGAGCACGGCTTCCGCGCCGCCACCGGGGCTGCCGCGGTCGCCGCCGCGGTCGCCGCCGGCACCCGCGGCGGCCCGGTGCTGGACGAGGTCGCCCGCCGCCTCGCCCTCGGCGTCGCCTCGGTCTGCGTGGTGCTCGACCCGGAGCTGGTGGTGCTCGCCGGAGAGGTGGGCCAGGCCGGCGGGGACGCGCTGGCCGGGCGGGTGCAGCACGAGGTCGCCGCGATCGCGCCGGTGTCGCCGCGGGTGGTGGTCACCCGCGCCGAGCCCGAGCCGGTGCTGCACGGGGCGCTGGTCACCGCACTGGACGCGGTGCGCGAGGAGGTGTTCGGCTCGACCGTGTCCTAGCCGAGACCCGCTAGGTCACGTCGCGCTGGCGGAAGGCGAGGAAGGCCAGGCCGAGCACGACCACGAGGATCGCGCCGAACACCAGCGCCGACTGGTTCATGTCGACGGTCCAGTCGTACGACTGGCAGTCGCTGGTGGTCTCGTAGCGGCAGTGCCGCCACTCGGTGATGGTGACCTTCTTGTTCAGCCACGCCACGGCGTAGGTGGACAGGAACCACCGCTCCGGCTTGATCACCTCGGCGATCTCGAGCACGATCCGGGCGCCGATCTCCAGCACGACGACGTAACCAACGGCGAGCCCCAGTGCGGTCGCCGTGTTGCGCCCGAGGGAGGCGACGCCGAACCCGACTGCCGCGACCGCCAGCACCAGGGCCAGGGACCGCAGGCTGGTGAGCGCCATCGACTGGACCACGCCCGAGGTGATGGTGCCGAACCGGCCGCGGAAGGCGGCCACCCCCCACAGCAGGGCCACCCAGCCGGCGGCCAGCACCAGCCAGGTGGCGGTCACCGCCGCGAGCAGGGTGACCAGCTTGCCGGTGAGCACCGGGACCCGGCGCGGCCGCCACAGCAGCAGGTTCATGATGCCGCCGGAGCTCCACTCCGCGCCGATGAACGATGCGCCCACCGCAAAGGCGAACAGCGCCAGCACTCCCCCGAACACCATCAGCAGGGTCGGCGCCTCGTCGCGGAAGCTGAACACGTGCGGCATGAAGTTCTCGGCCGTCGCGTAGTCGTCGCGGTAAACGGTCGCGCAGGTCTCCCCGGGCGGCAGCTGGCCGATCTTCTCGCCGGACCCGGTTGACCCGGTGCCGCTCTGGAAGGCCTCGCACTGCCGGCGCGCCTCGGCGATCCTCTCCCGCTCCTGCGCCGCCATCCGCTCGGCCTCGGCGACCGCGCCGGGACCCGGCGGCTGCGTGCTCAACGCCACGCCGAGCCCGATCAGGGCGAGGATGGCCAGGACGACGACGACCATCAGTCGGGTGAAGCGGCGGGCGAAGAACCGCTTCCACTCGGCGCGTACCAGGTTCATGCCCGCTCCTGTCCGGCTGACGGGGCGACCGGCGCGGCGGCCGCGGGTGGGGTCGGTGCCGCTGGCGCGTCCGGCGTCGCGTGGGCGTCCGGCGCCGGGCCGGTGGCGCCGTTGCCGGGCCGGTACGCCTCGTCGACCTGCCGGGTGTGCCCCGGCTCCGGTGTGGTGCCGGTGAGCTCGAGGAAGACGCTCTCCAGGTCGCGGGTGAGCGGGGTCAGCTCGGTGAGCCACAGCTCCTGCGCCGCGAGCGTGCGGGTGACCCAGGCCGGGTCGGCGAGGTCCGACACCACGAGGTGGTCGTCCTTGCCGGTCACCCGGGCCCCCGCCGCGGTGAGGACCCGCACGGCCGCGGCCGGGTCACCCTCCACCCTGACCCGGTACTCGCCGCGGTCCTGCCCGGCGATCACCTGGGAGACCGGCCCGGACGCGACCCGCCGGCCGCGCGAGATGATCGTGACCGAGTCGCAGATCTGCTGCACCTCGCCGAGGATGTGGCTGGAGAGCACGACGGTCACGCCGGAGGCGGCCAGCCCGCGCATCATGTCGCGCATCTCCCGGATGCCGGCCGGGTCCAGGCCGTTCGCCGGCTCGTCAAGGATCAGCAGCTCCGGGGACTTCAGCAGGGCCGAGGCCACCGCCAGGCGTTGCTTCATGCCCAGCGAGTACGTCCTGACCCGCTCGCCGGCCCGGTCGCGCAGGCCGACCAGCTCCAGCACCTCGTCCACCCGGCGGTCGGCGACGCCGCCCGCCGTGGCGAGCAGCCGCAGCGTGCGCCGGCCGGAGAAGTTGCCGAAGAACTGCGGGCTCTCCACGATCGCGCCCACCCGGCCGATCACCTCCGGCAGGGCCGCGGGCACCTCCTGGCCGAGGATGCTCATCCGGCCGCCGTTGGGGCGGACCAGGCCCAGCAGCGTACGCAGGGTGGTGGTCTTGCCGGATCCGTTCGGGCCGAGGAAGCCGTGCACCTGACCCGGCTCGACGACCATGTCGAAGCCGTCGAGCGCCCGGCGCGGACCGCGGCGCAGGCTCCGGTACGTCTTCCGGAGCCCCTGGATCTCGAGGACTGCTGTCACGGCGCCTCACGATACTTGGCTGCGTCACCCGTGGTTGGATGGTCGGGTGCCCGTTGCGCGACCCCGTGGCGACCAGGAGGACGAAGCGGTCGACCCCGACCTCGTCATCGCGGTCGACCGGGTCACCGTCCGCCGGGGCGGCACCTACCTCCTGCGCGACGTCACCTGGCGGGTCGAGCTGGACGAGCGGTGGGTGGTCCTGGGCCCCAACGGCGCCGGCAAGACCACGCTGCTCAACCTCGCCGCGGCCCGGGCGCACCCGAGCGCCGGCACCGTGCACGTGCTCGGCGAGCGGCTCGGCCGTACGGACCTGGCGGAGCTGCGTACCCGGGTGGGCTTTGCCACCCTCGCCCTGGCCGAGCGCGTCCCGCCGGACGAGATCGTGCAGGACGTGGTGCTCACCGCCTCCTGGGCGGTGGTGGGCAGGTTCCGGGAGCGCTACGACCCGGTGGACGAGGTCCGCGCCCGGGGGCTGCTCGACCAGCTGGGCGTGGCACCGGTGGCCGACCGCCCGTACGGCACGCTGTCCGAGGGGGAGCGCAAGCGGGTGCAGCTGGCCCGCTCCCTGATGAGCGACCCGGAGCTGCTGCTGCTGGACGAGCCCGCGGCAGGGCTCGACCTGGGCGGGCGGGAGGAGCTGCTGCAGCGCCTGACCGACCTGGCGTACGACCCTGACGCCCCGGCCCTGGTCCTGGTCACCCACCATGTCGAGGAGATACCGGCCGGGTTCACCCACGCGCTGCTGCTGCGGGAGGGGTCGGTGGTGGCGCAGGGGCTGCTCACCGACACCGTCACCAGCGAGCACCTGTCCAAGGCGTTCGGCCTGCCGCTGCGGGTCGACTACGTGGACGGCCGCTTCACGGCCCGCGCCCGCTGAGGCCCGCGCGCGGCAGCTGCGGCGGGCGGTGGCGCGTCCCGTGCCAGCCCGTCTGGTGCTCGAGCGCCCGTTGCAGCGCCCGGTAGACCCGGCCGAACCGCAGCGAGTCGGAGCTGCGCAGCAGCAGCACCTCCTCGCCGTGCCACCGGGCCCAGATCTCGCGGACCACGACGCCGTGCACGTGCACGTGGTCCAGGCCGCGGAGGACCAGCTCGACCAGGGGCCAGCCCACGCCGACCACGGCCATCGACGCGGCGACCCGGAGCATGAGCCGTAGCGGCAGCTGCGAGATGCCGGCCCCGAGGCGGAGTGTAAGGGGCGTCTTGACCACGTATCCGGCGGCGATCATCGCGGCGAGCGCGAGCAGCGCCCACCGTGCCCGGCGCCGGAACCTTGCCCGGCCGTCCGGCTGGCCGCGCTGGTGCCACACGTAGGTAAGCTCGTCCAGCCGGTAGTGTTGACCGTCCACAGTGTATTCAGTGGAGGTCACCAACACGGAAGGATCGCGGTAGTAGACGCTCATTACCAATGAGCGTAGGTCCATGCACCAACTTTCGGTTATCAGTCGGTCGCATCGGGTGGTGTCGGGTAGGCGCCACTGTGCCGGCACCCGGCGCCCGGCGGTGCCGCGGTCGGGCGGCGCCGTGCTGTGGCGGACCCGTAGTCTGGCGAACGCCCGACCTGTGGCGGCACGCGGACGAGGAGGCAGGCGTGGGGGAGCTCGTACGGCTGGAGACCAAGGACGGGATCGGCACCATCCGGCTGGACCGCCCGCCGATGAACGCGCTCAACACCCAGGTGCAGGAGGAGCTGCGGGCGGCGGCGACGCAGGCGGCCGGCGACGACGAGGTGCGGGCGGTCATCGTGTACGGCGGTGAGAAGGTGTTCGCTGCCGGCGCCGACATCAAGGAGATGGCCGAGATGTCGTACGTGGACATGTCGGCCCGGGCCGGAGCGCTGTCCAGCGCGTTCGACACGGTCGCCCGGATCCCCAAGCCGGTGGTCGCGGCGGTCACCGGCTACGCCCTGGGTGGCGGCTGCGAGCTGGCCCTCGCCTGCGACTGGCGGGTCGCCGCGGCCGACGCGAAGCTGGGCCAGCCGGAGATCAAGCTGGGCATCATCCCCGGGGCCGGCGGCACCCAGCGGCTGGCCCGGCTGGTCGGCCCGGCACGAGCCAAGGACCTGGTCTTCTCCGGCCGGATGGTCGACTCGGGGGAGGCGCTGCGGATCGGGCTGGTCGACCGGGTGGTGCCGGCCGGGGAGGTCTACGCCGCAGCGGTCGAGCTGGTCACGCCGTATCTCAACGGTCCGGCTCAGGCCCTGCGTGCGGCCAAGCTCGCCATCGACCACGGCCTCGACCTGGATCTCGCCTCCGGCCTGGCGTGGGAGAGCCAGCTCTTCGCGGCGCTGTTCGCCACCGATGACAAGGGGGAGGGCATGGCGGCCTTCGTCGCCAAGCGGGCGCCGGACTTCACCGGGCGCTGACGCCGGGGCGCCGGACGCCGCCTGCGCGGGTCGGCTGTCGGACTCACGCTGGGCGACAGGGCCCCACCAGGGCCGCCGTAGACTCGCGCCATGCCTGCGGATGGGTTGCCAGGGCGAACGCACCAGCTCGGCATCGACTTCGGATCGTCGAACACGGTGGCCGTGGTGCGCTGGCCGGACGGGCGGGCCCGGCCCCTGCTGTTCGACGGCTCGCCCCTGCTGCCCTCCGCCGCGTACGCCGAGCCGAGCGGCGCCCTGGTCGTCGGCAGGGACGCCGTGCACAGCTCCCGGCTCGACCCGGCCCGCTTCGAGCCCAACCCGAAGCGCCGCATCGACGAGGGTGTCCTGCTGCTCGGTGACCGTGAGGTGCCGGTGGTGGACGTGGTCGCGGCGGTGCTCGCCCGGGTGGTGGACGAGTGGCGCCGTACGGTCGGCGGCGCTGCCCAGCCCGGCGTCACCCTGACCTGCCCGGCGGTGTGGGGCGCACCCCGGCGCCGGGTGCTCGTCGAGGCCGCGGCGCGGGTGGGCCTGCCACCGGTCCGGCTGGTGGCCGAGCCGGTGGCCGCGGCGGCCTACTTCGCCCAGTGCCTGGGGCGGGACGTGCCGATCGGGTCGGTCGTGGTGGTGCACGACGTCGGTGCGGGCACGTTCGACGCGAGCGTGGTCGCGCGTACCTCGTCAGGTTTTGACGTGCTGGCGGTGGACGGCCGCGACGACATCGGTGGGGTGGACATCGACGCCGCGGTGATCAGCCATCTGGAGCAGCGCTACGCCCCGCGGGCCCCGCAGGCGTGGGCCCGGCTCGGCTCGCCGTCCACTGTGGAGGAAAGGCGGGCGAAGCGGCTGCTGTGGGACGACGTCAAGGCCGCCAAGGAGCGGCTGTCCCGCACCCCGGCCGCGGACCTGGTGGTGCCGCTGGCCGACATCGAGGCGCACCTGACCCGCGAGGAGCTGGAGGTGCTGGCCCGCCCGCTGCTGGAGCAGACGGTCCGGGTCACCCAGGGCGTGATCCGCTGGTCGAACCTTGCACCCGGCCGGCTGGCCGGCGTGTTCCTGGTGGGCGGGTCCAGCCGGATCCCGCTGCTGGCCACGCTGCTGCACCGGGAGCTGGGCGAGCCACCGGTGGTGCTGGAGCAGCCGGAGCTGGCGGTCGCGGAGGGGAGCGTGCTCGCCGGGGCGCTCGCCCTGGGGGAGATCGAGCAGCCCGCACCCGGCCCGGCGACCGGGATGCTGCCCCGGCTCACGCCGGAGATGTTCGGTGCGGCCGGCATGCCCGCCGCCCCGGGGCAGCAGGTGGCGGCTGCGGCGGGTGGCCCGGCCGGCCTGGCACCGGTGTCCCCGGCTGCTGCCTCCCCGGCGCCGGCCTCTCGTGCCCCGGCTGCCGCCTCCCCGGCCCCGGCCTCTCGTGCCGCGGCGGCGCCGACCTCCCCAGCCCCAGCAGCGCCGATCTCCGGCCCGCCCGCGGTGCCCGGCACCGCGGCGGCACCCGCCGGCTCGCCTGCTCCCGCCGGCTCATCTGCTCCCGCCGGCTCATCTGCTCCCGCCGGCTCATCTGCTCCTGAGCGGTCGGTCGGCCGGGTCATCGTGCCTGGCGCGCAACCCCCGTCGCGTCCCCGGTCTCCGGCCGCTCCGGTGGCGCCGACCGTGCCCATGCCAAGGTTCGACCAGCCCGCCTATCCCCAGGGCCAACCCGCGTACCCCCAGGGCCAGCCCGCGTACCCCCAGGGCCAACCCGCGTCCCGGTGGCCAAGCCAACCCGCGCCCCAGCAACCGGCGCCGCACCGGCCGGTCCAGCCGGCCCCCCGGCAGGCTGCTGCCCCGCACCGGCCGCCGCGGTACCCGGCCGGGTCGCCGGCGCCCTCGCCCTACCCGCGCCCGGCGAGGCCCGGCGCCGGGCGGCGGCTTCTGGCCCGGTTGCTCATCGCCCTTCTGCTCGTGGCCGTGCCGTTGGTCGCGGCCGTACTGGCCTACTACATCACCGCTGACCAGCTGCCAGACCTCGATACGATCCTGCGGCGCTGAGCACTGCCGGCTACAGGCCGGCTACAGGCCGGCGGGGTCGGTGTTCGCGCCGCACAGGACGACCGCGATGCGCTCACCGGGTTGGGGCTGGTAGGCACCGCTGGTCAACGCGGCGAGCGCAGCCGCGGCCCCGTACTCCACCGCGATGCGCCAGTGGTCCCACAGCAGCCGCCGCGCGACCACCAGGTCCTCGTCGGTGACGAGGACCGGCCGCACACCGGTACGGACGGCGACGGCATAGGCGATGTCGCCGATGCGGCGGGCGCCGAGCGTGTCGGCCGCGATCCCGGACACGGCGACGTCGACCGGACCGCCGTTGGCCAGGGCGGCATGCAAGGTGGGGATGCTCTGCGGTTCGACACCGACGACCTGGGCGGTGCCTTCGGCGGCTGCGGCGACGCCCGCCGCCAGCCCACCGCCGCCGACCGCGACCACGATCGTGTCGACGCCACCGTCGATCTGGTTGAGCAGCTCCAGGGCGAGAGTGCCGGCGCCGGCGGCGATCTCGGGCTGGTCGTAGGCGTGGCAGTAGACCGCCGCGGTGTCTGCGGCGTGCTTGACGGCCGCCTCGTACGCCTCGGCGTACTCGACGCCGTGCTGCACCACCGCGGCGCCGTAGCCGCGCAGCTTGGCCACTTTCACCGCGGGCGCGGTCGTCGGGATGAACACGGTGGCCGGCACACCCAACGCCCGGGCAGCGTAGGCGTTTGCCAGACCGGCGTTGCCGCCGGAGGCGACCACGACACCGACAGCCGGGTCAAGCTCGCCGGCCTCCCGGGCGGCGAGGATGCGGTTGACCGCGCCGCGGGCCTTGAAACTGCCGGTGTGCTGCATGAACTCGCACTTGAGCCAGCTCGGGCCGGCGAACGTGCCCGGGTCCACCTCCGCGACCGGGGTCCGGCGCACCTGTCCGGCGATCCGCGCGGCGGCGGCGTCCACATCCCTTCGGGTTATCATCGACTGTCCTCTGTAGATGGTGGTCAGGACCGGAGCGTTCGCCTCGGCCGTGGGGCACCTTCCCGAGCCGGGGTGGGCTAGCGTCGCTGCACCTTTCCCGTGCGGTTGAGGTCCACGACGGGCGACGGAGCGCCGCGATGAGAGCATAAGGTCCCAGTAAGCCGTTACTTTGGCCGACGCTTCGGGCGGGAGAGCGCATGACGGACCGGATCGAGGGGCACGGTGGCCACCTGGCGCTGGCGGCGCTGCGGGCGTACGGGGTGGGCGAGATGTTCACCCTCTCCGGCGGCCACGTCTTCCCGCTCTACGACGCGGCGCACGCGACCGGCCTGCCGATCCTGGACGTGCGGCACGAGCAGTCCGCGGTGTTCGCCGCCGAGGCGGTGGCGAAGCTGCAGCGCCGGCCGGGCCTGGCCGTGCTCACCGCCGGTCCGGGAGTCACCAACGGCATCTCCGGGCTGACCAGCGCGCACTTCAACGCCTCACCCGTGCTGGTGCTGGGAGGCAGGGCTCCGGCGTTCCGCTGGGGTGCCGGGAGCCTGCAGGAGATCGACCACCTGCCCCTGGTCGCGCCAGTGACCAAGCACGCCGCGACCGTGCCCGCCACCGACGAGATCCCTGCCGCCGTGGTTGCGGCGTTGACCGCCGCGCTCACCCCCCACCGCGGGCCCGCCTTCCTCGACCTGCCACTCGAGGTGATCTTCGGCCACGGCGAGGCCGCCGCACCGGCGCCCGCTCCACTGCCGCCGCTGGAGCCAGACCCGGACGAGGTGGCCCGCGCGGCCGGGCTGCTGGCCGGGGCGCAGCGGCCGGTCGTCATCGCCGGCTCGGACGTGTACGCCGGCGGCGCGGTGGACGCGCTGCGCGAGGCGGCCGAGGCGCTCACCCTGCCGGTCTTCACCAACGGCATGGGCCGCGGCGCCCTGCCACCCGAGCACCCGCTCGCCTTTGCCAAGGCCCGCCGGGCCGCGCTGGGCGACGCGGACGTGGTCCTGGTCATTGGCACCCCGCTGGACTTCCGGCTCGGCTTCGGCGACTTCGGGTCGGCACAGCTCATTCACGTCGTGGACGCGCCGTCCCAGCGCGCCTCGCATGTGACTCCCGCGGTCTCGCCAGCCGGCGACCTGCGGCTCATCCTCTCCGGGTTCGCCGGCTGGTCCGGCCCGCGGCAGGACCACGGCGACTGGGTCGCCTCGCTGCGGGCCACCGAGGAGG
>DASSUC010000507.1:0-5638 GCA_035707405.1 Micromonosporaceae bacterium | reverse complement strand
TGTCCGCCTCCCACTGGCGGCCGGCCGCCACGTCGAACGGGTCGATGGCGTCGTGGCCGGCGCCGTACTCCAGGCTGACCGTGAAGCAGTCGGGGAAGGGCACGTAGTCCAGCGGCATCTCCTCGTAGTACCGCCCGTCCGGGGTGACCGCGTCGCAGAGGAAGCCGAACTGCTGGAACAGCGCCGAGGTCCGGTTGATCCGGGCGAGCATGGCGTCGGCGACGGAGTCGACCGCGATGGCGCGGTACGGCCACCCGACCCCGTGGTAACTCTGGCCGAGCATGTGCACCAGCGCCCGGATGCCGTACCGGAAGCCGTGGATGAAGGCGCTGGTGTGCTTCTTGAAGTCGCGGGACTGGGTGAGCGTGCCGGCGAAGTAGAGCCCGGGCACGTTGACCGACTCCCACTCCACGGTCAGCGCCGGGAACCGGTCGTTGATGGTCAGTGCCGGCGCGCAGTCCTCGGCGAAGATCGACGCGTCCATCTTGAAGCCGGTGCACGTGACCACCCGGTCGTAGGCGAGCTGGACCACCTTGTCCCGGCGGGCGTAGGAGAAGGTGACCAGGTAGTCGTCGGGTCGCCGCTCGATGCGCAGGATGTCCCCGTCCAGCACCATGTTCTGGGTCTTGAGCTGGTAGGTGTCGAGGAAGTTGTTGTTCACCGCGCGCAGGTGGCCGATGAAGTGGGTGCGCCAGGCGAAGTTGATCGAGCGTGGCCCGGCGACGTGGATCACCGCCGCGTGCTCGGTCAGGTTGTCCGCGGTCTCGAACGCCGAGTTGCCCTTGCCGATGATGAGCACCCGCTGGTCGGTGAAGCCGGCCGGGTCCACCGGCACGTCCCAGTAGCGCTCGGTGGCCTCGATGCCCGGGATGGCGGGCACGTTCATCGCGCCGAACCCGGTCGCCACCACCACCCGCTCGGCGTGCAGCGTGCTGCCGTCCTCGCAGGCGATGTCGAAGCCGCTGCCCGACCGGCCCCTGGCCACCTGCGTGACGCGGGCGCCGTACCGGATGTTGAGGCCGCGCCCGAAGTCGGTGAGGTAGCGGACATAGTCGTCGGCGTGCGGGAAGTAGCGGCCGGTGTACCGGGTGAACCGCAGCTCGGGGTCGTCGCTGAGCAGCGAGTTCCAGTCGACGCGCAGGTCCTTCTCGGGGTCGTGCCAGCCGGTGTGCGGCTTGTTGATGGAGATCATGCGGCGGTGCCGCGGGAACGTGCGGTAGAACGTGCCGGGCGTGGGCCCGGCCTCCAGCACCAGGTAGTCCCATCCGGCCCGCTGGAAAAGGTACGCCAGCTGAAGGCCCGCGGGGCCGGCACCGACCACGACGTAGTCCATACCTAGTTATACGGGCGGCAGCCCTCGCCGGGATCCCCGGTGAATCCCTTTTCGGGATCTGGTCCGTATAGCAGGTGTGACGGTCCTGGCTCTGGTTGCGCTTCCGGTCGTGCTGAGCCTGCCGTACTGGCTGCCGAGTGCCGTGGTCAGGCTGCGGATGTGGCTCTTCGCCCGGGTCAACGGCGCCGAGGGCATCCCGGTCCCCGGTGACCTCGTGGATGTCGGGAACTTCCTCGAGGTCTACTCCAGCCCCGCGGCGTGCGGGCGCAGCCGCGGTGCGGCCCTGTCCGACCTGTTCTGGTACTGGCTCTCGCCCGGCGCGCAGGTGCACCAGGAGCATCTGGAGCCGGGGCCGCGCTACGACGACGTGGCGCGCGCCACCCGCCGCATCCTCGCCATGCCCAGCCTCGCCGCGGACCAGCTCGCCGTCGAGTGCGTCAAGGCCGCGCTGCCACCGGGTACGGGTCTGGTCCGGCTGCGTGACCTGGTAATGCCGGTCTGGGCCGAGCTCTACCACCGGGTGGTCTTCGGCCAGCCGGCCACGGGCGAGGTCCGCGCCATGATCGTGGGCAACGCCGACGACGTGGTCACCGCCCTCAAGTGCTGCGGGCTGCGGCACATGGACCGGCGGCTGCGGCTCACCGCTCACCTGGAGCGGGTGCTCGACCAGGTCCCGCACGAGCTACCGTCCACGTTGGACCATGGCGAGCAGGCTCTTTACCTCCAGGGGACCTTCTTCAACACCGCGGTGGTGCAGAGCTCGGAGGCGACCGCGCACGTGCTGATGGTCCTTGCCGTGAACGAGGAGCTGCAACGCGCGGCGGCCGGGCCGGACCCGGCGGCGCTCGACTGGGTGTTCGACGAGACGCTGCGGGCGTACCCGCTGTTCGGTGTCGCGCACCGCATCACCAGAGCCGACATCCCGGTGCCCGCCGGCACCACGATCCCGGCCGGGTCGGTGCTCTGCTTCAGCTACCCCGACTTCCACGCCGCCGGCGGAGACATCCCGTTCGGCGTGGCCGCCAACCGGCCCTGTCCGGCCTGGCACCTCGCTCCGGTGACGGTCAAGGCGGTGGTGCGGGAGGTGCTCGCCCACCTCGAGCTCGCCACCACCGCCGCGCACACCCGCCAGCTGGCGAACCGGGGGCCCTGCCTGCTGGCCCCGCGCGGCGGCCAGGTGCGGCTACGCGCGCTGGCACTGGCCTACCTGCGCCTGCGCGACCGGTGGGAGGACGTGTGGCGCAGCCTCGTCCAGCTCGTCCTCGGCACATACATGGTGTGGCACGCGCGCCGGCTACGGCTCTGCGCGCGCTACTTCGAGGGGGCCGCCCGGTGACACCTGTGGCGGGAACGCCACCGCAACCTGGAAAGCACCGCTACCGGGAAGGGAAGTTGGAATGTCGGCGATCAGCATGACGCCACCTCGGGCGTTCAGCATGGCAGCGGTCAACGGGCGGTTCCACCGGGTGGGGCTCAACGTGTTCATGTTCGTCGTACTGGCGCACTGGGCTGAGCACCTGGTGCAGGCGTACCAGATCTGGGTGCTGGGCCGGCCGCGCCCGGCCTCGCGGGGCGTGCTCGGCCAATGGTTCCCGTGGCTCGTCTCGTCCGAGTGGCTGCACTACGGGTACGCCATCGTCATGCTCACGGGGCTGTTCCTGCTGCTGCCCGGCTTCGTCGGCCGGGCCAGGGCGTGGTGGCTGGTTGCGCTGGCGGTCCAGTTCTGGCACCACATCGAGCACCTGCTGCTGCTCATCCAGGCACAGTCGCACACCATGTTCTTCGGCGGCGCCGTCCCGACCAGCGTGGCCCAGGTCTTCTTCCCGCGCGTCGAGCTGCATCTGTTCTACAACTCGGTCGTGTTCATCCCCATGCTGGTCGCGGTCTACCTGCACCTGCGCCCGAACGCGCGAGAGCTGGCGGAGAGCAGGTGCGGCTGCGTCCGCCGCGACAAGGTGGCCGGTCGTGACAAGGTGGCCGGTCGCGACAAGGTGGCCGGTCGCGACAAGGTGGCCGGTCGTGACAAGACGGCAGGCCTCGCACCGGCGCCGAGCGACTGACCATGCGGCGGCTGGTGCTGGCGCTCGGGGCGTTGCTGGCGTCCGGTGTCGTGCTGGCCGGGCTCTGGGCGGGCAGGCCCGACCGGGCCGTGGTCACCTCGACCAGCCCAGCCGACGGGGCGGTGCTCGCGCAGGCACCCACCGATGTCGTGCTGTCGCTCAACGGCCCCGTGGACCTGGGGCGATCACACGTCTCGGTCCGGGACCGGGCTGGGACGGCCGTGACCTCCGGCCAGCCCGGCCTGGTCACGCCGGAGCGCCTGCGCCAGCCGGTCAGCATCCCGGCGACCGGCGAGATGACGGTCGCGTACCACGTGACCTTTATGGACGGTGCGGAGCTGGTCGGCCGGCTGCGCTTCAGCGTGGCCGGCCAGGCCGGCTCCGCAGCGGTGCCGGCGCCGGCCAGTGCCGGCACCGAGCCTGCGCACGCGCACGGGGTAGACCCGTTCAGCGCGGTGCTGCTGGTGCTCGACGGCATCGTTGCGCTCACCGTCGTCGTGCTGCTCCTGCGCCGGCCCCGGCTCCCCGGTCCACCGGCGCACCGGCCGTGACCCAGGAGCCCGCGTTCGTACGGGCGTACGTGCGCATCCTTCCCAGCCGCTAGCTTTGCGCGAGCGCCTTGCGGCATCGCGCGGCACGCGCGGTGACCTGGTCGAGGAGCCGTGCGGGTAGGTCGCTGCCGAGCTCTCGCACCTCTGTCGCCCCGGTCGCTCGCGCCAGGTTGGCGGGTACGCGTGCGGCGAGGTCGTCGATGCGTGCGATGGTCGCATCGGGATCGAGGCTGTTTCCGGCGGCGAACCGACGCCAGTGTCGGCCGACAGCCGCCTCGATGCGGTACTCACCGCCGATGCGCATCGCCATCCGTAGCCTCGGCAGGTACATGTCGTCGTACGGGAGCGCACTCGCGACGTCGTACATCGGGGCGAGACGGACCTGAGCACCGGTGAGCAGCAGGGAGTAGTTCTTCGCGTGAGCGTCCGTGCCGGCGATGATCCAGTTAAAGGCGAGGGCGTCAACGAACCGGGCGATGTCGTCGACAGCCGCCTTCGATGGCCGGATCTCCTGCCTCAGCAGGCTGATGATCTGTTCGGGGGTTGGCCCGCCGTCGTTCTGGTACTTGGCGGTTGGCGGAAGACCGAGCGCCTGGCACATGTCCTCCTGATGGATCCGCAAAGCGGTGCCGTCCCGCCGGATGCGGTCGTACCGTTCGACGACGATGACCCGTTCGCCACCGAACGATGCGACCTGTGAGGATGCAGCATTCATGCCGAGGTGGCGGGCTGTCTCTAGGCATAGGTGCTCATTCAGGTCATGGTCGTTGAAGCCGCTCACGGCGGGTTTGAGGATGTGGGTCGTAGCCACGGCTCCCCAGGGGTCACCCCAACGCTGAGTCGTTGAGTCGAAGTAAAGCGCCGTCTTGGCTTGGGCACCGGCCAGGCTGAACTGTCCAGTGTTGGAGAGGTGCCAGGCCGCCGGGTCCCTACGCAGCACTCGGATGCGTCTTGCGATCTCGTCCTCGTCAACGAGCTTGACCCCGCCCTCGCCCGCTAGCACCGCCTCCGCCCGATCTGGCGTGGCCAGCTGAACTGCGCCTGCGCAGTCCTCACCGACGTGATGTAGCAGTGCGAACGGGTTCCGGGCTGAGACTTGGTGGTCCTGTGCCCACCGGTCGAGCACCTGCTCGTTGTCGGGGAGCAGGCCCCAGAGAAAGGCACGGACCTTCGAGTCGTCGTGTGCCCGACGGGCGAGAGGCATGGACAACGAGACCGGGGTCGCGGTCGATGAGGACTGCCACATCTCGTCATAGGTCAGGGTGAGCCGTCCGTCACTGCCCTGCGTCACCGTGCCTGCCCGGCGGCCGTAGATCAGCACAATAAGGACCTTGCCGCCTGGACCGGTCATGGTTTGTCCTCGGCCTGGTCAGGGGTTGGGCCGAACCTGCGCAGCAGCTCGTCCAGGTCTATGCCGTCTGCTCCAGGTCCGGCGGGCTGAGCGTCGAGCACGAGCCCCAACGCAGCCAAGGTCCGCAGCACCAGACCGATCTCGGCGGTCGGCTTCCCAGCCTCCAGGGCCGACAGCCAGCGACGGCTCACTTCCGCCGCAACGGCCAGGTCGGCCTGGGTCATGCCGAGGTCTCGCCGACGGTCTCGGACGTACAGCGCAAGATCGCGGACGCTGGCGATTCTCATCAGAATCCTGTCGTGATGAGCACGGACGTGCGCATCCTAGGAGCTGTGCACGTCCG
>DASSUC010000506.1:0-2600 GCA_035707405.1 Micromonosporaceae bacterium | reverse complement strand
CGTCGCGTTCCGGTCGCTGGTGACCCAGTGGCTCTTGTGGTCGTAGTAGAACTTGACGGTCGCCGAGGCGTCGAGCGGCAGCGGCACGTTCGGGCCGTTCGCGACCCCACCCAGGCCGTAGTTCTCCGCCCAGCCGCCGTTCAGCGCCGCCTTGTAGTCGAACGCGCCGGCGGGCAGGCTCCAGGAGCGCTGCCAGGCGTCGTCGTTGGCGTCGTAGGCCAGCTGGGCGTCGGGGCACGCCGGGTCCCAGTCGGCGGCGCAGCCCAGCTCGGTGTCGAGCGAGCCGGCGATGGTCACGCTGGACGGCTGCGGGGTGTGGCTGGCACGGGCAGCCGGAGCGACGGCTGTCGACAGGGCTCCGACCGCCACGACGGCGGCGAGGGCCCCGCGACCAAGCTGGCGAGCACGCTCCCGGACAGGCATTGCGAAGCTCCTCCCCGCGGGTGGTCGAACGCGGGAGGCTCAGCCGCCAGGCGAGGACACGCAAAGGCCGCCAAGCCGACCGCCCCGGCACGCAGAGGCCAGGATGCGCCACGCGGACTGTGCGAGTCAACGGGAGCACCCGGGCGCCATGCCCACGAAACGCCGCCGATGCTCTGGCCAGCGCGCTGTCGGGCCATCGCGCCGCCACGCTCAAGCGGCCTCGTCGGTGGGGTGACGCGCCAACCACTCAGCCACCGCCTCGCGCACAATGCCCGACCTTCCATCGCGGTCACGGCCAGCACGACGGTCAAGCTCCTCAATCATCCGCAGGGGAAGGCGAACACTCGTCACCTGCATCCGAAGATCGGCCACATCTGGCAGCTGCGCAGGCTTGACACCCTGCGGCGGGTTCGAACCGGCACCGTCAAACCAGTCACCGCCGGCCTCGATGTAGGCGACCAGATCCTCCGCCGACAGCCGCTGAAGCTCCGCCTTGCTCAACCGCTGGCCGCTCATCCGAACCGCCTCCTCCACTGCTCCGTCTCGGCGTGACTAGCCAACCGGACCGCGACGATGCCGTAGATCGACACCTCCGGGGCCAGCCGCTGGCAACTGACCGTCACCAGGCGTCCGCTGGCCGCCCGGCCGCACACGAACAACAGGTCACCGAACTCGTTGTCGAACTGCCATGGCGAGTACAACGCGTCGATGACCTCGGCCGGGTCCACCTCATGCAGCTTCGCGGACTGTCGTCCCTGACTGGTCCAACCCACTCACGCCCGGTCACATCAGCAGCGTAATACATGTACTACTGCCGTTCTGGCCGGTCCGGGCCATCGGCGCTGTGCCCCGCTCGGCCCTCGTCAGACGCCCGGGCCCGGGGATCTGGTCGCCAAGAATGTCGAGGCCGCCCAATGCGCGCCGGCATGTTGATCCTCCATTAATAGTCAAATGTCTATTTAATGAGCTGCGCTGGAGTGATGGCCCGAGCACGTCACCAGGCCGGTGCCGGACAGGTCCGGCATGCTGGTCGGGTGAGCGAGCGCACTGACCGCACGGAGCACGATGCCCGGCCCGGGGCCGGCGCACGGCCGGGGTTCAGCCTGCTGCCCGGGCTGGAGCGGTGGCAGGGCCTGCCCAGCCAGCTGGTGGAGTCGGCGCTGCGCCTGCCGCCGGCGGCCACCCGCCGGGTCTCGGTCACCCGGGACATCCGGGTCCGCACCCGTGACGGCGTGCCACTGCTCACCGACGTCTACACGCCGGGGACCGGGCCGGGGCCGGCGGTGCTGATCCGCACGCCGTACGGCCGCCGGGGCGCCACCAGCCTGCTCGGCCGGCTCATCGCCGAGCGCGGTTTCCACACCGTCGTGCAGTCCTGCCGCGGCACCTCCGGCTCGGGCGGCGCGTTCGAGCCGCTGGTGCACGAGCGCGCCGACGGGCTGGACACCCTGGCCTGGCTGCGGCGCCAGCCGTGGTACGGCGGCCGGTTCGGCCTGTTCGGCGCCAGCTACCAGGGGTTCGTGCAGTGGGCCGTCGCCGCGGACGCGGGCGACGAGCTGGGCGCGATGGTGGCCGTGGTGACCGCGTCCCAGACCCGCGACTCGACGTACGCCGGTGGGGCCTTCTCCCTGGACACCGTGCTCACCTGGACCGAGCTGGTACAGGCGCAGGACGTGCCGTGGTGGTCGAGGCAGGTCGAGCTCAAGCGCGGCCAGCCGCGCCTGCGCCGCGGGCTGGACCACCTGCCGCTGGCCGAGGCCGACGCCGTGGCCACCGGCGACACCGTCGCCTTCTTCCAGGAGTGGCTGCACCACACCGACCCCGCCGCCGACTACTGGCGGCAGCGTGTCCACAACGAGCGGATCGGCCAGGTCCGGGCGCCGGTCGCCCTGGTGGGCGGCTGGCACGACATCTTCCTGCCCTGGCAGCTGGCCGACTACGCGGCGCTGCGCGCGGCCGGCGGGCAGCCGTACCTCACCATCGGCGGGTGGACCCACGGCAGCGTGGGGCTCTACCTGGCCGCGCTGCGGGAGGGTCTGGGCTTCCTGACCGCGCACCTGAACGGCGGGGCCGGCTGGCTACCAGAGGCGCCGGTGCGGGTCCAGGTCGGCGGTGATGGCGGCTGGCGGGCGCTGCCGGAGTGGCCACCGCCGGGCCGGACCGCGCGGCCGTGGTAC
>DASSUC010000505.1:0-15049 GCA_035707405.1 Micromonosporaceae bacterium | reverse complement strand
ACGGCTGAGCGCCACCACAACCAGTCCCACCGCCGCCCCGCCATAACCACCAGACCCACCACCACAGAGCCAGATGCGACCCCCGCCGTCAACACCGGCGGGTTATCACCATGCCATTCCCCGGCACAACCGAATAGTTACTCCCTGCCTGTCCACGGAAGCCGTTTCGGGTGGCCCACCAGGGTCGGTGCCAGGATCTGCGGCATCCAGTAGCGCCGCCTTCAGCACGAGGTATGACGACGCCTGCCTGCTGTCCGGGCGGATGACGGAGAAATGGTCGCCCTCGACGATGCCGTTTACCGGGAACACCCAGGTGGAAACGATGGGCGGCACGATCCTGTCGGAGATACCGCCATAAGCCGCGATTGGAATCCGGCACTCCGTGTCGGTGCGTCCCGGGGCGTTGACGACGGCGCGGAGTACCGCCTCCTGCGTCTCCGTCACGGCCCGCACGAAGGGGCGCAGCTGTCGTTCCTGGGGGTTGCGCCACCACAGCGCCCACCTCCGCACGGATAGGAAGAAATCTGAGCCGGAGTTAGGGCAGGAGTACATGACGACTTGACTGATGCGGGCGAGTTCGCTGCCTTGGCGGCGGGAGAGCGTCCGTGCCAGGAAGCGTTGGACGACGAGACCCCCCTGGCTGTGCGTGACCAGGACGACCGAGCGGGCGTTGCGAAGCTGGGCCAGCAGGTAGGTGCGCAGCCGGTCGGCTATGTCGTCGATCTCGGCGATCCGCCGGTCCGGCCGGAGCCGGAAGAGCGGTGAGTCGTACTCGAAGCAGTGAATAGTAAGAAATCCAGACAGTTCCGGATCGGTGCTGAGCAGGTGCTTGAGCTGGGCCCATGCCTTGGCGGAGGAGAACAGGCCGTGCACGAAGACGACGTCGACGGGTCTTCGAGCCGCCATTGCAGACCCCCTGCTGCCGCCTAGCGTGTGACATGTACGTGCTCTTGGAAAGAGACAGTGTTACATGGACCAATCAGTTGACAAAAGTGGAGGGAGGCGTTCGGGTCTGCCTGGCACCCGGGAGAGTGAAGATATCATTGCTCGATGGTGGTTCCCTCCAACGATCTCCAATGTCATTTCCTCGTGCGCCGTCGTATTGATCCCCTGGACGGTTGATCGGCTATCTGGATGTCGGGCATCTTACACATCAGCGCCCGCGGAATGTGACGAAAGACAGCAGGTCTGCCAGTACCAGGATTTCGGTACCGCCCAGGCAGTCTGCCGCCATGCCGGGTCGAATGCTGCAGGCCGGCGGCGAGGGCTCGGGAGCGGCTAGCGTTGCCGGTCGTGGCGACCGAGACCTATGCCGGCCTGGCGCGCGCAATCCTGGCTGCCCCGCCGAGGTTGGGCGGGGCGCCCGGGACGGTCGCAGTCCCCGGACCGGCTGCGCCGTCCTGCCCGGGTGGCATCCGCCTGGTCGCGGTGGACGGTCCGAGCGGGGCGGGCAAGACCTTCTTCGCGGAGCGCCTGGCGGCGGCGCTGTCCAGGGTGGCCGGCGCGCAGGTGCCGGTCGTGCACACGGACGACCTGCTCGACGGCTGGGCCGACCAGCTCACGTTCTGGCCCCGGGTCGAGGAGCAGGTGCTCGCCCCGCTGCGCGCCGGCTGGCCCGGCCGTTACCGCCGGTACGACTGGTCGGCCGGGCGCTTCGACCCCCGCTGGTGGACGGTCGCGCCGGCGGCCGCCGTACTGCTGGAGGGGTTCTCGGCGGCCCGCGCCGAGATCCGGCCGGAGCTGACCCTCGCGGTCTTCGTCACCGCGCCCGCGGACCTGCGGCTGGCCCGGGCGCTCGCCCGCGACGGCGAGAGCATCCGGGCCGACCTGGCGCGGTGGCGGCGGGTTGAGGACCGGCACTTCGCGGCGGACCGGACCGAGGACGCCGCAGACCTGGTGGTCTCCGGTCCCACCGGGACACCATCGAGCTATCTGCCGCTACGGCGATGGCGGGGCCCTGCGCAACCCGGTGGTTCCGTCGGACCGGCGGGCTAGCATCGCGGCATGACCGTGGCTGTCACTGAGACCGACCTGCGGGCGGCGATCGAGCGGGTGCTTCCCGGTGTCCGCGCCGACCTGGAGCGGCTGGTCCGGATCCCGAGCATCGCGTTCGCCGGCTTTGACCACGCCCAGGTGCAGCGGTCGGCCGAGGCCGTCGCGGCGCTGCTGCGCGACGCCGGGCTGCCCGACGTGAAGATCGTCGCCCGGGGTGGCCAGCCGGCGGTCATCGGGCGCCGCTCAGGGCCGCCCGGGGCACCGACCGTCCTGCTCTACGCGCACCACGACGTGCAGCCCATCGGCGACCTGGCCAAGTGGGAGAGCGACCCGTTCGAGCCGGTCGAGCGCGACGGCAGGCTCTATGGCCGCGGCGCCGCCGACGACAAGGCAGGCGTGATGGCGCACGTTGCGGCGCTGCGGGCGTACGGGGACGCGCTGCCCGTCGGCGTGGTGGTCTTCGTGGAGGGCGAGGAGGAGTACGGCTCGGACTCGCTGGAGGAGCTGCTGCGGGAGTTCCGCGACGAGATCATGGCCGATGTCATCGTCATCGCGGACTCCGGCAACTGGGACGTCGGCCAGCCGGCGCTGACCACCTCCCTGCGCGGCATCGTCAACACGTTCGTGGACGTGCGGACGCTGGACCACGCAGTCCACAGCGGGATGTTCGGCGGCGCGGTGCCCGACGCGCTGACCGCGCTGTGCCGGCTGGTCGCGACGCTGCACGACGACGCGGGCGACGTGGCGGTCGACGGGCTGGTCCACGGTGAGGCGTCGCCGCTGGACTATCCGGTGGACCGGTTCCGGGCCGAGTCCGGCGTCCTCGACGGGGTCTCGCTGATCGGCACCGGCCGCATCGTGGACCGGCTGTGGACCCGACCGGCGGTCTCGGTGCTCGGCATCGATGCGCCGCCCACCACAGAGGCGCCCAACGCATTGGTCCCGACGGCCCGGGCGAAGGTCAGCGTGCGCATCGCGCCCGGTGACGACCCGAAGCGCGCGTACCAGGCGCTCGTGGCGCACCTGACCGCCCGGGCCCCGTGGGGGGCGCAGGTGTCGGTGTCGCTCGAGCACGACGGCCTGCCCTGCGTCATCGACTCCACCAGCCCGCTGCACGACGCCGCGCGCGCCGCCTTCCGCACCGCCTGGGACGGGGTGGACCCGGTGGAGATCGGGGTGGGCGGGTCGATCCCGTTCATCGCGACGTTCCAGGAGATGTTCCCGGACGCGGCGATCCTGGTCACCGGCGTGGAGGACCCGGACGGGCGGGCGCACGGACCCAACGAGAGCCTGCACCTGGGCGAGTTCGCCCGGGTCTGCCTGGCCGAGGCGCTACTTCTGCGCAACGTGGCCGACACGGCGACACGGGCCCAGACGGCCTGAAAGTGTCTGATCATCGTGCTAGGGTTCGAACATGAGTACGAACGAAGTCATCGAGCGGCTCGACGCCGCAGTCTGTGCGCTGGGAGACGTCGATGTCTCCGGGTGGTCGGATGACACCCTCAGCAACCACCTGACGGAGCTGTCCTCGGTGCTCTGCCGGGTGGACGCCCAGCTGTCCAGACTGGCCGACGCGGTGCGCTCCCGCGGCTTCGCCGTGCAGGAGGCGGAGCTGAGCGTGGCCCAGGCCGCCTGAGCGGGCCGCACCGGCACGTCCGGGCGGGGCAGTAGCGGCTGGGATGTCGGAGGTGGCTGCCACGATGGTGGGGTGTTGTTCGCGGATCTCGCGGCCACCTCGGCCGCCGTGGCCGCCACGTCCGGCCGCAAGGCAAAGATCGAGCTGCTGGCGGGGGCGCTGCGCCGCCTCTCGCCGGCAGAGGTAGCCGCTGGCGCGGCCTACCTCGCCGGTGAGCTGCGCCAGCGCCAGATCGGGGTGGGCTGGGCCAGCCTGCGGGACCTGCCGCCGGCCGCTCCCGCCCCACCCACTCTCTCCGTCGCCGAGGTCGACGCGGCGCTCGACGCGATCGGCGCCGAGGGCGGGCCCGGCTCCCAGGCCCGCCGCCGGGAGCGGCTTCGGGCGCTCTACGCCGCGGCCACCGGGGAGGAGCAGCAGATGCTGAGCGGGCTGATCAGCGGCGAGCTGCGCCAGGGCGCACAGGCCGGGCTGCTCGCCGACGCGGTCGCCGAGGCGGCGCAGGTGCCACCGGCCGCGGTCCGGCGGGCGCTGCTGCTCGCCGGTGACCTCAAGGCCGTCGCGGTCCGCGCGCTCACCGGGGGTGCGGCGGCCCTCGCCGAGCTCCGGCTGACCGTCGGCCGGCCACTCGCGCCGATGCTGGCCCAGGCGGCGTCCAGTGTGGACGAGGCACTGGCGACGACTGGCTCACCGGCGGCGGTGGACGTGAAGCTCGACGGCATCCGGATCCAGGTGCACCGCTCCGGCGCCGACGTCGGCGTGTTCACCCGCAGCCTGGACGACATCACCGGCCGGGTGCCCGAGGTCGTCGCCGCAGTGCGCGGGCTGCCAGCCCGCCAGCTCGTGCTGGACGGCGAGGCGATCGCGCTCGACCCGGGCGGGCGGCCCCGGCCGTTCCAGGAGACCTCGAGCCGGGCCGCCCGGCGCGGGCAGCCGACGACCGTGCTCACGCCGTACTTTTTCGACCTGCTGCACCTCGACGGTGCGGACCTCGTCGACGAGCCCGGCGCGTCCCGGTGGGCGACACTGGCCGAGGCGGTGCCAACCCCGCTGCTCGTGGCGCGCAACGTGGTGGAGGGCGCCACCGCCGCGGACGCGGCCGCGCAGGCGTTCGCCGCGGCCCTCGACGCCGGCCACGAGGGTGTCGTGGTCAAGTCGGCCGGCTCGGCGTACGACGTGGGGCGGCGGGGCGGCGCCTGGGTGAAGGTGAAGCCCCGGCACACGCTCGACCTCGTCGTGCTCGCTGCCGAGTGGGGCCACGGCCGGCGCCGGGGCTGGCTGTCCAACCTGCACCTGGGCGCCCGCGACCCGCGCACGGGCGGGTTCGTGATGCTCGGCAAGACGTTCAAGGGGCTCACCGACGAGCTGCTGCGATGGCAGACCGAGCGGTTCCTGGAGCTGGCCGTCGACCGCGGGGACTGGGTGGTCATGGTGCGCCCCGAGCTGGTCGTCGAGATCGCCTTCGACGGCGTGCAGGCCAGCCCGCGCTACCCGGGCGGGGTTGCGCTGCGGTTCGCCCGGGTGCTGCGCTACCGGGAGGACAAGAGCGCGGCCGAGGCGGACACGATCGACACGGTGCTCGCCATCCACCGTGGACGACCAGCGACGGACGGCCACGGTTAGTCCGGCGCCGCCTGCACCAATGGCGGGTGCGCCTCCCGCCGGGCCAGCCAGCCGAAACCGGCGAGGGTGAGTGCGGCGAACAGCCACCACTGGACGACGTATCCGGCGTTCTGGATCGCGCTCTCGCGCTCCACCGGCACCGCGACCAGGCGCGGGTCCGCCAGCGGGGTCTGGGTGTCCAGCAGCAGGTAGGCGCCGTAGACCGGGTACGGCAGCTCGCGGGCGATCGGCGCCACGCCGATGCGGCGTACCTGGCGGGTACCGTCGAGCCGCTCCACCGGGCCGGCGCCGCTCTCCGGCAGGTGGACGCGGCCGACCACGGTCACCGGGCCGGGCGGCGCCGGCGGCACGTCCGGCCGGCTCCGGGCACCTGCGGTGCCCGGAGGGACCCAGCCGCGGTCCACGAGCAGCGCCGAGCCGTCGGGCAGCCGCAGCGGCGTGAGCACCTCGTACCCCACCCGCCCGGCGACCGTACGGCCGCGCGCCAGCACCTCGTGCGCCGGGTCGTACACCCCGGTGGCGGTGATGCGGGTCCACGCCGCAGCCGCCGGCGGCGCGCTGCCCCCGCCGGGCATGGCGGGGGGCAGCGCGGCACGCACCGGCACCGGTACGGCGGTGGCCGACGCGTCGACCCGGGCGTTGCGGGCCGAGCGCTCCTGGTACCGGTGCAGCTGCCAGAGGCCGGCGGCCACCATGCCGGCGGCCAGGACCAGCGTCAGGGCGGCCAGGCCGAGCCAGCGCGGCATGGCGAGGAACCGGTACACGCCGCCGAGGCTACCGACATGCCGCGCGGACACACCGGGGAGGACCGGCGGATACGGCCACGTGCACGGGGTGGGACGCGGTATCGTGCCCGTCGGCCAGAAGGGGAGGCGGGAGGAGCGGGATGACCGGGCATGTCGCCGTGCGGCGGTTCCCGCCGCTGACCGTGGCGACCCCGCGCCTGCACGTCCGCCCCCTCACCGGGGACGACGCGGCCGGCGTCGCGGAGATCTTCGCGGATCGCCAGTCCCAGCGGTGGCTGCCGTTCCCGCCGCAGTACGGGGTGCCCGAGGCGTACGAGTGGTGTACCGAGATGGCCGCCGAGCGGCGCGACAGCGGGGCGGGTGACCACTACGCGGTGATCCGCCGCGAGGATGAGACCCTGGTCGGCTGCTTATGGACCAAGCGCACCGACTGGGCCGCCCGGGTGACCGAGGTGTCCTACGCCGTGGTGCCCGCGGCGCGCGGCTTCGGGGTGGCCGCCGAGGCGCTGGACGCGCTCGCCATCGCCCTGCTGCTGGAGCACGGGTTCCACCGGGTGGAGCTGCGGGTCGCGGCGGGCAACCTGGCGTCCCGGCGGGTCGCGGAGAAGGCCGGCTTCTCATACGAGGGGCTGCTGCGCAACGCCGGGTACGTGCACAGTGGCCGGGTGGACCTCGAGGTGTGGTCGCTGGTCGTCGCCGATCTGCACTAGAGCGCTGGCCGGGCAACGGGTTCGCGCGGGGTGGGAGGGTGCCTGCTGGGACCTTATGCTCTGCACCATCTGACCGAGCAGAGCGCACAACGCTGACCAGGCTCGTTCTGCCCAGCCGGTGGTGGGTCACTGGGCCAACTCTGCTCGCACAGGTGGTGCAGAGCATAAGGGTTGCGGACCCCTACCCGGTCCCGGTGAGAGTCCCTGGGTACGGCGACGCGACTACCGCGGTGCTCCAGCCGCCCCAACCCGCACTGGCCGCTGACCGGCACCGACACTTGTCTGCGGGACCGGCAGTGCCGTGCGGCACCCGGAAGGAGGATCGGCAGGTGAACGAGCGGCCGGAGAGCCTCTACCCGCTGGCGTTGCGGCTGGGCGGCCGGCGGGTGCTGGTGGTGGGCGGCGGGGCCGTGGCGACCCGGCGGGTGCCGGCCCTGCTGGACGCCGGGGCGCAGGTGGTGCTCGTCTCCCCGGTGGTGACCCCGGCGCTGCGGGCGCTCGCGCAGGCCGGGCGGCTGGAGTGGGTGCCCCGGCGGTTCGAGCCGGCCGACCTGGACGGAGCCTGGCTGGTGCAGGTGGCGGTCGACGACCGGGCGGCGGCGGAGCGGGTCTCGGCTGCGGCCGAGACCCGCCGGGTGTTCTGCGTACGCGCCGACGACCGGCACGCCGCAACTGCCTGGACACCTGCTGTCACCAGGCACGGGCCGGTCACCGTGGCGGTGCTCGGGGGTGGCGACCCGCGCCGGGCGATGGCCGTACGGGACCGGATCCGGACCCTGCTGGACGCCGCCGGGAAGGGCGTCGGGGAATCGCCGGCCCGCCGGTCCCGGCCCGGCAGCGTCGCGCTGGTGGGTGCCGGGCCGGGCGACCCCGAGCTGGTCACGGTACGCGGGCGGCGGCTGCTGACCGAGGCGGACGTGGTGGTCGTGGACCGGCTCGTACCCGGGCTGCTCCTGGACGAGCTGCGCACGGACGCCGAGCTGGTCGACGTGTCGAAGATCCCGTACGGCCCCGGGACGGTGCAGGAGGAGATCAACCGGATCCTGGTGGACCGGGCCCGGGCCGGGCAGCGCGTGGTACGTCTCAAGGGCGGTGACCCGTTCGTGTTCGGCCGGGGCGGTGAGGAGATGGCGGCGTGTGTCGCGGCCGGCGTACCGGTGACCGTCGTACCCGGAGTGACCAGCGCGGTTGCCGCACCGGCTGCGGCTGGCATCCCGGTCACCCACCGTGGCGTCGCGCACGAGCTCGTCGTGGTCTCCGGCCACCTTCCGCCGGGCGATCCGGAGTCCCTTGTGGACTGGGCGGCACTGGCCCGGCTGCGCGGCTCGGTCTGCGTGCTCATGGGGCTGCGCAACCTGCCGGCCATCACCGCGGCGCTGCTCCGCGGCGGGCGGTCACCGCACACCCCGGCCGCGGTCGTGCAGGACGCGACGACCCCGGCCCAGCGGGTGCTCCGGGCACCCCTGGCGGAGCTGGCCGGGCGGGCCGCGGCCGAGGGCCTGCGCCCGCCGGCCGTGGTCGTCATCGGCGCCGTGGTTTCGGCGCTCCCGCCGACCGCTACGTGAGCCCGCCGGCCGCTGCCTGCGCCCGCCGGCCGCTACGTGAGCCCGACGCCCCGCTACGTGAGCCCGCCGTCCAGCAGCAGCGCACAGCGGATCAGCCCGAGGTGGCTGTAGGCCTGCGGATGGTTGCCCAGCCCCCGCTCGGCCACCGGGTCGTACTGCTCGGGCAGCAGGCCGGTGGGGCCGGCGCAGTCGAGCATCTGGGCGAACAGCTCCTCGGCGTCGCTGCGCCGGCCGGTGCGCAGGTAGGCCTCGACCATCCAGGCGGAGCAGATGTGGAACCCGCCCTCGCGCCCGGGCAGCCCGTCGTCCCAGCGGTAGCGGTAGACGACCGGGCCGCTGCGCAGCTCCGCCTCGGTCCTGAGGACGGTGTCCAGAAACCGTGGATGGTCGTCGGGCAGCAGGCCGGACAGCCCGATCCAGAGCGTCGCCGCGTCCATCTCCGGGGCGCCGTACGCCACCGTGTAGGCGCCCACGCCGCGGTGCCAGCCGTGGGTCAGCACGTGCTCGCCGATCCGGTCGCGCAGGGCCACCCATCGCGGCTCGTCCGGCCCGCCGTCCCGCCCGCCGCCGTGCCGGCGCAGCATGTGCAGCGCCCGGTCCACGGTCATCCAGCACATGACCTTGGAGTACACGTGGTGGCGCGGCGGCAGCCGGGCCTCCCACAGGCCGTGGTCGGGCTCGTGCCAGCGCTGCTCGACCGCGGTGACCATCGCCTCCAGCACCCGCCACTCGTCGTCGTGCACCGAGCCCCGGGCATCGGCGACCGCGGCGAGCAGGTCCGCGACCGGGCCGAACACGTCGAGCTGGAGCTGGCGGTTGGCGAGGTTGCCCACCCGCACCGGGCGGGAGCCTGCGTAGCCCGGCAGTGTCTCGATGACCGCCTCGGGCCCGAGCGCGCCACCGTCCACCGTGTAGAGCGGGTGCAGCCGCTCCGGGTGCCCGCAGGTGCGGTCCACACACGCGTCGACCCAGCGCAGGAACGCCTCGGCCTCGGCCAGCGAGCCGAGGTCCACCAGGGCGCGGGCGGTCATCGCGCCGTCGCGCAGCCAGCAGTAGCGGTAGTCCCAGTTGCGTACCCCGCCCAGCTCCTCCGGCAGGGAGGTGGTCGCGGCGGCGAGGATCGCGCCGGTCGGCTCGTGGCACAGCGCGCGCAGCACCAGCGCGCTGCGGGCCACCATGTCGCGGGCGACGCCGGGCAGCCGCAGCCGCTGCACCCAGTCCTGCCACGGCTGCTCCGCCGCGGTCTGCCGGGCCTGCACCGGTACGCCGTGGGAGTCCAGCCGGTGGCTGCCGAAGCGCAGCTCGAGCACCACCTGCCCGCCAGCGGCTGCCAGGTCGACGACGGCCCGGGCGGCGTCATGCCCGCCGTCGTCCACCACATCCCACTCGACGCCGGGGGAGTGCAGCGCGACCGGCTCGTTGGAGCCCAGCACCAGCAGGCCGTCACCGAGCGGCTGGAGGCGGATGGCGACCTGGCCGAACTCCGGGCGCGGCGCGAGCTCCAGCCGGGCCCGCCGGTCGCCGGAGAGCACCCGGACCAGCGTCGAGTCGGCGCCGGAGGCGCCGCCCCGAGGGCTGGCCACGGTGGCCGGGGCTCCGTCCAGCCAGTCCGTGACCGTCAGCCCGGACCAGCGCGTCTCAACGGTCATCGTGCCGGGGCGGTAGCGCTGTCCCAGCGGCAGCAGCCCGCCGCGCTCCGGCCCGACCGCGAAGAACCCGGCCGGCGCGCCGCCGAGCAGGTCGGCGAAGATCGCCGCCGAGTCCGGCCGGGGATGGCACAGCCAGGTCACCCTCGCGTCGGGGGTGAGAAGCGCCAGGGTACGGCCGTTGGACAGCAGCGAGTGCCGCTCGATCGGCACCGCGTGCTCACCGCAGAGCCACCGTCGCCGGGTCTCGAGAACCAGCGCGATCACCCGTACGCCGGTATGCGGGTCGGGCACCCGGAACGGTGCCCGGGTCTCCCCGGGCCCGATCTTGATGCCGACGTCCGGCCCGTGCAGCGCGGCGAACGCGTTCTCGTCGGTGATGTCGTCCCCGATGAACAGCACCGCGCTGGCGGACAGCTGCATGCGCAGCGCGTCCACGGCGGTGCCCTTGTGCGTCGCGATGACGGAGAGCTCGATGACCTTCTTGCCGAAGGTCACGTAGACGCCGGGCCAGCTGGCCGGGCCCTCCTTGACCTCCGCCTCGACCCGCTCCCCGACCTGGCCGTCGGCGCCGCGGGTGTGCACCGCCACGCCGGCCGGCTTGGTCTCCAGCCGTACCCCCGGGCAGGCCTGCGTGATCCGCTCCACCTCGGCGATGACCCGGCTGCGCAGGTCGACGACGGCCGGGTCCAACCGCTCCACGAAGCCCACGTCAAACTCTGAGCCGTGGCTGCCGACCAGGTGTACCTCGCTGGGCAGGCGGGACAGCGCGGCCAGGTCGCGCAGGGCCCGCCCGGAGACCACCGCGACCGTGGTCTGCGGCAAGGTGGCCAGCGTGCGCAGGGCCGCGACCGCCTCTGGTAGCGGGACCGCCTTGGCGGGGTTCTCCACGATCGGGGCGAGCGTGCCGTCGTAGTCGCAGGCGACCAGCAGCTGCGGCACCCGGGCGACGCGGCCCAGCGCGGCGCGCAGCCCCGGGTCCAGGTCCTGGGTCAGGTCGCCGCCGGCCGGGCCGCCATGGGGCCCGTCGCCCGCGGCGCCGTTGCCCACGGGAGCACCTGCGGTCACTCCTTCGCTCCGGTGAGCGCGGGCTGGCCGGGGCTGGCCGGTTGGTGCGCCCCCAGCACGGACAGGAAGGACTGGGCCCAATGCCGCACGTCGTGGGTGCGTAGGTGGCGCTGCATCAGGCGCATCCGGCGGGTGGCGTCGACCGGGTCGGCGAAGACCGCCCGGACCAGGGCGTCCTTGATGCCGTCCGGGTCGTGCGGGTTGCAGAGGAACGCCTGGCGCAGCTCGGTCGCGGCGCCGGCGAACTCGCTCAGGACAAGAGCGCCGCGCCCATCGGTGCGCGCGGCGACATACTCCTTGGCAACCAGGTTCATACCGTCCCGCAGGGGAGTCACCATCATGACGTCGGCGGCGCAGTATAGCGCCGCCAGCTCACTGCGGCTGTACGACTGGTGGAGGTAGTGGACGGCGGGCACGCCGACCCGGCCGAACTCGCCGTTGATCCGGCCGACCTCCCGCTCGACCTTGACCCGTAGGGCCTGGTAGTGCTCGACCCGCTCGCGGCTGGGCGTGGCCACCTGCACCATTACCGTCTCCGGCACGCTCAGCCGGCCCTCGGCGAGCAGCTCGCGGAACGCCTTCATCCGCCGCTCGATGCCCTTGGTGTAGTCGAGCCGGTCGACGCCGAGGATGACGCTCTTCGGCTCGCCCAGCTCGGCGCGGATCTGCGCCGCCCGGGCCCGTACCACCGGGTCGTCGGCCATCGCCGCCATCTCCGCCACGTCGATGGAGATCGGGAACGCGCCCGCCTTGACCAGCCGGCCGTTCACCTCCACCGTGGTGCCCTCGTAGCGCAGGCCGAGCAGGTGCTTGGCGAGCCGGACGAAGTTCTGCACGGCCAGCCGCTGCTGGAAGCCGACCAGGTCCGCGCCGAGCAGGCCCCACATGATCTCGCTGCGCATCGGCATCTGCATGAACAGCTCGATCGGCGGGAACGGGATGTGCAGGAAGAAGCCGATCCTGACGTCCGGCCGCCGCTCGCGCAGCATCGCGGGCACCAGCTGGAGCTGGTAGTCCTGCACCCAGACGCAGGCGCCCTCGGCGGCCACCTCTGCCGCCGCGTCGGCGAACCGGGCGTTGACGGCCCGGTACGCCTCCCGCCAGACCCGCCGGAACACCGGGGTCTCCACCGCGTCGTGGTAGAGCGGCCAGATCGTGGCGTTGGAGGTGCCCTCGTAGTACCGCTCGACGTCAGGGTCGGTGAGCGGCACCGGATGCAGGTGGATCCCCTCGATGTCAAAGGGCTCGGGCGCCGGGCCGGCCGCACCGGCCCAGCCGACCCAGGTGCCCTGCTGCGCGGCGAGCACCGGATGCAGCGCGGTCACCAGCCCACCGGGGCTGCGCCGCCAGCTGCGCCCGGCCGGTGTGCTGATCTCGTCCACCGGGAGACGGTTTGCCACCACAACAAATGAGCTGCGCCCCGCCACCCCTTACCTCCGGCCGGTGGATCGTTTCCTGGCTCCTCAGCCTACTGAAACTATCCACCCAGCCGGACAGGCGCCCCTTACCTACTTCACGCCGCCGGCGGTCAGACCCTCGACGATGCGGCGCTGGAAGAACAGCACCATCAGCACCAAAGGGATGGTCACCACGACACCCGCCGCCATCTGGGTGCCGAACGGCTGGTCGTACCGGTACTGGCCGGTGAACAGCGACAGGATCACGTTCGCCGTCATCATGTCCTTACGGTTGACCACGCTCAGGGCGATGATGAACTCGTTCCAGGTCGCGATGAAGGCCAGGATCGCCGTGGTGAACACCCCGGGCGCGGCCAGCGGCAGGATCACCTTGCGGAAGGCCTGGCCCGGCGTGCAGCCGTCGACAACCGCGGCCTCCTCCAGCTCGTACGGCATCTGCCGGAAGAACGCGGTGAGGTTCCATACCGCCAGCGGCAGCGCGAAGGTCATGCTCGGCAGGATCATCGCCTGGTACGTGTTGATCCAGTTGATGTCCACGAACACATCCAGCAGCGGCACCAGCAGCGTGATGCCGGGGAACATCGACGTGGCCACGATGATGGCGAGGACCGGGCCCTTGCCTTTGAAGTCGAGCCGGGCGATGGCGTAGCCGGCGAAGATCGCCAGTGCCAGCACCAGCACGGTGGTCGAGCCTGCCACGACCAGGCTGTTGAGCAGCGCCCGGGCGAACCCGTTGCGCGGGTCGAACGCGGCGTCGTAGTTGTCGAACGAGAGCGGGTTTGGGACCAGCGAGTTGGAGAACTGGTCGCTGGGCCGGCGCAGGCTGGAGACGAGCATCCAGTAGAACGGGGCGAGGCAGTACGCCACGATCGCCAGGATGCCGAGCCAGCGCAGCACCGCCCGGGTGTTTGTCGTCCTCATTTGCGTCCCTGCACTCCCCGGCCGATGATGTCGGCGCCCAGCACCCGGACGAACACGTAGGCCACGACGGCGATGTAGACGAACAGGACCATCGCGTACGCCGCGGCGGGCCCGAACCGCAGGTTGCTCATCTCGTCCCAGGCCAGGATCGACAGCGTCTCCACCGAGTTCTTGCGCGGCCCGACCAGCACGAACGGCAGGTCGAACATGCGCAGCAGGTCCAGCACCCGGAACAGCACGGCCACCACGAGCGCCGGCTTCACCAGCGGCAGCGTGATCCGCCAGAAGGTACGCCAGGCGGAGCTGCCGTCCACCCGCGCCGCCTCGTAGACCTCGGCCGGGATGAGCTGGAGCCCGGCGAGCACCAGCAGCCCGATGAACGGGGCGGTCTTCCAGGTGTCCGCGATGACCACCGCGAGCCAGGCCTGGAAACCCTCGGTGGTCCACAGGATCTTGGTGTTGAGGATGTCGTTGGCGATGCCGTCCGTGCTGAAGACCCACTTCCAGAGCAGCGCCGAGATGACCGTCGGGATCGCCCACGGCACCAGGACCGCGGCCCGGACCAGGCCGCGGCCCCGGAAGGCCCGGCTCATGATCAACGCCATGACCACGCCGATGATGGTCACCAGCGCGCCGGTGGCGAGCGTGAATGTGGTCGTGTTCCACAGGGCGTTGACGAACCGGTCGCCGGTGTCGCCCTTGAACACGTCGGAGTAGTTCTGCGTGCCGAGCTCGCTGCTGCGCTCGATGAGGCCGGTCTCCGGGTTGATCCCCTCATCGGTGACCGTGAGCGACAGCCGCAGCGCCGCCAGCACCGGGTAGCCGACGACCAGCGCGAGCGCCAGCAGGGTCGGGGAGAGCAGCAGCGCGGCGAGCCGGACGATGCCGGCCCGCCGCCGTCGGGCGCCCGCCGCCTGGCGGTGTGCCCCCTCGCGGGCCTGCCCCGGCCGCCGGCGGGGTGCCGGCGGCCGGGTCTGCGTCGGGGCGCTCATGTCACTTCTTCGCGGTGACTTCGGTGAGCTTGGCCTGCATGTCGGCGAGCGCCTGGTCGATCGGCTTGGCGCCGGTGATCGCGGCGTACGCGTTCTCCTGGATCGCCGTTGTCGCGTCCCCGTAGGCCACCACGCGCGGGCGGGCCGCGGCGGTGTCCAGCGACTGCTTGAGCACCGACAGGTACGGCAGCTTCTCCTGCAGCGCGGCGTCGGAGTAGATGCTGGCGTAGACCGGCGCGTTCGAGGCGACCTCAAGGTTCTTGCGGGCGTTCTCCGCGTTCGAGAAGAACTTGATGAAGTCGAGCGCGGTCGCCTTGTTCTTGGCGTACTTGCTGATCGCGAGGTTCGCCCCGCCCAGGCTGGAGCTGCCCACGCCGCTCTTGCCGGGCAGCGGGGCCACGCCGAACTTGCCGGCCACCTTGCTGGAGCCGTCGGTCTTGTTGGCCAGCGTCCACTGGTACGGCCACTGCCGGTGGAAGACGAGCTTGCCGTCCTGGAAGGCGCGCCGGCCCTCCTCCTCCTTGTAGGTCACCGCCTCCTTCGGGAACAGCCCGCTGGTGAAGCCGTTGGCCAGGAACTCCAGGCCGGCCCTTGCCTCCGCGGAGTTGACCACCGGCTTGCCCTCGTCGTCGACGACCTTGCCGCCGGCCGACTGCACGGCCTCGGAGAAGTTGACCGTCAGGCCCTCGTACTTCTCGAACTGGCCGGCGTAGCAGCCGATGGTCTTGCCCT
>DASSUC010000504.1:0-5137 GCA_035707405.1 Micromonosporaceae bacterium | reverse complement strand
GAACGGCTCGGTCACGCCGCTGCGCTTGACCACGGCCAGCACCGCCTCCTCGACCGTGGTGAACCTGCGCCCGCACTCCGGGCAGGCGCGACGCCGCCGGATAAGCTGGCCGTCCTCGGCCTCACGCGAGTCCACCACGCGCGAGTCGGCGTGCCGGCAGTACGGACAGCGCAACTGGCACCTCCTCGCCGCGTCACCGCCACCGCCGGCAGGTCGCTGAGCGAGACCCACGCCATGCGAAGGCCCCGCCGCAGGACTGCGGCGGTGGACAACATGGACAACTCTGTAGGGAACGAAACCCCAACCTGTGGACAACTTACATCCGTGTAACTACTACATCTAGGGGTCGACGGTATTCGTCCGCGGCGGCGAGCGCAAGCTGGCGGGGCAACTTCGCCGCATCGTGTCGCCGGTCCCGCCCGGGTCGGGCACGCATGCTCACCGTCGGGGCAGGACGAGCCGCTGACCGGGATGGATCGTGTAGTCGCGCAGCCCGTTGAGGCGCCGGATCTCCTCGATAGCGCCGAACGGGTCGGACCCGGGAACGTGCCGCTGCGCCACCGACCACAGCGTGTCACCGGGCAGCACGACAGCGACCGGGGCCGCGCCGGCCGGGTTGGCCGCCTCGCTGGCGGGGGCGGCGAGCACGACGACGAGGCCGGCGAGGGCCAGCAGCAGGCCCAGGACCACGACCCGGCCCCGAACGGTGAGCCGGATCGGCGCGGCTGGACGGGCGCCACTGCCCCGGACAGCCGGATGGCGGGCCGACCGACCAGGGGTTTCCGGACTGCGCGTGGCCCGGCCGGGATCGGGCAGACGGGAGGTGGACAGGGAAGGGACGGACATGTGTGCCATCGCAACCTCCAAGATCGAACGCTCGTTCGATCGAACGGTCGTACGATGGTGTACCAGAGCCCTATGACAAAGTCGAGGAACGTCCCGCGACACGTCGTACAGATGTTTGAAACTGTCCCACCACGACGATAGCGTCGGCGCACGCGACCCCGGCTCGGTGCTCCCCCGCCGACCGAAGCGCGAAGGCACCGACGCGAGGCACCGACGCGGAGCACCAATGTGGAGCGACGACGTGGCGCAGCGACGCGGAGCCGACGGGCAGGACGCACCTTGCGGGCTATCGACAGGGAGTGACGGACGTGTCGAACGACGACGATGCCACCGGCCGCGGGTCGGCGCACAACAAGACGGGCAGGAAGGCTCCGGCGGGCGCGGCGACCCGGCGCCGTCGCGGCAGGCCAGCCGCTGAGCCGCAGCTGCGCGCGGTGTCCGCGGTCGTCACCGGCCTACAGGACATGCTCGCGGCCGACCTGACCACCCGGCAGCAGCGGATCCTGGAGTTCATCCGCAGCTGGGTGGAGACGCATGGCTACCCACCCAGCGTCCGGGAGATCGGCGAGGCGGTGGGGCTGGTGTCCCCGTCCAGCGTGGCCTATCAGCTCAAGGAGCTGGAGCGAAAGGGCTACCTGCGCCGCGACCCCAACCGACCCCGGGCGGTGGACGTGCGACCGCCGAGCGACCCGGGCGAGCCGGACGACGAGGAGGTGCTGCGGGCACAGCGGCCGACACCGGCCTACGTGCCGGTGGTGGGCCGGATCGCGGCCGGCGGGCCGATCCTCGCCGAGCAGGCCATCGAGGACGTGTTCCCGCTGCCGCGCGAGCTCGTGGGCGAGGGCACGCTCTTCCTGCTCCAGGTCAAGGGCGACTCGATGCTCGACGCCGCGATCTGCGATGGGGACTGGGTCGTGGTGCGCCAGCAGCCGACCGCGAACAACGGTGACATCGTGGCGGCCATGCTCGAGAACGAGGCGACGGTGAAGACCTACCGCCGCCGGGACCGGCACGTCTGGCTGATGCCGCAGAACCCGGCGTTCGAGCCGATCCCCGGGGACGAGGCCACGATCCTAGGTCGCGTCGTCGCGGTGCTACGGCGGATCTGAGTGCCGGAGAGGGCAGGGTGAGACGAGGGCGCGGCGGCATCGCCGCCCCGCCTGCTGGAAAGCGCCGGACCATGTAGGGAGCGGGCCGGTCGGGAGCGGAGCATGTGGGGAGCGGAGCATGTGGGGAGCGCCGGCAGCCGAGCCCCTGCCGGGACCCCGAATCCCAGTCGGAAGCCGGGGCTCAGCGCCGCGGCTGGTAGCCGGGGGCCGAGCCGTAGTCGCCGTAGCCCGGCGCGTAGCCACCCTCCGGGTAGCGTCTCGAGGTCGCGCTGCCGGGCCGGGCCGACCCGCCGTAGCCGTCGTACCAGCCAGCCTCTTCCACATACCCGCTGTAGCCACCGTCGGCCGGGCCGTCCAGCACCGGTGCGAGCAGCTCGGTCGGCTGTTCGTCCCCTGCCGACGACCGGCGGCCCCGGGAGTCCTCTGCGCGGGGTGGGGAGCTGCGGGCCTTGCGGATGCCGAGCACGCCCACGACGACGAGGACCAGGCCCAGCACGCCGACCCCGCTGATGAGCATCGTCACCTGGCGCAGGCTCAGCTCCTCGTACCACGCCAGGGTGTTCTTCTTGGCCGTCAGCCCGGCCGGCGGGCTCCCGGCTCCCCCCGCGCCGGGGGTGTATTGGCGGATCTCGGGCTTGACGGTGGCCGGCTGGTCGATGGTCTCCGACACGGTCAGGTAATGGCTGCCGTCCGGCGTATAGGTGATCGCCTCGCCCCACGGCTCGTCGGGCAGCGGGGTGATCCGCGGCTTGCCGGTGGTGATGGCCTTGACGACGTCACCGTCCGGGACATCCCACTCGTACGCGTCGGAGTACGTGCGCAGCACCACCTTCTTCCGGTCCGGCGCGTTCGCGCCCCCGGTGACGAGCACCTGTCCCACCGCCGCGAGCGGGGTGCTGGTGCCCGTGCGGACCGGCTTGAACTCGCCGACCTTGCGGGTGGGCGTGGTCCGCCCGGCCGCCAGCGGACCCGTCGGCACGTAGATCCCGCTGACCGCGCCGTCCTTGGTCACGATGATCGGCGAGTCGTCCGCCCCGAGCAGCAGGGCTTCGGCGTCGTGCGGCTTGTCCGGGTAGCTGAGCCGGAACAGCGTCGCGGAGTCGGCACCCGGCGCCAGCTTCCACAGGGCGATGGTCTCCCGGACCGGGTTGCCCTGCGTGTCACCGGTGTCCGCCACCCAGACCGTGCCGTCCGCGCCGACCGCCAGGTCCTCGGTGTCCCGGGGGCCGCCCCCGGAGTAGCGCTTGGCGTCCGTCACCTGGCACGCCTTGTTGAGGAAGAAGATGCGCTTGCGGTCCAGCCGGTCGGATGAGTCGTTGACCGCGACGTAGCCGTCGGCCGTCGCGGCCAGGCCGGACAGCTCGACCAGGCGCGGATCGGTGACGGTGCACAGCACCTTGCCGGCCGGTGCCCCCGGCCCGGTCGCCCCCGGCGTGGGCGCGGGCGCCTGCGCCGCCGGGCCAGCCAGCGCCAGGGCGGTCGCGCCCACTGGTGCCGGGAACAGCCCGATCCCGAGGACCGGCGCACCGAGCGTCAGCCCGACCCGGAGGATGATGCGCACCAGACCTCGCCGCATGCGAACCAGTGTTGCAGAAGGGCGGCGATCACCACGGGCAGCCGGACTGGTCACCCACGGCGTTCTGCCGGCTCCACAGTGTACGGCGCCAGCTCGGCGGCGAGCGCCTCGTCCACCCGTACATGCAGCAGCGTGCCGGCGTCCACGTGCCGCGTGGACAGCACCTCGCCCCGGCGGTGCACCTGGGCGACGAGGTCGCCGCGCCCGTACGGGACGCAGGCGCGCACCTCCACCGCGGGCCGGGGCAGCCTCGCCTCGATGGCCTGCCGCAGGCCGGTCATGCCCGCTCCGCTGCGGGCCGATACGAACACCGCGCCCGGCCACGCCCGCTTGAGCCGCAGCAGGGTCTCCTCGGGCGCCGCGTCGGTCTTGTTCACCACCAGCAGCTCGGGCAGCTTGTCCGCACCCACCTCGGCGAGGACCTCGCGCACCGCCCGCACCTGCTCCTCGGGGTCCGGATGCGCGCCGTCCACCACGTGCACCAGCAGGTCGGCGTCGGCGACCTCCTCCAGAGTGGAGCGGAACGCCTCGACGATCTGGTGCGGCAGGTGCCGGACGAAGCCGACCGTGTCGGAGAGCGTGTAGATCCGCCCGTCCGCCGCGTACGCCCGCCGGGTCGTCGGGTCGAGGGTGGCGAACAGCGCGTCCTCCACCAGCACGCCGGCCCCGGTGAGCCGGTTGAGCAGGGAGGACTTGCCGGCGTTGGTGTAGCCCACGATGGCCACGCTCGGCACGGCGTTGCGCCGGCGCCCGGCCCGCTTGGTGCGGCGGATGGTGCGCATGCCCTTGATGTCGCGCTTGAGCCGGGCGATGCGGGTGTTGATGCGCCGCCGGTCGGTCTCCAGCTTGGTCTCACCCGGGCCGCGCAGGCCGACGCCCCCGCCACCGCCACCCGCCCGGCCCCCGGCCTGGCGGCTCATCGCCTCGCCCCAGCCGCGCAGCCGGGGCAGCAGGTACTGGAGCTGGGCCAGCTCGACCTGGGCCTTGCCCTCCTTACTCTTGGCGTGCTGGGCGAAGATGTCGAGGATCAGCGCGGTACGGTCGATGACCTTGACCTTGACCTGGCCCTCCAGCGTGCGCAGCTGGCTCGGGGAGAGCTCGCCGTCGCAGATCACCGTGTCCGCCCCGGTGGACAGGACCACCGTGCGCAGCTCGCCGACCTTGCCCCGGCCGATGAACGTGGACGGGTCCGGCCGGCCGCGCCGCTGGATCAGGCCCTCCAGCACCTGGGAGCCGGCCGTCTCGGCCAGCGCCGCAAGCTCCGCCAGCGAGTTCTCCGCGTCCTCCACAGTGCCCTCGGTCCACACGCCGACCAGCACGACCCGCTCCAGGCGCAGCTGCCGGTACTCGACCTCGGTGATGTCCGCGAGCTCGGTGGACAGGCCGGCCACCCGGCGCAGCGCGTGGCGCTCCTCAAGCTCCAGGGCGCCGGTCGTCGCGTCGAGATCCTCATCGAACTCCGGGATGAAGTCCGGTCGGTTTCGCAAGGCAGATCCCCTCGACGCGCTCGGTACGTTGTCTGCGTCGATCGTGACACGCCGCGCGAGCGGATGCACCCGCATTCGGCCCGCCCGTACCGCAGGGAGGACCCCGTGACCACGCCGCG
>DASSUC010000503.1:0-33342 GCA_035707405.1 Micromonosporaceae bacterium | reverse complement strand
CAGCTCCTACAACAGGCAGGGCACAGGATCCAGCCCAGCCCACACCGGCTCGCTACGCTCAACGACCTCTACAGCTACGCGACCACACACGGCATCGCCTCGTCACCGGCCAAGACCACGTGTTAATGATCTGCAAGCCCTAACACGCTCCTGCTCTTTCCACCCCGGTACGCGCCGGCGGGTGCGCAGTCCGGGCTCACCCACGGAGAGCACGGCATGGCCGGCCATCCATCTGGATGGCCGGCCATGTCCAGGTAACAGCGGCGGTACGCCGCGTTGCCGCCGCCTACCGCACTACCAGCCGAAGCCGATGGCGTAGGTCTGGGCGGCCAGGATTTTCTGGCCGTACTCGTTCGGGTGGAAGTAGTCCCAGGTCGCCATGTGGCTGAGGGTGAACGGGTAGTTGAAGAGCGTGTTGTTGTCGAACTTGCAGTAGGTCCCGTAGGCGGCGCAGGCCTGGGCCAGCTGCGTGTTGTAGGCGATGACCCGCTGCCGGACCCGGTAGCGCCGGTCGATGTCGGCCTGGGCGAACGACGTCGGGTTGGCCAGCATGGACTGGCAGATGTTGAACCAGTACCACGCCTCCCGCGCCGACGCGTTGTTGTAGCCGATGTACCAGAGGCGGTAGATGTCCGGCACGCTGATCACGAAGACCCGCGCGTTCGGCAGCCCGGACCTGATCCGGTTCAGGGCCGCGTCGATGTTGGCCCGGTAGGTGGTGACCGAGGTCATGCCCGCCTCGGTGCTGGTGCAGGCGTCGTTGGCGCCGATCAGCATGGTCACGTACTGCACGCCCTGGGAGACCGCGGTGCCGGCCTGGCCGTACATGTCGGCGGACTTGGCACCGGACCTCGCATCGTTGTAGTTGCGGCCGTTGATGTTGGGATTGACCGCCCTGATCCGCAGGTAGTGGCTGTAGACGTAGGAGTTGTCCCCGGTGCTGAACGACCGGGAGGGGCAGTCCGAGTACCAGCCACAGGCGTTGAAGCCCCGGGTGATCGAGTCACCCAGGCTCGCCATCGAGCTGGGCGGCGGACCGGGGTCAGCGACCGCTGGTGCCGAGGAGAGGATGACGACCGCTAGGGCGGCCGACAGCACTGTCAGGACGCGACGACGAACGGGCATGTGGGCTCCAGGGTGTGAGCTGCCAGGACACGATCAATCGTATAGATCGTTATCGCTGCAATCAATCTTTCACCCTGTGGTTTTCCTGATCAACATAATGGCGCTCATCAATCAGATAGATCTTCACGCGAACGGGCTCCGCCTGGTCAGTCCACGAGCGCCGAATGTGACCTCAGCCAGGCGTCGAGCTTGTCCTGCCGCAGCGCGGCGAAGTAGCTGGCCTGGACCGCATCCAGACTCTCACCGACGTAGCCGCTGCCGCTGTACACGCTGCCGCCGGGCAGGCTCACCGAGGTCATGGTGGCGGGACGCAGGTTGCGCAGGGCGTAGGCGAAGTCGACCGGCGTACGCCCGCGACCGTCGAAGATGAGCGTGCTGCCCAGCGCGCGCAGCACCCCCTCCGCGGTCGCCGGGTTGGCCAGGATGTCGCGTTGCAGGACCCGGGCGACGATCGCCTTGATCAGCTGGCGCTGGTGGCGCGCCCGCGCGTAGTCGATGCCGGGGATGTAGCGCTGGCGCACGTAGTCCAGGGCCTGCCAGCCCTTGAGGTGCCTCGTGCCCACCTCGTAGGTCGCGCGGGGCCCGGAGTACCCGTGCTCGCAGGAGGAGCACGGGAACCGGCCGGCACCGGAGGGCTGCACGTGGATCGACTGCACCCGCTGGTCGATGTAAAGATCCACGCCGCCGAGCGCGTCCACCAGCTTGCGCAGCCCGTTGAAGGTCAGCAGCGCGCCCGCGTCGAACCGGCTGATCCCGGTGTAGTTGCTCACTGTCCTGGCCACCAGCTGGAAGCCCTGCGCCGTGTTGGGCCGCGAGCTTCCCGGTACGTACGAGCCCTCGCTCATCGCGTGCGTGAGCTTCGTGCGCCGGCCCCCGAAGCGGGCCGGAGCGAACGGCGGGATGTTGACGATCATGTCGCGCGGCAGCGAGGTCATCTGCGCCCGGGTGAGGTCGGCGCTGACATGCAAGATCATTACGGTGTCCGCATGCGGCTGCCACGTGGGGATCCACTCACGCGTGTCGACACCCACGATCAGGATGTTCAACGGCCCGCGGATGCCGGCACCGGGCAGTGGCGACGGGCTCGGGGACGGGCTGGGAGACGGCGCACCGGACGGGGACTGCGACAGGGTCTCCGACGGCGTCGCGCCCGGACCGAACAGGTCCGCCTGCGGGACCGACCGGTCAACCCAGCGCTCCACCGCATACACGGCACCGGCACCACCCACAGCGAGTGCGACCAGCACCGCCACCACTATCGCCACCCGGCGACGAACCATCCTGGCCATGACCACCCTCCCGCAGTAACAGCCGCAAACTCTAGCGTCGAACCACGTCGGTCTAGAAGAGGTCAGCCATTGGCTCCTCCCATGCGCTTGCCGAGGCTGTGATGGATCGTCGCGGCCCGCACCGAAAGCAGGCTGAACGAGCCGGCGTCGCCGAGCCCGTGGGTGGACTCGCACAGGCCGTTCAGGAAGAGCGGTGGGGTCCGGGCATCGTGCGGTGCGAGGCTGTAGTCGGCGTTCACGACCAGGTAGCCGTCGTCGTCGAACCGGAACCTGTCGACGACCTCGTGCAGCAACGGAGGGTACGGCTCCTGGTGCGGCCCGGGGCCCAGGTCGCGGAACCCGGTCGCCAGCACGACCAGGTCCACCAGGTCGTGGGTGACGACGCCGGTGTGCAGCTCCCGTACGGCCAGCTCGACACCGTGCTCGTGCGCCGTGGCCGAGTCGACGACCCGGTTGCCGGCCACGAACACCCGCTGGTGGCCGTCGAGCCGCTGCTCGTAGATGGAGATGTAGAGCTCCTTGAGCACGTCGCCGTCGGTTGTGGAGTAGTTCGTCGGCCGCAGCAGCGCGTCGAGCGTGTTCTTGCCCGCCCGGCTGGCGTTGAAGTAGTAGTCGGTGAAGCTGGGGAAGAACGCCTCTTCGCTGAACGGGCTGGTGTCCTTCAGGCGCGGGCCGGGTGCCCGCAGGTAGTTGACCACCCGCGCGTCCGGGAACCGCCGCGACAGGTCGAGGACCAGCTCGACGGCGCTCTGGCTGCCGCCGACGACCGCGACGCTGCCCGGCGGCCGGGGCAGCTGCCGGACCGTGTCCAGGTATCTCGTGAGGTGCACGACCCGGGGCGACCGGACCGCGTCGAACGGCGCCGGCACCAGCGGGGTACGGCCGCAGCCGAGGACCAGCGCCCGGGCGGTCAGGCACCTGCCGTCGCTGGTGTGGACCTCGTACACCGGGCGGTCCGGCGGCCCGGCGAGGGCGACCCGCCCGGCGGCCACGCCGAGGTCGACCAGGTGGGCGAAGTGCCCGGTGGCCCACCTGATGTAGCCGGCGTACTCCTTGCGCAGCGGGAACTCCATCGGCAGGTTCAGGTGCTCGACCAGCCGGTCCTGCTCGAAGAGGTAGTTGATGAAGGTGTACCGGCTGCGCGGGTTACGCAGGGTGACCAGGTCCCGGCAGGGGTGGTTCTGGATGTCGGAGCGGTCGAGCAGCATGCCGCCCTGCCAGACCGGGTCGGGCTGGGCCTCGATGAAATGGATGTCGACCCCGGCCGGCTCCTCCTCCAGCGCGATCGCCAGGGCGAGGTTCGCCGGCCCGAACCCGATGCCGACCGCGTCGTGCGTGCTCACCCGCGCCTCCCCGCCGTCACGAGCGCCGCGTCCATCGTGGACAGGTCCCACTCGACCGCGCCGTTCCACCAGTCCTCGAGGATGCTCAGCTCGGCAAGGGGGTCCGGGCCGCGCAGCCGCATGAGCGCCGACGCCACCTCATCGGTCGAGCTGCGCGCCCCCTGGTACGCGCGGCCGACCACCCCGCACGTCGAGTACGCCACGACCGCCTCGACCGGGCACGACGCCGGCAGGTGCCGCAGGCGGCCCCGCTGCGGCGCGTACACCGCGTGACCGTACCGGTCGGTCAACGGTCCGATCCGGATCTCCGACTGCCGGCCGGCCTGGCCCTTCAGCCCGGCCTCCTGGAGCTGCACGCCGAAGGCGCGGTGGATCTCGTCGACGATGAGGCCACCACCGGCGCGGCACGCGATCTCGCAGAACACGTACTCGCCGCCGCCGGTCAGGAAGACCTCAGCGTGGAACGGGTGCATCCCGGGCGGTGGCGGCAGGGTGCCGATGACCGCGGCGGTCAGCTCCTGCAACGGCGCGAAGCCGGGGTGCTCGGCCGGCAGCATGCCGCTGATGAACGGCAACGAGTCGTGCCGGGTCTGCCACTGCGTGTAGACATAGCACGACGGCCAGCTGAGCAGCACCTCGCCGCCGTCCATCAGACCGTCCACATGGAACGCCGGCCCGGCCACCCAGCCCTCCGCCAGGAAAGGCTGGGGGTTCTCCCGCCACCACCGGCAGAACCCGGCCACCTCGGACGCGTCCGTGAGCACCGACTGGCCAATGGACCCCTTGCCCTCCGGCAGCTTCACCACGACCGGGAGCCCCTGCCGCGCGACGAAGCCGGCCAGCTCGCCCGGGTCGTGGACCATGCGCATCGGGGCGACCGGGACGCCGGCCGCGCTGGCCAGGGACTTCATCACAAACTTGTCGCGGTACGCGGTGGCGCTGGCCAGGTCCTGCCCGGGCAGCCCGAGCCGGTCCCGCAGCCGCGCCGCCCGCACGATGTCGCCCTCGGAGGTGGTCAGGATCCGCCGTACGCCGTACCGGGCGCACAGCTGCGCGGCGAGGCTCTCCACGCCCGGGCTCTCGTAGTCGGGCACCACCTCGAACGCGCGGAACCAGGCGCCCACCGTGGCCGGGTCCAGCCCGTCGAGCGCCCGTTGCAGGGTGACCACCACAAGCTCTTCCCTGCTGTCCGGGAACCATCTCGTGAGCTCGGGCAGGATCCTGCGGTTGGTCAGCAGCAGCATCGTCATCGTGGTGTGTCTCCCGCGCCGTGATAGCCCGGACGCCCCGGCTCAGTGGCGCCGGTCGTCGCGGTGGAACCAGAACTCGAGCTGCACGGTGAGCCGGGTGACCCTGCCGCCGGTGTCCACTCGGGACACCGCGTGCCAGGAGCGGTCGGTCGGCGGGAACGCCAGGAACTGCCCACCCCGGGGCGGGATCCGGCGCAGCGGCTCGGCCCGCGGGTCGCCGGACGGCCTGACCTCGTACTCGCCGCCCGCGCCGGCCGGCCAGTCCTCGTTGAGGTAGAGGATCGCGGTGAGTGCCTTGTTGGGCTTGTCCTTGTGCACCGAGATGAAGTCGCCGTCGACGTGGGTGTAGACGCCGATGTCGAAGGACAGGTCCCGCAGCTTCTGGTTGGTGCCCGCCTCCAGCCAGGTCATGAAGCCCTCGCTGCGCAGGTCGTCCAGGAGCGCGGACCAGGCCGGCGCCAGCCCGGCCGCGGCCTCGCTGGGCTGGCCGTCGTAGAGCAGGTAGAGCAGGTTCATCTTGTACTGCTTCTCGTGGTCCGGGTCGGTCCGGGCGATCGGCTGCGCCTGGCTCAGCGGCGCGGTCGCGTACAAGGTCCGGACCTGCTCGTCGCTGAGCATCCCCTGCGCCAGGTGCAGCGTGAACGGCTCCTCTACGTGCTCGAGCTTGACCTGCGTGTTGAGCAGCTGGGTAGTGAGCAACCTACTCGTCTCCTTCACCATCTGGCCTCATCCCTCCGCCGCGGCGCCTGGGCACGGTGGTGAGCGCGGTGAGCTGGCGCACTGCCGCCGTGGCGTAGCAGCCGGAGGGCAGGAAGAAGCTGAGCCGCACCCGGAACCGGCCGGGGATCCGCTCGTCCGGCTCGTCCGGACCGATCGACACCATGGTCTGCACGACCGTCGGGCGCATCGAGGAGCGGCTCACCGGTTGGCCGCCTTCGTAGGTGTACTTCTGGTACGGCAGCTCACGGGCGGCACCCAGCACGCGCACCGCCGACTCGGCGTACCTCAGGTAGCGGTAGGCCAGCCCGTCCACCTCGACGTCGAACCACTCACCCGGGCAGACCTGGGTGACCAGCTCCCGCACGTCGGCGTTCCACCGGTGCGAGGCGTGCGCCGCCAGGTAGAACGAGGCGGTGCGGGGATCGAGACCGGCGAAGAGCTCGCGGGCCGGGCCGCGCCAGGCCGCAGCCATCTCGCTCTCCGGCGCGCGCAGGCCCGCCAGCTCGGACCGGGCCAGGTCCCACTGGCCGGCGAGCATGGCCGCACCGACGAGATGCGTACGCTTCGGCCCGCCGGGCACGCCGAAGCGCTGCGTGTCGTAGTAGTTGACGAACAGCAGGTTGACCTTCCTGAGCTGCGCGAGCCGGCCAGCCTGGCCGGCGTCGAGGTTGCGCAGCACGATCCGGAAGCCGTTGCCTTCCAGCCCGCCGATGCGCAGCGGCTCGGTCCCGTACCCGTAGTGGCCCAGATGCAGCCACCGGTCGGCGTCCTCGGTCAGCCCCCAGCCGGCGCCGTCCGGGTCCGGCGACACGGCGCCCAGCGGCACGCCGACCAGCTGTTCGGTGATGCCGTCCTCGTCCTTGAGCCCGCCGTACGTGACCTCCTGCGTAGGCAGCCCGAGCTTGCCGGCGACCACGCGGACCGCCTCCATGGTGGTGTAGCCGCTCTTGCGCAGCAACAGGTAGTGGTAGCTCGCGTCGGGTCGCTCCACGAGCGGGACCACCAGGTTCTCGCGCACCAGAAAGTCGGCCGGGCAGTGCTTGAGCACCGCGGCGTCAGACACGCTGTTCCTCCATTACCTCGCTGATGTCCGCTCCCAGCGTCCGCAGCGTCGCCGGCAGGTCCTGGTAGCCCCGGGCCAGGTGGTGCACGCCGTGCAGCACGGTGGGTCCCGGCACGCCGAGCGCGGCCAGCACCAGCACCGCCGCCGCGCGCAGGTCGGTCGCGTGGACGTGCCGGCCGGCCCGGCTGGGCGGGTACGGCCCGTCGACCCGCAGCACGCCGTGTCGCTCGCGCATGCGCGCGCCGAGCGCGCACAGGCCGGGCACGTAGCCGAAGCGACCGCTCCACACCGTCTCGGTGATGTGCGAGGTGCCGACCGCGTGCGCCGCCAGCAGCGCCAGGAACGGCTGGCTGTCGCTGTAGACGTCGTGCGACGCCACGGTCACCTCGGTCGCCCGCAACGGCTGCTCCGCCCGGACGACCAGCTCATCCGCTGTGTGCTGGACCGTGACGCCCATCCGCTCCAGCACGGCCAGCTCCGGCGCCAGCGCCGCGGTGGCCCGCGCCAGGTCGTCCCCGGTGATCCGCAGGTCGCTGCCGGCGACAGTCGCCGCCGCACTGATCCAGGTAACTACCTCGATGAGGTCGGGGACCAGCGCGTGCTCGGCGTCGTGGCACAGCGCGCCCGGGCCCGCACCGCGCACCACCAGGGTGTCCGCGTCAGAGGTCTCGATGTCCGCGCCGAGCTGCCGCAGGACCGTCACCAGATCGGTGACGTCGGGTTTCGGGTACGGGTTGCGGATCGTGCTGGTGCCCTCGGCGACCGCGGCGGCCAGCAGGGCCATCTTGGTGGCCCCCGAGTAGAGCGGCCCGCTCCTGCGGTGCCGGTCGGAGGTGTAGTCCAGCAGGTCCAGCTCGCAGCCGCGCAGCCGCCCGGCGCTGACGTCCAGGTCTCCGTCGGGCAGGATGCCCGCCTGGGCACCGAACCGCCGCAGCACGCCAACGTACTGCTCGACCGGGCGCCAGCCGGCGGGGCCGTCACCGATACGGCAGCCACCACCGGTGGCCACCCGCGCGCGCCCGGTCCGGCACAGCAAAGCAGGCACCAGATACACCGCACCGTGGATCCGGTCGGCACCGGCGAGGTCGACGACCGAGCCGTCTATTGTGGACCCATCTACGACCAGCGTGCTGGCGCTGCGCCGTACCGTGGCTCCCAGCTCGCCGAGCAGCTCGGTCAGGACCGCGGTCTCCGCGATGTCCGGGCAGTTTGTCACCCGCACCGGCGCAGCCGCCGCGGCAGCGGCCGACAAGACTGTGACCAGGGAGTGCTTGAAACCGGACGGGCGCACCGAACCCGACAACGGTGTCCCGCCGTTGACGCGCAGCGCTGACCCGGCCGGCAGGTCAACGGGCGTTTCGCAGGCGAAATCCTGCCGTAGAAGGTTCAAGACCGAGCATCCCCCGCATTGGTCGGCGGTCTTCGACGCTATCTAGCTGACTCGCCGGTCGAGGAGCCTAGCCGCCACCATCTGGGCCGTCAACGCCGGCTGGTCCCCGTGTCCTGCCCCGCCGACCGCATCCGACTCCAGCGTCTGTCCACGGTGTACTCAACCGCGGCGCTCCCCAGCGACCGCAACAGGTCTACGAGATCACAATAGGATCACAACGGCGGTAGCTCTCCGCGTCCAGCCGGGACCGCCAACATATATTCCGAGCCGCGGGCGGCGACGGGATGCCCGGATAGACACGGGGGACATTCGTGATTTCCGCACAGGCTCGCGCAGTCCCTGCCGCGCCGATCCGGCGCCGATACACCGACAGCCGGGTCAACCTCAGCAGCAACGAGCTGGTTCACCCCGGTGTCGATGCGGTTCTCGGCGCGGTCCCGGCCGCGCTCACCCCGGATGTCCTGCGCCGCTACCCACCGAGCGCGGAGACGGTCGAGCGCCTCGCCGGGTATGTGGGTGTCCGGCCCGAGCAGCTGGTGCTGACCCCCGGATCCGACTCCGCGCTGCGGCTGATCTGCGCCTACCACCACCGGCGCACCGGTGGCCGAGGCACCGTGCTGCTCCAGCATCCGAACTACCCGGCGTGGGAGGAGACGGCGACGCTGCTGGGCCTGCCCATCCACCGCGTCCCGGCCGACTGCGCCGATCCGGCCCGGCAGGACCAGCAGCTGGTCGACGCCGCCTGGGCGGCTTGCGGGATGCTGGTCGCGGTGAGCGTGCCGAACGGGCCGGTCGGTGGTTGCCTGTCCCCGGCCGCGCTGGACCAGCTGGCCCAGGCGAGCCGCGAGCGGGGCCACCTGCTCGTCATCGACAGCTGCTACCAGGCGTTCCACGGCCGGTTGACCGAGCAGATCGAGCGCGCCGGGGACACGGTGGTCGTGGTGCAGTCGCTGTCCAAGTCGCACGGGCTGGCCGGTGCCCGGGTCGCGCTGCTGTGCGGGGAGCCACGGCTGGTCGAGGACCTTGCGCCCGGCCCGCTCGAGCACGCGGTCTCCGGTGCCACCCTGCTGGCCGCCCGGGTAGCCATCGAGCACCACGCCGCGTTCCAGGCGATCTGGGAAGAGATCAGCCAGGTCCGGAAGCGCACCCGCGAGGTGCTGCACTGCGCCGGGTGGCCGACCGTGGCCTCCGGAGGAAACTTCATCACCGTCCGGCTCGGCAGCACCACGGCCGCCGCCGTCACCGCGCGGCTGAGCTCGGCCGGCTACCGGGTGCGCCACCTGTCGGACTACCCCGACCTCGCCGGCTACCTTCGGTTCACGGTCGCGGACCGGGCCACCAACGACCGTTTCCTGGCCGAGCTGCTGGCGACGCTGCCGACCGAGGCATCCCGCGAGGTGGCCTAGCCATGCCGGTGCTGGATCCTGACTGGACGATGTGCCGGCCGCGGGCCCACCCGTACCGGTGGCTCGCGACCGCGCCGGGAGAGGTCTTCCCGCTGGCCACGGCGCAGCAGCTGGCCGACGCGTTCCCGGCCGGGTCGTTCGTACGGGTGGACGCCGGCGACCGGGCCGACGGCAAGCGGTACCGCAACTTCTCCCGGCAGCTCACCGGCCCGGACGGCGTGGACGACGCCGACCTTCCGCCGCTGTGGCGCACGCTGCTGGCCGAGCTGCTCGCCGACGACTACCGCAAGCAGGTGGCCGACCTGCTCGACCAGCCGCCCGCCGCAGCGGTGGAGCTGCGGCTCGTCCGCCACACCCGAGGGGACTGGCTGGCGCCGCACACCGACCGGCCGGACAAGCTGTTCAGCCACATCTTCTACTTCAACCCCGGCTGGCCCGCGGAGTGGGGCGGCTGCCTGCAGATCCTCGGCAGCCACGCGCCGGACGACATCGTCGACCAGGTGGTGCCCACGCTCGGCGCCTCGGCCCTGCTGGCCCGGGCGGACAACTCGTGGCACCAGGTCAGCCCGGTGGCTGCCGACCCGGCACCGGTACGCAACTCGCTCCTGGTCCACGGGTTACGCCAGTGACCCGGTGGCTAAGCAGACCGCCCACACGAAGGGAGAGCTGATGCGCGTCCTCGTGGCCTGGCCGCCGCACGTGCCCAGTTACTTCAACGCCGGTCACCACCTGCCGACCTTCACCATCGCCGCGTACCTGCGCGCGCAAGGGCACCAGGTCGACGCCGTCGACGCGGGCGCGCTGAACCACTCCTGGAAGGAGTTCGGCGACCGGGTGTTCCAGGGCGCGTACGACGCGGTCGTGCTGGTCAACGAGTTCGACACGGTCGAGGGGCTGCGCCGGGCCGTTGACTACTGCCGGGGCCTTTCACCCGGCGCGTTGCTGGTCACCGTCGGCCGGCTCAGCTACCAGAACCCGGGCTTCTTCCAGTCTCTCGAGCTCGACGTGGTCGCCAGCAGCGGCGACTACGAGGCGACCGTCGCCACCGCCCTGCGCTGGGCGCAGGACGGCCGTCCACCCGTCGCCGGCCTGCCCGGCGCGGCGGTGCGCACCGGTGCGGCCTGGCACCCTCCGCTGGGACCGGGCGAGCGTCTCGCGCCGGAGCGGTGGGTGCTGCCCGACGTGTCGGAGATCCCCTACGCCGCCTACGAAAGCCTGTACCGCAAGGACCAGAACAAGTTCTGCGGCATACCGCACCGGCGAGAGCTGGTCGTGCCGGTGGCGCGCGGCTGCCCGATCGGGTGCGACTTCTGTGACGTGCCGTCAATGCAGGGCCTGCGGGAGCGCCGGATGAGCGTGGAGCGCACCGTCGGGTACATCCGGGACAGCTTCGCCGCCCACCCGTTCGAGTACGTCGCGTTCTACGCCCCCACGTTCACGCTGGACCGGCGCTGGGTGCACCAGCTGTGCGCCGAGCTGCGGGCGCAGCCGCGGCCGTACCAGTGGAAGTGCGCGACCACCCTGCATCACCTGGACGAGCCGCTGGTCGCGGAGATGGCCGCGGCCGGCTGTGTGCGCATCAGCGTGGGCGTCGAGACGTTCGAGGCGGCCGGCGCGGACCACCTGCCCCGGGTGAAGCAGAGCGCCGAGGAACGGTTCCGCGAGGTGGTGGGCTGGTGCAACGCCCACAGCATTGAGCTGAACTGTTTCGTGATCGTCGGCCTGCCCGGCACCACGCCGGAGGGCACCCGGCGCACGGTCGACGTCATATCCAGCCAGGGCGCACGGGCCCGGCCGACGCTCTACACGCCGTACCACCTGATGCGGCCGGACATGACCGAGCGGGAGCTGAGCGCGTTCAACCGGCAGCTCTTCGTCGACCCGGCCGAGGTGCTGGCCGCCGGGCATCAACCGATGGACTTCCTCAGGCTGGTCTTCGGCGGTGACGGCTACATAACACCGGTCGGTGAGCGGATCCCGCTGGCGCACCAGGCGCAGGCCGTTGCGGTGGCGGCCCGGGGAGCGTGATGTCGGACCGACGGGTGCTCCCCGAGCGGCTGGCCAACGTGCGCGACGTCGGCGGGCTCCGCACGGTGGACGGCCGTACGCTGCGCCGGGGCCGGCTGGTGCGGTGCTCAGCACTGTCCACGCTGGATGATGCGGCGCTCGACCTCCTCGCCGGTGAGCTGCCCGGCGCGGTGTACGTGGACCTGCGCACCGACGCCGAGGTGGCCCGCGACGGCGCGCCGGACGGCCTGTGCGCCCGCGGTTGGCGGTGGCGCCGGATGCCGGTCCAGGACAAGGAGCCCGGGGACACCTCCGACCTGGCCGAGGATATGCTCCGGCGCCAGGAGGCCGCGCTGCCGCGCTGTCTGGAGGTCGCCCGGGCAGTGGCCGAGCTGCTGCGCGGCAGCCCGGTGGCGCTCGGGTGCACGCTCGGCAAGGACCGTACCGGCCTGGTCGTGCTGGTCCTGCTGCGGTGGCTGGGTGTCCACCGGGAGGACATCGTCGAGGACTTCATGCTGAGCAACACCTGCCTGCCCGGCCAGCGCCACCTGCTGCCGCCGTCCTGGTCCGACCCGGACCGGCCGATCACGCCCGTGCTCACGCTGGCCTGCACCGCCATGCTGGACGCGCTCGACCGGACCGACCCGGACCCCACCGCCGCGGCACCGGCCGCCGCGCTGCGGTCATCGCTGCTCGGGGAGGTGACGCATGCGTCCTGACCCGTCCGCCTTCTCCCCCGCCGGGCCCGCCGCGCACCTGCTGGGAAAGGCGGCACGCTCGCTCGCGGCGGGCGGCGCCACAGTGGACCGGGTCGCCGCGCAGGGCACCACCCCGCTCCCCGACGGCCTCACCGGGGCGCTGGCACAGGCGGTCTCCCTGCCCGAGCGGCGGGTCGGCTGGCGGGTGGTGCGGGGACTGCTGGCCGGCTTCGACGAGCCAGGGCCGACACCGGCGCACTGGATGGACGCGGTGTCGCCACGCACGCACGCGTTCGACCTCGCGCTCCTGCTCACCGCCACCGCTCTGGGCCGGGTCTTCGGCTGGCGCGGCCAGCAGGACGGCCGGCTGATCCACAACATCCTGCCGAGCCGCGGCCACGAGCGGATGCAGGTCGGCGCGAGCAGCACCGCCGAGCTGCTCTGGCACACCGAGGACGCGTTCCACCCCCGCCGGGCCGAGCTGCTGTTGCTCGCCTGCGTGCGCAACGAGGACGGCGTCGGCAGCCGGGTGGCGAGCGTCCGGCAGGCCCGGCTCGGCGCCCACGAGCTCGCCGCGCTGTCCCGGCGCCGGGTGGCGATCCTGCCCGACGACTCCTACGCCCAGCGGTCCGACGCCGGGGATGCGCCTGCCGCGGTCCGCACGGTGTGGTGGGCAGCCGACGGGCCATGCCTGCGCTACGACCCCTCCTACGCCCGGCGGTACGGCGACGACGCGGAGTTCGAAGCCGCGTACGCGGCCCTCGGCCGGGCACTCGACGAGTGCGGCAGCACGGTCGCGCTGGACCCGGGCGACGTGCTGTTGATCGACAACGACGTCGCGGTGCACGGGCGCCTGCCGTTCCAGCCGCGGTACGACGGCACCGACCGGTGGCTGAAGCGGCTGCTGGTCCGGCTGCCGCGGCCCCGCCCGCCGGAGGAGGCCGCGGAGGACGGGTACGGGCAGCTGCTGGTCGAGCCGGACGGCCCGGTGGCGGCGGGACGGCTGGCGGGAGCGGTGTCTTGAGCTCCGTCGAGCGGACCGCCCGCGCGGTCGACGCGCTGCGCCGGTACTGGTCCGGGCGCCAGGTGGTCCTGCTGCTGCCGGCCTTCGACGGCGCCGCCCGCACCCTCCTGCGCGAGCTGGCCGGCGTCGGCGCGCACGTGGCGGGGGTGCTCAGCGCCGCCGCACCGGCACCCGACGCGCCAGCGGTCGACCACGTGTGGTCGTTCGCCGCGCACGGGTACGAGGTGGGCCGGGCCGAGCTGGACACGGTCCTGCGCGACCCGCCGGCGGAGCTGGTGCGGTGGCTGGACGCGGTCGACCCGGACCGGTCGGCGCTGGTGCTGGGCGGCACGTTCACCCACCTCGGCGAGGTGTGCGGCCGGCCGGTGCACGGCTGGCGGCGCCCGGACTGGGCCGCCTGGGAGGACAAGACCCGCATCGAGCAGCTGTGGCGGATGGCCGGGGTGCCCTCGCCGGAGCACGCCATCGTCTCCGCCGAGGCCCCGGACCTGGACGAGCGGGTGGCGGAGCTGGACCGTGGCGCCGGTGTGGTGCTGGCCATGGATGCAAGCACCGGGTTCCGCGGTGACGCCACCGGCCTGCGCTGGCTCCGCCGCGCCGGGGACCTGGCCGCGGCGCGGAGCTGGTTCAGCGGGCGGACGGCGCGGCTGCGGCTGGCCACGTTCGTACCGGGTGTCCCGTGCAGCATCCTGGCGACGGTGCTCGCCGAGGGGGTCGCGGTGTACGACCCGATCGAGATCGTGACGCTGCGGAACCTGGGCAACGCGCGCGAGGCCCTCGTCTTCTGCGGCTCGTCCACCTACTGGCGGCCGGGCGCGCCAGCGGTGCAGGAGATGCGCGGCCACACCCGGGCCGCCGCGATGGCGCTGCGTTCCATGGGGTTCCGCGGGATGCTCAGCGTCGACGGCATCCTGGGCCCGCAGGGGTTCCTCGCCACCGAGCTGAACCCCCGCCACGCCTCCGGGCTCGGCCTGCGGGCCGGCTGGCCGGACTTCCCCGTCTACCTTTTCCAGCGGGCGCTGCAGGAAGGGCTGCCTGGCGTGGTGGACCTGTGCCCGCAGGACGTTGAGGACGCGTTCCGGTCCACCATCGAGCGGCACCCGTCGTACTCGGTGCGCGTGCCGGCGTCAGACGACCCGGCCGCCGGCGGCGAGCACACCGTGTGGCTGGCGACCGCGGCCGGCCCGGATGGGCAGCAGGTCCGCTACCGGCGGTCGGCGGACCGGGCATGGGTGCTGGGGATCGACCCGGTGTCCGGCGACGGCCTGGCGGCCCCGGCCGCCGCGGCGCTCGCCCGCGCGCTCGGCGCCGGTGACCTCACCAGCTGCGTAGACGACCTGGGTAGACGACCCGCCGGCTTGGGCGACCCGGTGCCGGCCGGGGCCGGGAAGGCGGGGAGGGAGCTGCGATGACCGCCACCGGTCCGGTCAACGGCCGGCTGGTCCCGGTGACCCCGGCGGGCGAGAAGCTGTGCGCGGCCATCGACGAGGTGGCCGGCTTCCTCGCGGACGAAGCCACCCGCAACGATGCGGCCGGCAGGTACGCCCGGGCCAGCATCGACCGCATCAACGAGGCCGGGGTGCTGGCCGCGTGCGCGCCGGTGGACGACGGCGGCTTCGGGGTCGAGTCGCTGTACGACCTCGGCGTGGCCACCAGCCGGCTGGCCGAGGCTGACGCGTCCGTCGCCATCGCCGCGTACATGCACCTGGCCCTGTCCTGGTACTACGCCCGTACGGTCCGGTGCGCGCCGCCCGGGCAGCCGGCCGAGCCCCGCCAGCGGGAGTGGCTGCGGGCCATCGGGCGGCGCCAGATGGTCGTCTGCTCGTCGGTGGCCGAGCCGGGGACCAACGCGTGGCAGATGACCACCACGGCCACCCGCTCCGGCGGCGACTGGATTATCAACGGCCGTAAGGTGCTGGCCTCGATCTCGCCGTCGGCCACCCACTTCTATACCCGCGTCCGGGCGGAGACCGCGGACGGCCCGATGCAGGGCTCAGTCATGATCCCGCTCGACGCGGCAGGGGTGGAGGTCCGCGACGACTGGGACGGGCTCGGGCTGCGGGGCTCGGGCAGCGGCGAGGTCGTCTTCTCCGGTGTGGTCCTGCCGGAGGACGCGGTCAGCCCGCGCGGCCGGTGGGGGCAGTGGGACCGGCGCGGCATGGAGGGCCGGGCGGCGTCGTCGACGCCCCTGCTCGCCGTGTACCTGGGCATCGCCGAAACGGCCCGCACCGCGGCCCTGGCCAGCCTGCGCGCCGGGCTCGCCGGCGCGCGCGACCGTACCCACTCCGCCGGCACCAAGGCGATGCTGGCCGAGGTCGAGGTGCGGATGGCCGCGGCCCGTGGGGCGCTGCGGTCGGCCCTGTCCGACATCGACGCGCACGTCACGCACGCCGCGCCCCGGTCGCTGCCGGTCGAGGTCGGCCAGGCGCTGATGGCGCAGTGCGTGGCCGCCGGCATGGCGGTCGAGCGCGCCGCAGTGGAGGTCGTGGACCTGGCCATGCAGATCTGCGGCGGGCGCAGCTACGCCGGCGGGCACCCCCTCGGCCGGCTGTGCCGGGACGTGCGCGCCGGCTGGTTCATGCGCCCACACGCACCAGCCGAGGAGTGGTTGGACTTCCTCGCCGAGTGGGCGCTGCGGGAGCCGGACGGGACCCTGGGGCGGTGAGCACAGTGGACACGCTGTCGCACGGCGTCGCGCGGGACGTCACCGCGCAGGAGGTGGCGCTGTTCCGCCGGGACGGCTGGGTCCTGCTGCGGGGCCTGGTCGACCCGGCGTGCACCGCCCGCCTGCGCGGAGAGGCCGAGCGGCTGCTCGGTCCCGCCGCCGAGCACCACAAGCAGAGCACGGCGCCGTTCTCCGCCATCTGGCGCACGTATGACGAGCCGTCGTACGCCAGCCGGCCGCTCTGGGACTTCGCCACCTCGGCACCGCTCGGCCGCCTCGGCTCCCGGTTCCTGCGGGACCGGTCGGTGCGGTTCCTGCGGGACGAGCTGTACCTGAAGATGCCCGAGGGCGGCGGGGAGGGGCAGCCGACGCCGTGGCACCAGGACTTCCCGTACGCCAACCGGGACCGCTCCGAGCAGGTCAACTTCTGGATCGCGCTGAACGACATCCCCAGCGACGGCGGGGCCCTGCGTTACCTGTCGGGCTCGCACCGGTGGGGAGTGCTCGGGCGGGCGCTCGCAGACCCCGGACACGACCTGGCCCACCAGTATCCTGAGCTGCTCGAGGAGTGCCCGCTCTCCCCCGAGCTCGCCCTTTCCCCCGGTGACGCCCTGGTGCACCACGGCCTGACGGTGCACAACGCGCCCGCAAACCGCGCCTCGACGATCCGCTGGGCGTACACGGTCGTGCTGTTCCAGGCCGACTCGCGGTACACCGGCGTGCCCTGGCCCCGCCGGCTGGCCGACCGGATGGCCGGCATCCGTCCGAACGAGATTTTCGACCACGAGCTGACACCCGTCACGTGGGACCCCACCCAGCAGGGAGCATCCGTTGTTTGACACGAACGTGAAGCTGGAGCGCTTCGACGAGCCGTACCTCTACTACGTCGGTGACGGGTTGCTGTCCACGCAGGACCTGGCCCGGCTCAACGACACGCTGCCCAACCGGGCGCTGTACCAGCGCGAGATCAAGCGTGGCTCGCAGCACCGCAAGGAGTACAACATGTGGCGCTGCGAGCCGGCCGTGCACAGCACCCGGACCCCGGTCGCCGGCCGGCTGCCGGACGCGTGGGCGCAGCTGGTGGACGGCGCGCTGTCGGCGGAGTTCCGCTCCTGGCTGTCCGAGGGCACCCAGGTCGACCTGAGCCCGTGCCCGGTGACCGTCGGCCTGTACGTCTTCGAGGACGGCGACTTCACCACCATCGACACCGGCAAGATGGCCAAGGCGCAGTCGTTCGGGATCTACCTCAACCGGCACTGGAGCCCGCAGTACGGCGGAGCGTTCCAGGTCTTCACCCGCAAGGACCCGGACATCGCGCCGTTCCGGGAGATCGTGCCGATCGGTGGCCGGTGCATCACGATGGCGCCGTCGGAGTCGAGCTGGCACCGCATCCAGACCGTGGACACCGGCGGAGAGGTCGAGCGGCTGCTCATGATGGTCGAGTTCTGGCGGGCCTGAACCCATGGCGCACGTACTCTTCGCCGACCTGACCCAGGCCGGGGTGCACACGCTGCGCCGGGCGGTGGAGCTGGGGCACACCGTCACCTTCGTCCGCGGGACGCAGGCCCAGGACTACCTGTCCGACGACGCGTTCCTTGCGCTGCTCGCGCTGGTCGACGAGGTGGTGGAGATCGACGACACCGCAGACACCGACCTGCTCACCGAGACGATCCGGTCGGTGCACGGGCGGCGGCCGGTCGATGCGGTCATGAGCCAGTGCGACCCCATGCTGGAAGCGCTCGCGGTCGCCTGCGAACGGCTCGGCCTGGCGTTCACCAGCTCGGCCGGGATCCGCAACGTACGCAACAAGGCACGGGCCCGGCAGCTGCTCGCCGACGCCGGCCTGGCGACCGCCGCGTACTCGCTCGAGCAGGATGTCGCCGGCGCTGTCGCGGCGGCGCGGCGCATCGGTTACCCGGTCGTGGTCAAGCCGGCGAGCGGGCTGGACAGCCTCTACGCCACCCGGGCGGAGACCCCCGCGGAGGTGGCCCGGGCGGCCGGCGAGATCCTGGCCGCCGCCGGCGACGAGGCCGTGCCGGCGCGGGTACGGCGGCTGCTGCGCCGCGGCATCCTCGTCGAGGAGTACCTGGCCGGTGAGCTGGTCTCGGCGGAGATCGGGATGCGCGACGGCCGGTGCCACCGCTTCCTCGTCTGCGGCCGCTCCCGCGGGGCCGACAACGACTGCGTCGAGGTGGGTGCGGTGCTGCCGGCGGACGTCTCCGCGGAGGAGTCGGCCGCCTGCTTCGACTACGCGGCGGCGGTGTGCCGCGCCACCGGCCTGGACCTCGGCGTGTTCCACGTCGAGATCATGCTGACCGCGACGGGGCCGGTGCTGGTCGAGGTGAACCCCAGGGTGATGGGCGGCGTGATGCCGCACCTGTACCACCTGCTCACCGGTGTCCACTTCGGTGACTTCGCGCTCGACCTGCACCTGGGCCGGGCGCTGCGGCCAGCGCCGACGCCGCCGGAGCGGACCATCACGGCCCGCCGGCTGATGCCCCGCGACGACCTCCGGCTGCCCGAGGACCTGGACCTGCGTTGGCTCACCGACCCGGGCGTGGATCTCGCCAGCTTCGAGAACTTCAGCATCCGGCCCGGCGCGCAGGTACGCCGCCAGCAGGTCATCGGCCGCTTCGCGGTGCTCGAGGACAGCTGGCTGGCGGCCATGGAGCGGGCCAACCAGCTGGTCCACCGGTTCGAGGAGGAGATCGGGATCCCGCTCGTCCACCCGGCGCCGGTGTCGGCACCCAGCGGAGTCCGCTAGTGCAGACGGCGTCCGGCACAGTGGGACGCACGCTGCCTTTCACCAGGGTGTTCAACTTCCGGGACCTCGGCGGGTACCCGGCCCGCGACGGGCGCCGGGTGCGGTGGCGTCGCCTGTTCCGCTCCGACGCGCTGGCCAACCTCACGCCGGCGGAGTGGGACGCGGTCGCGGCGCTCGGCCTGCGTACCGTCATCGACCTGCGGCGCCGCCCCGAGCTCAGCCAGGGCCCGCCGGAGACCCCGCTGGCCCAGGTGTCTCATCTGCACTTCCCGGCAGGGCATGACCAGCACCGCGCCGACCTGGCGTGGGACGCGTGCGACCCGGGCGAGGGCCTGGCGCGGTTCATTGCCGACCGCTATCTCGACATGGTGGAGTGCAGCCGGGCCGCGTTCGGCGCGGCGCTGCGGGTGATCGCCGAGCCGTCCCGCGCACCGCTGGTGGTGCAGTGCCATGCGGGACGGGACCGCACCGGCGTCCTGGTCGCGCTCACGCTCGCCCTCCTCGGCGTCGCGGACCAGGACATCGCGCAGGACTACGCGCGCAGCGCCGCGGCTGAGGAGCGGTACAACGCCTGGCTGCGCCGGCAGGACCCAAAGGCACAGCTTCCTGCCGCGCACCTGGTGGCGACCCCGGCCGAGGCGATGCTGCTCTTCCTGGCCGGGCTGCGGCAACGGTACGGCAGGGTCGAGCAGTGCGCCGCGGTGCCGGGCGAGACCGTCGCTCAGCTTCGACGCCATCTGCTCGACGCCGGAGATCCGCACGAAAGCTAGGAGAACATCCGGCGGGCACCCGGCCGGCACCGTGTCCGGCCGGGTGCCCGCGTCGTCGTCTACAAGCTCGTCCCGGGCCTACAGCTCGTCCCGGAACACATGCACGTTGTAGATGCGCCGCGTCGTCGGGTGCGACTGGCCGGACTCGTCCACCGTGGCGGTCTGGAACGGGCGGCGCCCGTGGGCGAGCCGGTGGTTGTCGATCACGATCAGGTCGCCCGAGTCGAGCGCCACATCGAAGCTGGTCGCGTTGAGCGCCTCGTCGAACCTCTCCAGCGCGTCGAGCTGGTCCGCGCTCAGCCCGCCGTCCGCGGCGTACTGGAGGATCCGGATCCAGTAGCGGAACCTCCACGAGCCGTCGTCCCGGCGGACCAGGATCGGCTCGGTACGGGGGACGTCCGGGAAGGGGAAGCCGGTGCTGACCGGGGTCGTCTGGAGCAGCTGGAGGATCGGCTCCGCCTGGTCACCGAGGTTTGCGACCAGCTTGTCCACGGCGTCGTCCACCCGACCGAGCAGGGACTGGCCGTTGTCGGCGGTCGGGTCGTCGGAGACGATGCCACGGTCGAGCATCAGCATGATGTGCAGTCTCGGCTCCACCGGCGCGTGCGCGGCCGCGGTGTGCAGCGCCAGGCGTGACCCCCAGGTCTTCTTCTTGTGCGCGGCGACGTGCCCCAGCCAGTCCATGGGGTCGTCGTGGTCAAGGTTCTCCTTGAACGGGTCGGCGGGCTCGAGCTCGCCGAACTCCCGCCCGAACCGCACCAGCGCGCCGCCGTCGCGGGGGAAGCCGTGCACGACGACGACACCGGTGTCCCGGACACCGTCGAGCAGCGCCCGGCGGAACGACTCGTCGGTGATGGCGCCGGACTGGTCACCGGCGAAGTCCATCCGATGTACCGGTATCGCACGGGCACCGGCAGCATGGGTAGTGGTCATGGCGCCTTTCTCCTAAGACCGAACAGTTCCGACTGCGAGAACCACCCGCCTTGTGGTGCCTCCGGCGTGGTGGGTGCCTGGTCACGCGTGTAGCACCGCCGCGGGCAGCCTGCGCCCGGCAACGAGCAGCCCCGGTACGGTCAGCAGCGCCATCCCGGCCGCCGACAGCCACAGCACCCGGTGGTCGACGGCCAGCAGCAGGGTGAACAGGGCCGGAGCCAGGACGGTGGCCAGCCCCCAGGAGGTCTGGAACAGCGCGCTGTACCGCCCGCGCAGCCGCTCCGGCGCGGCGTCGTTCGCCGCGGCCGTCATCATCGGCCCGAACAGCGCCTCCCCGACGACACCCAGCACCGACACCGCCAGCACCAGCGGCACCACCCAGCTGTGCGCGACATCGGTGCCGAAGCTCATCAGCACGAAGGTCACCGCGAACGTGGCACTGGAGATGAGCAGCCCGCGCAGGCGGGAGGTCTTCTCGGCCAGCCGGACCGCCGGGTTCTGCGCCAAGGCCAGGACGACGTTACCGACCACGATCGAGGCGCCGGGCAGCCACGTCGGCCCACCCAGCGGGTCCAGCGCCACCAGCGGCAGGATGACCACCAGGCTCAGCGCGCACAGCGCGTACAGTCCCTGGACCCCGCACAGCAGCACGAACGGCCGGTCGGCCAGCACCGCACGCCACCCCACCGGATGCGCGGGTCGGTCCGCACCCGTGGCCTCCGCCGGGGCGTCGGCCTCGGCGTCGGCACGGGCCGGGGCGCGCATGCTCACCGCGGCGAGGAGCACCCCGGCGGCGACCACGAAGCTGAGCGCGTTGACGTAGGCCAGCCAGTGCAGCCCCTGCACGGACCCGGCGAACAGGCCGCTCAGCGCCGCGCCCAGGCCCAGGCCGACGATGCGGACCACGTTCTGGGTGCCCAGGATCCGGTCGAGCCGGCGTCCCCTGACGAACTGCGACAGCAGCGGTGTGTTGGCCGTCCAGAACAGCCGGTCCGAGGCGGAGAACACCGCCGCCAGCAAGGCGATCTGCCAGGCGGAGCCCACCAGCGGGTACAGCGCGAAGACCACCGCCCGGGCCACGTTGCTCACGAACACGAAGCGCGCCGGCCCCCACCGGTCGACCAGCGACCCGCTGATCGGCCCGGCCAGCAGGCCGACCAGCCCGCCGAGCGTGAGCGCGGTGCCCACCTGCGCGACCGGGATCTGCTGCGCCCTGGTGAAGAAGATCAGCCCGACCGGCATCCACAGTCCACTGCCGACGGTGTCGATGAACACCGCGAGCAGGTAGAGCCCCTGCCGCAGGCCCAACCCGGCGGCCAGGGCACCGCCCGGCCCGTCGTGGCCGGCCCGCTCCACGCCGCCGGGCGGACCCGGGTCCGGGCGGGCTGACGCGTCGGGCTCTACCCGCGTTGCGCCATCCGCCGACGCCGTTGCGCCATCCGCCGACACCCCAGCCTTATGTCCTGACATGCTCTGCGTCTCTCCCGTAGTGGTCCGCCGACCGCAGCAGCCGGGCATCCCGTCGCAGGTCGGAGTATGTATTCATCCAGGCATCCACGTCATCGGACAGGCCGGCCGCGCGGATCGCCTCGTGCTCCGCGGCCCAGTCGACACGGTCGACGGGCTTGATCCCGTCGCTGGCGAGCACCCTGCGGTAGAAGGGGTCGTCGACCCGGCGCTTGTCGCTCATCAACGCCCCGGTCTCCGGCGGGCACAGCTGGAGGCCGGGCCGGGGCGACCAAGAGCCGATGTCCGGCTCGGGCGGCAGGCCGAGCGCGCGCAGCAGCGCCTGGGACATCCCTACCGGGTCGTTGCGCAGGTCGGTGGTGTCGACGACGAGATAGGCCAGCCCCTCCTCCTGGCACATCCGCACCTGCATGGCCAGCGACGCCCAGCCGCTCTCGAACGGCGGGAACGTGGTGTGGTCGTAGAGCTCCCGCACGATCCGCAGCCGCGAGGCCGCCGCCAGCCGCGGGTCGCGCACGGCGAACACGACCGGCGTGCTGGCCAGCCTGGCGAGGGACCGGAACTGCGCGGGCCGCAGCTGGAAGCTCATCTCCTTCACCAGCAGGCCGCTGGAGGGTGCGACCTGGGACAGCGGCACGCGCAGGCCAGTCTCCACCGCCATCGGGCTGCGCAGGCTACGTCCCACCGGGTCGGCCTCGGCGCCGCCCCAGTAGCAGGCCTCGAACGGCTCATGGCAGTGGTGGGTCACCGAGGTGTGCTGCCACAACATCCGTGCTATCGCTGTCGACCCGGTCCGCGGCGGTGACACCAGCGCTATCCGTACCGGGTAGATGGCGGCCAGGGCCCCGGCCAGCTCGTCGTCGATCGTCCACAGCAGAGCTTCCCCGGGTGCCGCCTGGTCGGTGGTCATGGCGCCTGCCCCGGTCCGGACCGCAGCGCCGTCCCGGCCGCGGCCACCGCCTGGGCGAAGATGTCCATGGCGGTGTCGGCGGTGGTCTCATCGAGGTTCAGCGGCGGCAGCATGCGGACCACGCCGTCGTGACGGCCGCCGGTCTCCAGGATCAGCCCCCGGCGCAGTGCCTCCCGCCGGACCAGTGCCGCCGCCTCGGGCCACGGCCCACCGTCGGGCCGACCGAGCTCGACGCCGACGAGCAGGCCGAGGCAGCGTACGTCCGAGATGAAGCCTTCGTGCTCCCGTCGCAGCAGGTCGAGGCGGTCGGCGAGCTGCTGGCCGCGAAGCCGGACGTTGGCCAGGATCTCGTCGCGGCACATGACGTCGATGAAGGTCGACCCGGCGGCGAACGCGACCTGGTTGCCGCGGAACGTGCCGGTGTGCGAACCGGGCCGCCACACGTCGAGCCGCTCGTCGTAGACGACCGCCGCGACCGGCATCCCGATGCCGGACATCATCTTGGACAGCACGACCACATCCGGCTCGATGCCGTAGTGCTCGAACGCGAACCAGCGCCCGGTCCGGCCGAACCCGGTCTGCACCTCGTCCACGACCAGCGGGATGTCCAGGCGGGTGGTCACCTCGCGCACCCGCCGGACGAAGTCGACCGGCGCCACGACGGTCCCCCCTTCACCCTGGACGATCTCCAGCAGGACCGCCGCGGGCCGGGTCATGCCCGAGTGGGTGTCGTGCAGTGCCCGTTCCAGGTAGTCGGCGCAGTTGGTGCTGCACGAGTCGCGGCGCAGGCCGAGCGGGCACCGGTGGCAGTAGGCGAACGGGAAGAAGGTGACCCCCGGCATCACGTTGGGGACGCTGGCACGGATGGCGCTCTCGCCGGAGAGTGCCATCGCGGCGTGTGTCATGCCGTGGAAGCCACCCTGGAAGGCGACGATCTCACCGCGTCCGGTCGCCGTCTTGCACAGCTTGACTGCGGCCTCCACCGCGTTGGCGCCGGTCGGGCCGCAGAAGTGGACCCGGGCGCGGGACCGCATGCCTTCCGGCAGGATGCCGAGCAGCTTGGTGGTGAACTCGTCCTTGGCCGCGGTGGGAAAGTCCAGTGCCTGCGTGAGCTCGGCCACCTGGCGCTGCACCGCGGCGACCAGCTCCGCGTGGCCGTGGCCCAGTGCCAGCGCGCCGGCCGCGTTCAGGAAGTCGATGAAGACGTTGTCATCTTCGTCCTGGAGGAACGCGCCCTGGCCGCGCTTGATGGCGATGGGCAGGCGACGCGGGTACGACCTCGCGTTGGACTCGCGTGCGGCCTGCCGGTCCAGCAGCTGCCTGCTGCGGGGGCCGGGCAGCGCGGTACGCACACCGGGCACCGGACCCAGCACCGGCGCACCCTGGCCGGTTGGCTGCGGTAGCAACCCGGTGGAATGACCTTGTTCCACTGCCCGCTCCCCCGAATGGTCAACCCCGTGCTCCGCCGGAGCCGGGGAACCCAGCCATCTCATACCGGTGCGTGGTCACGCCACCGCACCGCGCACAAGGCTTCAAAGCGCGGTCATCACGTGCTTGACCCTCGTGTAGTCCTCGACCGCGTACCCCGAAAGGTCCTTGCCGTAGCCGGAGTCGCGGAAGCCACCGTGGGGCATCTCGGCGGCGAACCGCAGATGCGTGTTGATCCAGACACAACCCGCCTCCAGGTCCCGCGCGAACCGCAACGCCGTTCGGTGGTCGCGCGTCCAGACGCTGGCCGCCAGCGCCTGCGGTACGCCGTTGGCCAGCTGGATCGCCTCGTCCGGGCTGGCGAACGGTTGCACGGTCACGACGGGCCCGAACGCCTCCTCCCGGACCAGCTCGTCGGACTGGCGCACGCCGGCGACGACGGTCGGGGCGTAGAAGTAGCCGACATCGCCGACGCGGTGCCCGCCCGTGCGGACCTCGGCGTGGCCCGGCAGCCGGTCCACCAGCCCGGTCACCCGGGCGAGCTGGTCCGCGTTGTTGAGCGGGCCGTAGTCGGGGTCCGGGTCGGCCGGTGGCCCGGTGACCGTCTGCTTGGCGCGTTGGGTGAGGGCGTCGACCATGCCTGCGTAGCTTCGCTCGCTCACCAGCACCCTGCTCGCCGCGACGCAGTCCTGCCCGGCGTTGAAGAAGGCCGCCATGGCGATGCCGTCCGCCGCCGCCTGCAGGTCGGCGTCGTCGAGCACGACCGCCGGACAGTTCCCGCCGAGCTCCAGGTGCAGGCGCTTGAGCGCCGGTCCGGCACTGCCCGCCACCTCCCGACCGGCGCGGACGCTCCCGGTGAGCGAGACCAGCGCGACATCGCGGTGCGCGGCGAGCAGCCGGCCGGTCTCCCGGTCGCCACAGACCACATTGAACACGCCGGGTGGCAGGTGCGCGGCGGCGAGCTCCGCCAGCCGCAACGCGGTCAGTGGTGTGGTCTCGGCCGGCTTGAGCACCACGGTGTTGCCGGCCGCCAGGGCCGGGCCGATCTTCCAGGCCGCCATCATCAACGGGTAGTTCCACGGCGCGATCTGTGCGCAGACGCCGACCGGCTCCCGCCGGACCATCGAGGTATGGCCGGGCAGGTACTCGGCGACCGCGCGTCCTTCCAGCGTGCGCGCCGCCCCGGCGAAGAAGCGCAGCTGGTCGACGACGGGCTCGATCTCCTCGCTCAGCGTGGCCAGGCGGGGCTTGCCGGTGTTACGGCACTCCAGCTCCGTCAGCTCGGCCGCGCTGTCCTCCACGGCCTGCGCGATCCGCAGCAGCGCCCGGCTGCGTTCAGCGGGTGTCGTGTCACGCCAGGACCGCAAAGCCTGCGCGGCGGCGGTGACGGCACCGTCCACATCGGACTGCCTGGACAGCGGGGCGCGCGCGATCAGCTCTTCGGTGCACGGGTCGACGATGTCTGAGCGCAAGCCGCCCTCGGCGGGCGCTGCCCGGCCGGCCACGATGTTGGCGAGCACTATGACGTCACCAGGACTGCTCGATCAGCCGTCCGATGGGGACAGGGGGCAGCAATGGCATCATCAGACAGATCCCTGCTCCCCCCGTGCGCTCAGGACATCAGCCCGCTCTGCGTCCGGCAGATGCTGGCATAGCGTTGTCGATCACGTCAAGCCCCTTGACGACCTCGTTGCCTGACAGTGACACCGCTGTGCCGACCGTCCTAATGCGACGCTGGCTTCCTCGTCCGGCTGCCTCGGGTACGGTGGGTCACGATGGCACAGGAGCTGGCCCAGTCCGTGAGCGGCGGCCTACCACCGGCTGGGCCCGGAGGGCCCTTGACGCCGAGGCCGGCGACCCGGGTGCTTGTGCTCGGCTCACCCGGGTCTGGCAAGACCACACTGGCGCGTACCCTCGCCACCCGGACCGGCCTGCCGTTGCTCCACCTTGACGACGAGTACTGGGGCCCCGGCTGGACCCGCCCGGATCCGCGGGCATGGCAACAACGCCTGGCCAGGATGGTGGCTGAGGACCGCTGGATCATCGACGGCAACTACCTGCCGTCGATACCGACGCGCGCCGCGCGCGCCGAGGTGGTCATTGTCATCGACGCACCGCCCCTGCTCTGCGTACTGCGGACCATCCGGCGAGCCTTGCGTATCCGGCGTGGGCACCATGAGCCGCTTCCGAGACGGGTGCGCGAGCAGGCCGAGAACGGAGTACGCGTCCGCGCGACCCGCGACTTCCTGCCGCTGGTCCGCAAAGTCATCGGGTTCCGCAGCCGCGACTGGTGGGCGGTCATCGCGAGCGCCCGCGCCAACCCAGAGTCACATCTGATCGTGGCCGTCGCGGCGGGGGTCACCGGGCGCCGCGTGAAGGCACAGCGGTGCCAGCTTCACCGCCGTGGCGTGCCAGCGACCGTGGTCCCGCTCACCCACATCGACCCGGTGCTTCAGGCGTGGACGGGCCCCGTGGAGCTCGCGCCAGCCGCCCACCAGCAGTCCGTCATGCCTTGACAGCCTGAGCAAGATTTGATGCGTGACGTCAACCAACACGTACCTCGACCAGGTGGTGGCGCAGCAGGCGCAGCTGGAGGACCAGATGCGCTCAGCGGGCCCGTCAGCTAAGCGGTCCCGGGCACCCGCGGCAGCGCCGGGCCGCGCCGAGCCGGCCGGTGGGGCGCGGGGCGGTGCGCCACCGCCACCCGCGCCAGGTCAGGCGGCGCCTATGCCGGCCGCGGTGGAGGTGCGCATCACCGGCTTCTGGCGGTGGAAGACCGTGCTGGTCCCGCCGAACGCGTTCGTGGTGCACACCCGGCGGGGCCGCACCACGCCGCTGCATCTCGGGCTCGGCGTGTCCTTCCGGTACGACCCGACGACGGACTCGTTCCTCGTCGTGCCGGGTGCGATGCAGACGATCCTCATCAACGCCTACTGCATCTGCCGGGAGCTGCAGGGCGTGCTGGTCCAGGCGTACGTGCAGTGGATCATCCAGGACTTTGCCACGGCGTACCGGAAGCTCGACTTCAGCGACGCTGAGGACCCGATGCGCCTGGTGAACCTGCAGCTGAAGGAGCAGGCCGAGGCCGCCATCAAGGACAAGGTCGCCACGATGGGCGTGCACGAGGTGCTCAGTGACAAGCAGCCCATCATCGAGGAGCTGACCGCCCGGCTGCGCAGCGTCGCCGAGGGCGAGGGAGACAGCGACCAGGGTCTTGGGCTGCGGATCGTCACCGTGCAGATCAAGGAGGCTGTGGTGAGCTCGGCGCGGCTGTGGGAGAACCTGCAGAAGCCGTTCCGGGCCGAGCAGAGCCAGCTCGCCCGGCTGGCGGAGCTGACCACGGAGATGGCGGTCGCCGAGCGGGAGATGGCCGCCGACAAGCAGCGCCAGACGCGACAGATGCAGGATGAGGGCGAGCTGAGCGAGCTGCGCGCCCGCAACGAGCGCCAGCTTGCCGAGCTGCACAGTGAGACCACCATGCACGCGCTGCGCCTGGAGCGGGAGCGGCATGCCGAGGAGTCCGAGATCGGCCGGCTCAGGATCGAGCAGGAGTACGCGCGCAAGCAGCTCGCGCTCGACGCGGAGCTGGCGATGGCCCGGGCGCGGGCCGAGTCCGACCATGGCAGTGCCCTGCTCGACCTCGAACGGCACAGGATCCGCGCCGGGATCGACAACGACCAGACCCCGGCGAGCATCCAGGCCCAGCTGGTCACCGCGCTGCCGGAGATCGTGGCGCAGCTGCCGAAGCCGGACGAGCTGCGTACCGTGAACATCGGGGGCACCGATGCGACCACGCTGGCCGGCGCTGTCGCCCAGCTGGGCGCGGTGGTGGGCGCCCTGCGTACCGCGCTCGGCCCAGATCGGTCCGTGGGCTGACGCAGCCGCAACCGAACAGGGGCAGGGCCAAGCTCGGTCCCTCGCGGAACAACATGGCCCGGAAACTCGTTGCACCGTCTGCGGCGAGCGCCTACCGTCGATACAGACAACGCACCACACAGGCTAAGGAGTCACCGTGCAGCTGTGGCAGGCCACCAGACCGCAGGCGACAGGGTCGCTTCGCGGCAGGTCGGTCATGCCTAACCCAGGGCAACCCATTTTCGACATGTACGCCAGCAGCCAGCACTGCCGGGGACGGTGGCGCCACTGAGCGCAGATAACACTGACGCCGCCCCCCGCAGAGCCGGACGGGGCGGCGTCTTTCTTTGTCACGCAGGCACATACGGGTGTAGCTCAACTGGAAGAGCAGCGGCCTCCAAAACCGCCGGTTGTGGGTTCGAGTCCTACCGCCCGTGCGGCACCTCGGCTACGGCCGGCGGTGTGGATCGTTGAGAACTCCACAGTGGATGGCATGTCCCCAGCCGTGGCTGGCCAGATGACGTCAGGTCTGGCGGACGAGGCCGGCACGCGGCTGGGGGCAACCGGGAACGACCGGCACGGTGACCGGGCCCGCTTTGGGAGCGGGACGCACGGGGTTCGACTCCCTGGTTCCCGACTGCACGGGCCATTCACCGGTCGGCAGGGACCGCGGCCTGCCGACCTCGATGGGAGCTGATGTAACGGCAGCATGGTTGCCTCTGAAGCAGCTCGTTCAGGTTCGAATCCTGGGCTCCCAGCTCGTAACCGGAGACACGGGGCACGCCCTCGTAGCCCAAATGGCAGAGGCGCCAGGTCGAGAGCCTGGTCGTGTGCGCGTTCGACTCGCGCCGAGGGCACACATGGGTGGAGGGGGTCGAGTCTCCCCGCCGCTCTTCCGGGCTGGGTGCTGGTGCACAGCGCTGCCTTGCAAGCAGCGCCGGCGCGGGTTCGACTCCCCGACAGTCCACGTGCTCGTGATGGAACTGGTAGACATGCCGGGCTCAGAACCCGGTGCCAGCGATGGCGTGGGGGTTCGACTCCCTCCGGGCACACCATGAGATGCGTTGACATCTTGGAGGGTTGGCCGAGTCTGGTTGATGGCACCGCGTTGCTAGCGCGGAGCGGGTGGTACCGCCGGGGGTTCGAATCCCTCACCCTTCGCCTCCCCGTCGTGGCCCAGGTGGTAAGGGCGCTGCTCTGATAAGGCAGAGGCAACAGGTTCGACTCCTGTCGACGGGACCACGCCCTGGTGGCGCAGTGGATAGCGCACCTGACTACGAATCAGGGGGTCGCAGGTTCGAGTCCTGCCCCGGGTACGCATGGTGGCTGTAGCTCAACGGCAGAGCGCCCGGCTGTGGACCGGGAGGAAGTCGGATCGGCACCGACCAGTCACCCCAAGCGCGTCGTGAGCGTTGGCTCGCTCCGCGGTCCGTAAACCGTCGCCTCCGGCATGCCTGGTTCGAGTCCAGGGACGCGCACCCTGCCCTCGTAGCTCAGTGGAGAGAGCGCTGGAATCCGAGTCCAGAGGCCGGCGGTTCGAGTCCGCCCGGGGGTACGCATTGCACGTGACCGACGCCATCCACTGTGGAGACTGCGCAGGCGGATGTTGGCTGTCCAGCCGCCGCTCATAACGGCGGCCCGCCCGGGTCGGCACCGGGGCCTGCGACAGCACGGTGACAGCAGCTGATGGAAGGACCCGCATGACCGCGTACACCCTGCTGCCCGGCACCCGGGCACCGGTGAAGGTGTGGACCGACCCTTGGGGCATTGAGGCCGAGGCGCAGCGGCAGCTGCGTAACATCGGCAACCTGCCCTGGGTGGAAGGCGTCGCCGTCATGCCGGATGTCCACTATGGGAAGGGCGCGACCGTCGGGTCGGTCATCGCGATGCGGCAGGCCCTGGCGCCAGCAGCCGTCGGTGTCGACATCGGCTGCGGGATGTCCGCCGTGCGCACCTCGCTCACCGAGGCAGACCTGCCCGATGACCTCGGCAGGCTACGGCGGGCCATCGAGGACGCGGTGCCGGTGGGCTTCAACGCGCATGACGAGCCACTCGACCCGCGGCGGGTACGCGGTCTCGACAGTCGCGGCTGGGACGCCTTCTGGGCGGGCTTTGGTGACCTGGCCGCGGACGTGTCAAGCCTGGAAAGCCGGGCGCAGCGGCAGCTCGGCACACTCGGTGGTGGGAACCACTTCATCGAGGTCTGCCTCGAGCAGGGCGGCGACGACGCCGGCCGGGTATGGCTGATGCTGCACTCCGGCTCCCGCAACATCGGCAAGGAGCTGGCCGAACGGCACATCGCTGTGGCCCGGAGCCTGCCGCACAACGCCGACCTGCCCGACCGGGACCTGGCCGTGTTCCTCACCGGCACTGCGCAGATGGACGCGTACCGGCGTGACCTGTGGTGGGCTCAGGAGTACGCCCAGCGGAACCGGGCGGTGATGATGGCACTGCTGTGCGGCGTGGTCCGTGACGTGCTGCCGCAGGTGACCTTCGACCCACCGGTCTCCTGCCACCACAACTACGTCGCGGAGGAGACGTACGGCGGGATCGACCTGCTTGTCACCCGCAAGGGCGCGATCCGGGCGGGCGCCGGCGAGCTCGGCATCATCCCGGGGTCGATGGGCACCGGGTCGTACATCGTGCGCGGGCTTGGCAATGCGGACGCGTACTGCTCGGCCAGCCACGGTGCCGGGCGGCGGATGTCGCGGGCCGCCGCGAAGCGCGCGTTCACAGTGGATGACCTGGCCGAGCAGACGGCGGGGGTGGAGTGCCGCAAGGACGCCGGGGTCGTCGATGAGATCCCGGCCGCGTACAAGGATCTCAGTGAGGTGATGGCCCAGCAGGCAGACCTCGTCGAGGTGGCCGCACAGCTGCGGCAGGTGGTGTGCGTCAAGGGGTAGCCACCCGGCGGTCCCCAGATGCCAGGGGAGGACCTGGTAGAACCTACGGTGCGCGCCGGCAGTGTGAAGCGTCATCCGCTGGCGGTGCCCGGCTCCACGGCCGAGCGCCGGGCCGCCATGCAGCGGCTCGGGCCCGCGGAGCGAGAGCGGCTGGCGGCCGCTGTTGCCAAGGCTCCCCGCCCGCCGGGTGCACCGACGATGCCATCGAAGCCAGCCGACCCGTGGCGGTCGTGGTCCGACATCGTCGCGGGTAAGGCCAAGGGAGCCAGTCCACACGGCGCGGATGCGCGGTTCACCCAGCGCGCGCCCGCGGCGGTCGACGGCGGCGTCGGGGTGACCGCGGATGGGGACGCCGACGGTCTGGACGACGGGTTCGAGGACTGCGTCGCCGACGCGTTCACACCGGTCTACCACGTCTCCAACGGCGAATACCCGTGGACCGGCTTCGCACGCTTCGCCGACGCTCCCAACCAGGTCACCGTCTCGGTGCGCAGCAACCCGCCGGTCCCGCCGATCAGCCACTTCCGGGTGCAGCCGCTGGGGTTCGGCTACGACGGCAGCGGACAACAGGTGAGCGTGCTTCGGCTGGACTACCTCACCCTGTGGAACTGGGACGACGGGTTGGTCATCAGCGGTGCCTGCATTGCGGACCTGTACTTCCTGGCCGGATGGGTCGGCTTCAGCGCCGGTCTCATCCTGGACGGCCTGCAGGCCCACGAGTTCGACAACGAGCGTTCTGCCGTGCTGGTTGCCGCCCCGGTCGCCGAGCCATGGGTGTTCAACCAGAACCCGGGCGCATACTCGGCCTACAGCTTCTACACCGCGGGGCACGAGGTCACCTTCACCGACACCAGCGCGTACTACTTCCCGAGCCAGCCGGTGCCGGCCGGGTCGCACATCAACGGGTCCAGCTTCATAGCCGATCCCGACCTGGCACCGAAGCTCACCGTGCCGCTGTGGTGACACCAATATCGTGACACCAGCCGCCGGGTGACACCATGCTGGCGTCACCCGGCGGCTGGGCCTCTGGTCAGGAGCTCTACTCCTCCTCGGCGAACACGATCTCGCGGCGCTTGCGGATCGTCGGGAGGACGGCGATGACGAGCGCCGCCACCGCCAGGGCCAGGAAAACCGCAGAGATCGGCCGGGTCAGGAACACCGACGCGTCGCCGCGGGAGATGATCAGCGCCCGCCGCAGGTGCTCTTCGAGCAGGGGTCCGAGGACGAAGCCGAGCAGCAGCGGCGCGGGCTCGCAGCCACATTTGATCAGGACGTAGCCCAGGATCCCGAAGAACGCGATCGCGTAGACGTCATACGCGTTGAACCCCAGAGAGTACGTGCCGATCGCAGCAAATAGGATAATCATCGGGAACAGCACGTTGTACGGAATGCGCAGCATGCGCACCCACATGCCGATCAACGGCAGGTTCAGCAGCACGAGCAGCACGTTGCCGACCCACATCGACGCGATCAGGCCCCAGAACAGCGCCGGCTCGTCGTTGATGACGTTCGGGCCGGGCGTGATCCCGTGCACGATGAACGCGCCGACCATCAGTGCCATCACCGGGTGGGCGGGCAGCCCCAGGGTGAGCAGCGGGATGAACGACGTCTGCGCGGCGGCGTTGTTCGCCGACTCAGGGCCGGCGACGCCCTCGATCGCGCCGTGCCCGAACTCCCGCTGCCGCCTCGAGATCCGCTTCTCAACGGCGTACGAGGTGAACGAGGCCAGCACGTGGCCACCGCCGGGCAGCACGCCGAGCCCGGCGCCGAGACCGGTGCCCCGCAGGATCGGGCCGACGATCCGGCGCCGGTCCTCAGCCGTCGGCCAGAGGTTTCGCACCCGGCCGACGAGGGCCGTGCGGGTCTGCTCGTCCTCCAGGTTGCGCAGGATCTCGGCCACGCCGAACAGGCCGACGGCGACCGACACGAAGTCGATGCCGCCGTACAGCTCGCGCTGGTCTAGCACGAACCGGGGCGTGCCGGAGTAGATGTCCTGGCCGACCGTGCCGAGCAGGACGCCGAGGGCGATCATCGCCAGTGCCTTGAGCGTCGAGCCACGCGCCAACGCGATCGACACGATCAGGCCGAACATCACCAGCGAGAAGTACTCGGCCGGGCCGAACCGCAACGCGACGCTGGCCAGCGGTGGGGCCGCGACGGCCAGCGCGACGGTGGCCACCGTACCGGCGATGAAGGACCCGATCGCGGCGGCGGCCAGGGCCGGGCCGGCCCGGCCCTGGCGGGCCATCTCGTGACCGTCCAGGGCGGTGACCGCCGCCGACGACTCACCGGGCAGGTTGATCAGGATGGCGGTCGTCGAGCCGCCGTACTG
>DASSUC010000502.1:0-5645 GCA_035707405.1 Micromonosporaceae bacterium | reverse complement strand
CGCGTCGGCGCCGACGGACGCGTAGCGGATCAGGTCGTGCGGCCCGCGCACCCCGGACTCCGCGATCTTGATGACGTTGTTGGGCAGGCCGGGGGCGATGCGCTCGAAGACGGACCGGTCCACCTCGAGGGTGAGCAGGTTTCGGGCGTTGACACCGATCACCCGGGCCCCGGCGGCCAGGGCACGGTCCGCCTCCTCCTCGGTATGCACCTCCACCAGTGCGGTCATGCCCAGCGACTCGATGCGCTCGAGCAGGCCCACCAGCACGTTCTGGTCGAGCGCGGCGACGATCAGCAGGACCAGGTCGGCACCGTACGCCCGGGCCTCGTGCACCTGGTAGCTGGAGACGATGAAGTCCTTGCGCAGCAACGGGATGGACAGGCAGGCGCGGACCGCGGCGAGGTCGTCGAGCGAGCCGCCGAACCAGCGGCCCTCGGTGAGCACGCTCACGCAGCGTGCACCGCCCGCCGCATACTCGCGGGCCAGCTCGGCCGGGTCGGGGATCTCGGCGAGCTGGCCCCGGCTCGGTGAGTGGCGCTTGACCTCGGCGATGACGCCGACCCCGGGCGCGCGCAGCGCGGCGTAGGCATCCCTGGCCGGCGGGGCCGCTGCGGCGAGGTCCTTGATCTGGGCCAGCGGCACCCGCCGCTGCCGCTCCTCCACGTCCTCCCGCACCCCGGCGAGGATCTCGTCGAGCACGCTGCCGCTATCCCCGCTCGCCTGCCCTGTCATGGGCCCGATGCTAGGGGGCCGGAAGGAACGGACCGAGCCGGGGGTATGGCGCCGGTCACCACAGCCCGTCCGGCATAATGTTCACCCCCTGTCGCACTGCGGTTGCTTACCGCAGGCTTGCCTGGTCAGCAGCGTGGAGATCAGCGGACGGTCGGGTCCTCACCCCGGTCGAGGGCGTTCCAGAGCTCTTCGGGAGTGTCACCGCGGGTGACCGGCGGGCGGCGGTCGTAGCGGGAGTCGAGCGCCGGCCAGTCCCGGCCGCGGCGCAGCGCGGCCACCCCGGCGCCGGCCACCAGCACACCACCGAGCAGGCAGGCGGCGGGCCAGACCGCCCGGACCCCGGGGACCCCGCCGAGCCCGTACCCTCCGCCGGCGACCAGCCCGACCCCGACGAGCAGCACGAGTACGGCGACCGCCCGGCGGCCCGCCCCGCGGGTGGCGACCAGCGCCCCCGCCCCGGCCAGCGCGACCAGGGCGAGCGCCGGCAGCCACGGCGCGAGCACAGCGCCGGAGCGCTCGTCGGCCAGCGGCGGCAGCGGGGCGGGCCGGGCGGTGAGGCCGACGGCCCAGACCCGGGTGGCCGCGTAGAGCCCGAGCCCTGCGCCGGCGAGGCAGACGAGCACGGCGGCGGCGAGCTCGCGCCGCCCCCGTGCCCGCGGCCCCACCTGGCCGGGCTCGTCGGCTGGTCTCATCGGACCTGACCTCGCCGGACCCGCGTTACCGCGGGTCCGGGGCGGACGAAGGATGGCCCGGCCCGGTCAACCGGTCCGGCCGCCGCGCCCCGAGCCGGCGGCCCACCCACCAACCACGCCCGGTTTGCCCCTTTCCGCCGTCGCCGGCCTCTCAAGATCGCGATTGCAGCAGGAAATGTGCAGTCAGACTGCACATCTGGCGCCTGCGATCGCGATCTTGTGTGTGGTGCAGCCATGGGCGGGGTCATCGGGCCGGGCGGAGCGTCTCGGCCGCCGCGACCGCCGCCAGCACGGCCGCGGCCTTGCTCTGCGTCTCCCGCTCCTCGGCCAGCGGGTCGGAGTCGGCCACGATGCCGGCGCCGGCCTGGACAAAGGCGACGCCCTGGCGGATCAGTGCGGTGCGGATGGCGATCGCCATGTCCAGGTCGCCCCCGAAGCCGAAGTAGCCGACCGTGCCCCCGTACAGGCCGCGGCGGGTGGGCTCCAGCTCCTCGATGAGCTCCATCGCCCGCACCTTGGGCGCCCCGGAGAGCGTCCCGGCCGGGAACGTGGCGGCGAGCGCGTCAAACGCCGACCGGTCCTCGGCCAGCTCCCCGACGACGGTCGAGACGATGTGCATGACGTGGCTGTAGCGCTCCACCGTGAAGAACTCGGGCACCACCACCGTGCCCGGCCGGCACACCCGGCCCAGGTCGTTGCGGCCCAGGTCCACGAGCATCACGTGCTCCGCGCGCTCCTTCGGGTCGGCGAGCAGCTCGGCGGCGAGCTGGGCGTCCTCGCCCGGGGTCGCCCCGCGGGGGCGGGTGCCGGCGATCGGGTGCAGCAGCGCGCGCCGCCCGGTCACCTTCAGGTGCACCTCCGGGGAGGAGCCGACGATGTCGAAGCCGTCGAAGCGCAGCAGGTACATGTACGGGCTCGGGTTCGTGGTGCGCAGCACCCGGTAGACGTCGAGCGGGTCGGCCGTGGTGGCCCGCTCGAAGCGCTGCGCCACCACGATCTGGAAGCACTCGCCGGCCCGGATCGCCTCCTTCGCCGCCGCCACGGCCTTCGGGTACCCACCGTCCGGCGTACGGCTGGTGAAGCGGTCCACCGGCCGTCTGCTGACCGTGGACACCATGGGTGCGTTGGGGCGGGACAGCGCCGTGGTCATCGTGTCCAGCCGGCCGATCGCCTGGTGGTAGGCGGCGCTGCGGTCCTCCTCGGACGCGCCCTGGGCGACCAGCGCATTCGCCACCAGCAGAGCGGAGCCGGTGTAGTGGTCCAGCACCACCACATCGGTGGTGAGCATCAGGCCCAGCTCCGGCAGGCCGAGGTCGTCCTCGGTCAGGGCGGGCAGCCGCTCGAAGCGCCGGACCGCGTCGTAGGCCAGGAAGCCGACCAGCCCTCCGGTGAGCGGCGGCAGCTCCTCACCGGTGTCCGGGGCCGGGTGGGCCAGCTCGGCGACGGTCTGCCGGACCATCTCGATGGGGTCGCCCTCGACCGGCACCCCACTCGGTGGCGCGCCCAGCCACTCCCCCCGGCCGTCGCGCTCCACCAGCGTGGCGACGCTTCGTACGCCGACGAAGGAGTAGCGCGACCAGGCCGTGCCCTGCTCCGCCGACTCCAGCAGGAAGGTGCCGGGTCCGCCGGCCAGCTTGCGGTAGATGCCCACCGGGGTCTCGCCGTCCGCGAGCAGCCGCCGGGTCACCGGCACGACCCGGTGGGTACGGGCCAGCCGCCGGAACGTCGCCTCGTCCGGGCGTACCCCGCCCATCGTCATCGGGCGCTCCCTTGCCGGTCGGGGCCGTGCTCGGCCACCTCCAGCTGCGGGCTCATGAGTGCCTCGCCTGGGTCGTGCTGGCGGACCGCGGCGGCGACCGGGTCGCGAGCGCCGCGGGCGCTGCCGCGTGGCCGCCCGGCGACGTCCGGATCGAGAGTGTCGGACACGGCTTCCGATTCTTCCCCACGGGGCACTGTCCACCGTGACGCCTCCCCGCCTGACCGCCTCGAACTCGGCAGCTTCAGGGGCTGTGCTGGCCGATCCTGGGCGGTAGGTTGGTCCTGCCCGCCAGGCACGTCTGGGCGAGGCGCCTAATCCATCCCTCTGTCGGGTGTGCCGTCGCCCGCGGCTGATCCGTCTCCGCATGCGGATCGGGGGCCCGCTCGACGCGGCGAACGACGGCGTCCAGACCTGTCTGGCACGGGCGCACCTCGGGCGTACCGGCAGAGGCCGGCCGTCCACCGGAGCGGACGGAAGGACCAGTGATGCAACCCCTCAACACCGAAGAGCCCGCCGGCCAAGCCGGCCAGACGCTGTCGACGCCCATTGCGGAGAGTGGAGCGCCGACACCCGGACCAGCCACCGCCCTCGACGAGATGACCGCCGAGCCCGGGGTCCCCATTGCGGTGGAGACCGGCGTATCGCACCATCACGCCGAGGCGCCAGATGCCCCGGTGTCCATTGAGCCTGCTGAGTCTGCTGCCCCTGCCGTGCTCGATGACCTGGCCGGAGACGAGGTGCCAGAGGTGCCGCCGCCTGCCGAGGCGGCTTACACCGAGGTCGTCGCGGACGAGCCGGCTGTTGAGGCGCTGACGTCCGCCGAGCCGGAGACGGCCGTCACGGAGCTCGAGCCCGCCCCGGAACAGCCTGACCTCTCGAGCGTCGCCGAGGCGGCAGCCGATACGTCCACAGAGCCCGCCGCGACCGTCGAAGACGAGGCACCGGCCGGCGCTACGGAAGCAGAAGCCGTTACCGGACCTGAGACGGTGACCGCAGATCTCGACGCCAGCGAGCCCGAGGCCATCGCTGGCGCCGCGGAGCTGCCCGACATCCCGCTCGACGCGGCAAGCGACGTGGACACCGCCATCACCGAGCCAGAAGCCGTCACCGAGCCTGACGTCACCACCGAGCCGGCGGTCATCACCGAGCCTGACACGACCGCCACCGACATCGAGACCAGCGGACCCGAGGCCAGCACCGACACCGAGACAGCCGAGCCCACCAACACCGCAGAACACCCCGGCCTCACCACCGTTGACACCGCCACAGAACCAGCCACCGCTACCGAGGACGAGCCGCCAACCGACACCACCACACCAGACCCCGTCACCGAACCCGAGGTAGCGACCACCGAGCCCGAGGCCGGCGAGCCCGAGACCGCCGCCGTGGCCGGCATGGCAGAGCCCACCGCCGCCGTCGAGGACGAGCCGCCAGCCGACACCACCGGACCAGAAGCCGTTACCGAGCCAGGAGCGGCACAGGAACCGGAGGCGACGGCTGAAGCCGCAACAGACGTAGCCGCCGAACCGGGTGAGCCCGTCGGGACCGAGACAGCCGAGCCCACCGCTGACGCCGCTGAGCAGTCCGGCATCCCCAGCGACGACGAGGCGTCAGCCGACACGCTTATGGAGCTTGCAGCCAGCACCGACCTCGTCGGCGATGAGCTGCTGGCCGACATCGTCGAGCCCGTCCCGGCGGAGGCCGAGGCCGCGACCGGACCAGAGGCGGTGGCTGAGGCCGAGGTGGCGGCGGAGCCGGCCGAGGCGACCGCCGCCGGCCCTGACGCGGTCGCGATCGAGGAGGCGCCCGAGTCGGTCGACGTCCGCGAGGCGGTGGCCGAGGCGGAAGCCGCGATCGCCGACGCGCAGGCCGTCGTGGACGAGGCCGAGGCCGCGTTGGCCACGCTGGCCGCCGCGCACGCCGAGGTCGAGGCCGACGTGGCTGAGATCGCGGGGCCTGGCCCGGAAGGTACGCCAGCTCCGGCGGATGCAGCGGAACCGGCGCTGGTCACCGGGCCAGCCAGCGGACAGGATGAGGCAACCGACGTGGCGGAGCCGGCCGCGACGCCTGCGGCTGCGCTGGACCGGGCTGTTGCCCTACTGCGCCCGGGCGATGTCGAGCAGACGGCGATCGCGGTGTGGCAGGAGAGCGCGGTCGCGCAGTTCCGTGCGGAGTGGCAGCAGGTCCAGAACCGCTTCATCGACGAGCCGGAGACCGCGGTGGCCGAGGCGAAGGCGCTGGTCACCCGGGCCGTGCACACCCTCGCCGACATGCTGCTCAGCCAGGTCGACCTGGATCCGCACCGGCGTAACCCGACCCCGGACACCGAGGAGATGCGGATCGCGATCCGCACCTACCGCGACTTCCTCAACCGCGTACTAGATCTATAGAGAGCGGGCCGGTCACCCGCAGGTGCCGGCGGACATGACCGCGGTCGTGGCGGCGGACACACAGTTGAAGCT
>DASSUC010000501.1:0-22297 GCA_035707405.1 Micromonosporaceae bacterium | reverse complement strand
AGCGAGGAGGAGCACGCGGCCTGCACGCTGACCGCCGGCCCGCGCAGCCCGAGCTTGTACGCCACGCGCGAGGTCAGGTAGTCGGGCTCACCGCCGGTGGTGATGTCGATGTCGTCGACCGCCTCGGCCAGCCCGACCCGGTTGACCGCCAGCGCGAGCATCGCGGCGGAGTAGGTGCCGGCCGCACTGCCGGCGAACACGCCGACCAGCGGGCCGTCGGCCGCAGGCGGGTGGCCGGCGAGCTCCAGCGCCTCCCAGCAGCACTCCAGGAAGATCCGCTGTTGGGGGTCCATCAGCCGCGCCTCCCGCGGCGAGTACCCGAAGAAGTCGGCCGCGAACTCGGCGACCCCGGGCAGCACCGTGCCGATCCGGACGTAGCCGGGGGCCCTCAGCACCTCCTCCGCGACCCCGCCCGCGCGGAGCTGCTCGTCGGACAGCTCGCGCATGGACACCACACCGTTGTCAATATTCGACCAGTACTGCCGTGGGGTCCACGCGTCCGGGAAGCGGCAGCCGGCACCGACGACCGCGATCTCGACATCGTTCGACACGTCGCTGTGCCCTTCTACTCGGCATCGGTGGTCGGGGCGGCCTCCCGGCCGGCCGGGACCGGGGCGCCGCGCCGGGCGCGCCCGATGAGGCGCTCCCGGGTACCGGTCGCGGTGCGGTCCGGCCCCTGCCCGCCGCCGCCGGCCAGCAGGGCCGCCTGCGCCCGTACCGTGCCGTGGTGGAAGAGGTCGGACACCTGCACCGGCCGGTTCGTCATCGCCTGCAGCTGCTCGCAGAGCATCACCAACAGCAGTGAGCTGCCGCCGGCGTCCAGGAAGTTGGTGTCCAGCGGCACGCTGTCGGCGGTGTCCGCATCGAGCACCTCCGCCCAGGCCAGCCGGACCCGCGCCAGAAGCTCGTCGCCGGTCATCTCGTCGCCGCCTGGTCCGTGGTCTGTGTCGCGCACCGCAGGCCCTCCAGCGGGTGGGTGTCCGGATCGCTCGTCAGGTCTCCGGCGGCGGCCACGAGCTGCGCGAGCAGCCCCGCAATGGTTTCGCCGTCGAAGAGGCCGACCGCGTAGGAGGCGGTGAACCGCAACCGGTCCCGGTCCTCCGTGGCGGTGAGCTCCAGCTCGTACTTGATGTGGTACGGATCGAGCGGCCGGTACGACGCCCGCACGTCGCCGCCGAAGACCGGCGGGGCGAGCGGACCGTCGTCGGCGCCCAGGTAGACCGGGGTGAGCGGCGGGCGGCTCAGGTCGCGGTCCGGGTGGAGCGCGGCGGCGACCGCCTCGAACGACGCGCCGGCGGTGCGGTAGCTCACCGCCGCGCTGTCGCGCACCCTGGCCAGCAGCTCCCGCCAGGTCCGCACGCCGCGCAGGTCCACGCGCAGGACCGAGGTGTTCACCAGCATGCCGACCGCCTCCGCCGCACCCGCCGCGTCCCGGCCGGCCCAGGGGAAGGCGAACAGGAAGTCCCGCTGTGCACCGAGCCGGGCCAGCGCGACCGCGAGCAGCGCCGCGGTGACCGTGAACACGGTGCACGCGGCGCCCGCGGCCACCGCGCGCAGCCGGGCGGTGCCCTCGGTGTCCAGCACCGCCGCGGCGGTGGCGGCGACCGTGGACTGCACGTCGGGGCGTGGCCGGTCGTGGGGCAGCCAGACGTCGACCGGCGCGCGGGTGAGCCAGGCGATGAGATCGGCGGTCTGGTCCGCGGCCGGTGCCTGGTACAGGCGGTCCGGGTGGACCGGTGTGGCCAGCGCCGGCTCCCGGCCGGCCAGGCACGCGCGGTAGCCCGCCGCGATCTCGTCCAGCAACAGCCGCCGCGACCACCCGTCGGCGACGATGTGGTGGACCACCAGCACCAGCAGGGTACGGCTCGCGCCGCGGGCGATGACGGCCGTGCGGACCGGCGCCCCGGCGGCGAGGTCAAACGGCGCCCAGCACAGCTCCGCGACGTGGTCGCGGAGCCGGTCCGCCGGCCAGGTGGACGCATCGGTGCGGGTGGTGGGGGCTGGCACGCCGCCGGTGCGGTAGCACACCGCGCGGCGCTTGCGATCCAGCTCGAACCGCGACCCCAGCGCGGGATGACGCGCCATGACCCGGTCCACGGCCCGGCAGAGCGCGTCGCGGTCCACCGCCCCCCGCAGCTCCAGCACGGTCGGCATCAGGTACGCCGAGCGCAGCGCCGGGATCCTGTCGAGGAACCAGAACCGTTGCTGGGCCGAGGTCGCCGGGTACCGGTCCCGGGAGCCGCCGCCGGTACCGCCGTCGCCCGTACCGCCGCCGCCGCCCGTACCGTCGCCGCCCGCCCGGTCGACCGTTGCGGGAGTGCGTCCCGCGGCCAGCAGGCGGGCCAGCCCGGCAACCGTCGGCTCGGCCAGGAACTCCCGCGGCGACACGGCCACGCCGTGGCGGCGACCCGCCCGCGCGAGCATCGTGACGGCGAGCAGGGAATGCCCGCCGAGGGCGAAGAAGTTCGAGTCCGGTCGCAGCGCGGTCCGGTCCCCGCCCGGTGCGCCCCGCTCCACCGTCCCCAGCGCGGCGGCGAAGAGCTCGGCCGCATGCCGGCGGCACACGGCGTCGACCGGGCCGTCGGCCACGGTGCCGACCGAGCCGTCCGGCGCCACCGCAGCCACCGGCACCGCAGCCACCGGCACCGCAGCCGCGGGCATCGCGCGGACCGGCACCGCAGGAACGGGCACCGCAGGCAGCGGCACCGCACGAACGGGCACCGCAGGCAGCGGCACCGCACGCAGCGGAACGTCGGCGTCGGCGGTCACCGCCGCGAGAACGTCGAGGAAGGTCGTGACGACGCCGCGGCAGACCTCGTCGGGGTAGCGGCCGGCGTCGAGCTCCACGGTGCCGGTCACCCCGGCCGCGGTCTCCTCGACGATGAGCAGCAGACCGAACTTTGCCGTACCGGTCGCCAGCACGGTGGGCGGTTCCCACCGCGCGGGCTCGACCCGCACCGGCGGCATGTTCTGCAACGCGAAGCAGGCGTCCACGAGCCGCTGGTGACCACCGGCCCGGACCGCAGCCACCGCCGAGGTGAGCCGGTCGAACGGCACCCACTGGTCGCTGAGCAGGCGGTACGCGTCGACGCGCACCCGCGCGCACAGCTGCCGGAACGTCCACTCCGGACGGACCTCGCAGCGCAGCGGCACGGTGTTGACGAAGAACCCCACGAGCGGCTCGACGTCGGGGTGCGGCCGGTTCCCGGTGACTACGCCGGCGATGAGCTCGTCCCGGCCGGACCAGCGGTGCAGCACCACCTGGAACGCGGCGTGCAGGACCACGAACGGGGTGGCCCGCAGCGTACGCGCCAGCCGCTCGACGCCTGCCCACAGGTGCGCGGGCACAGCGAACGTCTCCTGACGGCCGGTCGGGTCGCCTTCCGGCACCGGCGGCGCAGGCCGGGCGCCGGCCAGCACCAGCTCCGGAATGTCGCGCAGCTCGTCCGCCCGGGTCGCCAGGCGCTGCCGCCGCGCCCCGGTGAAGGTCTCCCGGTCCCAGCGGGCGAAGTCCGCGTACTGGATCGGCAGCTCTGGCAGGCGCGGCGGCTGTCCGGCCAGCGCCGCGCGGTAGGCCGCGGCGAGATCGTGGTACAGCGTCGCCAGCGACCAGCCGTCGATGGCGATGTGATGCACCACGAGCAGCATCAGGTCCCCGCTGGGCGCACCGCGCCACACCGTAGCGCGCAGCACCGGGCCGGCGGCCAGGTCGAACGGCTGCCGGGCCCGGCAGGCCACCTCCTCGTCCACCCACGACCCGCCGTCGAGGACCTCCACGGCGACCGGCGCCGGCGCACCCACCCGCTGGACCGGCTGGTCTCCGTCCAGCGCGTAGGTCGTCCGCAGCACCTCGTGCCGGGCGACCACGGCCCCGAGCGCCGCGGCCAGCGCGGCCGGGTCGATCGGCTCCCGCCAACGGGTGAGCAGCGGCACGTTGTAGGTCGCCGACCCGGGTGCGGCCTGGTCGATCAGCCACAGGCGCTCCTGGGCGAACGACATCGGCGCGACCGCGGCGCCCAGCCGCCGCAGTGCTGGCGTCTCGACGGCCTCGGGCCCCGCAGCCGCCGTCATGACCGTGCCGCGACCGCGGTCGACGCGCGCCCGGCCAGGTCGGCCAGGGACTCGGCGAGCAGGATGTCCGCGGGCTCCACCGGCAAGCCGAGCCGCTGCTGGAGCCGGATCGCGACCTGCACAGCCATGACAGAGTTGCCGCCCAGGTCGAGGAAGCCGTCACCCGGGGAGACCCGCGGCACCTCCAGGACCTCCTGCCAGACCTGCTGGATCGCCTCGCCGACCGGCCCCAGGTCGCCACCGGCGGCGCTGGCCTGCCCGGACGCATCGTCCAGGAGCGACAGCAGCTGCTCGCGGTCCACCTTGCCGGTCGGCCCGAACCGCAGGCCGTCGAGCACCACCCAGCGCGCCGGAACCATGTACGCCGGAAGCCGCTCGGCCAGGCAGCCGGCCAGGAGCTCGGTAAGGCCGTCGCCGGCACTGCCCCGGGCCGGCAGGACGAACGCCACCAGGCTCGCCGCCGGCCCCTCTCCGACCTTCTCCACGAACGCGGCGTCGCACCGGCCGGTGGCCATCGTGGCCTGCTCTATCTCCTCCAGCTCGATCCGGAAGCCGCGCAGCTTGACCTGCCGGTCGCGCCGGCCACGAAGCTCGATGGCGCCGGATGGCAGCATCCGGGCCAGGTCCCCGGTCCGGTACAGCCGCTCGCCGGAGCGGGGCTCGGTGACGAACCGCTCGGCGGTGAGCTCGGGCAGCCCCAGGTACCCCAGCGCCACGCCGGGTCCGCCGATGCACAGCTCCCCGACGTCGCCGGGCGGCACCGGGCGCAACGCCTCGTCGAGCACGTACAGGCCGGTGTCCTGGAGCGGGTAACCGATCGGCACCCGGTCCAGCCCGGCGAGACTGTCCGCGGTGCAGTCGAAGTATGCGGCGAACGTCGTGGTCTCGGTGGGCCCGTACCCGTTGACCAGCCGGCGCGGCGGCCCGGCGGCCAGCACCCGACGGACGACGGTCAGCTCGAGCTGCTCACCGCCGACCACGAGGTTGGCCAGCGAGCCGAAGGCCGCAGGCTCCTCCCTGGCCACCGTGTGGAACAGCGACGTGGTGAGGAACAGGGTGTCGATCCGCTCGCGCCGCAGCAGCGCGACCCAGTCGTCGATCGTGACCGACAGGACCGACGGGAGCACGACGACGGTGGCGCCCGCGGCGAGCGCCCCCCAGACCTCGAAGGTGGTGGCGTCGAAGGCCGGGTTCGACTGGTTGGCGCACCGGTCACCCGGCGGCACGACGCAGTAGTGGGGCCGCGCCACGAGCCGGACGACGGCGCGATGGGGAACAACCACGCCCTTCGGGGTGCCGGTCGAGCCGGAGGTGTACATCACGTAGCAGGGGTCGTCTCCGCCGACCGGCACGTCGGGTGGCGCGGCGCCGCCAGCCGGGGCGGTGGTGGGCACGGTGACCCGGCCGATCCGCGGGTCGGCCGGGGCGGTGCCGTCCGGCGGCGTGCCGACGACGAAACCGGCCCCCGCGTCGGCGAGAATCGTCGCGATCCGGTCCGGCGGTGCCTGCCCGTCCAGCGGGAGGTACGCCGCTCCGGCGCGCACAATGCCGACCATGGCGACGACCAGCTCGATCGAGCGGTCGAGGGCCACCGCCACAACGTCGCCCCGGCGGACGCCGCGCCCGGCCAGCTCAGCCGCCAGCCAGGTGGATCGTTCCCAAAGCTGCCGGTACGACAATGTCGCACCGGTGCCGGAGTCGCGCACCGCTGGCTCATCCGGCCGGCTGGCCGCCCACTCCTGGACCATGACCTGCACACCGGGTGCGCCATGCGGCAAGACCATCTACTCCCCAGTTTGCAAAATTGTCTGTTTCCCATTGTTAGATGACGCTGGCCCGGGCCCTGGCTATTACATGCCTAATGGCGGCATATGAGACGTCGCTGCGGCCACGGAGTGTGGCGAAGCCACGGGTGAATGCGTTCTGGTTCCCAACCGGGCTGCTGGACAGAATGAAGAATCAGATCCACGACGGTCTTTGAGGGCGGCGACTGCGGCTCTTCGTCTCCGTCCGCCGAGCCCAGCAAGGGAGCCCTGGAGTGTCGGCGTCTGCCGGTGTCGTCGTCATGTGCCCATGCGCACCGCCTCCTTGAAGGGATGCTAGGGATGCGGCTGGGCGCGGGTCCATGACAGATCATGAGGCACGAACCTGACAGGTCGACGGCGCGTTCAGGACCGGAGCCCGCCAGCGCGCCCGCAGCGGTGGGATGATCCTCGTCTCCGCAGCCGGCCGCCGTGAAGCCGTCGGTCGCCAGGGGAAAGGATCCTCCGTTCTGTTGACGGTCCGCATCGCGGTTGTCGACCCGCTGCCGATGTTCCAGCAGGGCGTCGTTGCCGTCCTCGGTAAGGCAGGCTATCCCGTCGATGTGCCCGACGACGTCCTGGCCTGGCTGCGGCGCGGGGGCGCCGCTGTGGTCGTGCTGACGGTGCGATCGGGGGACGACTGGGACATGCTCCGCAGGCTGCGGGCCGTGCCGCCGTTGCCTCACGTGATCGTGCTCCTGGACGACGACTCCGTCGCGGCCAGCGCTCGGGCAGTCCAGGCCGGCGCGCGGTCCGTGATGCCGCGCGGGGTCACTGTCAATACGTTGCTGCGGACGGTGGAGGCGACCATCGACGGTCAGGCGGTGATGCCCGCCGCCGTGGCGGTGGCGCTCGCGTACGGGTCGGCCATTGCGCCGGCAGTCGACGCGGCGGGACCCACCACCACGCGGCCCGGCCTGTCCGCCGACCAGCTGTCGTGGTTGCGCCAGCTGGCGGCCGGATCGACTGTTGCACAGATCGCCGACCGAGCCGGCTACTCGGAGCGGGCGATGTTCCGGCTGTTGCGGGCGGCGTACGAGCAGATCGGAGTGCGTACGCGCATCCAGGCGATCATGCGGGCAAAGGACGCTGGTTGGCTCTGACGCCGATCCCGCGAGGGGCGCGGCCGGGCGGCACCCCGGCCGCCGGCCCCGCATGTCAACCTTTCACGCCCGAGCCGATGTCGGTGGAGACGAAATGCCGCTGGAATGCCAGGAAGAGCGCGACGGCCGGGGCGGCCAGTATGCAGGCACCCGCGAGAATGGCGCCGTACGGGTTCGCAGCGCGGGACGCCACGTTGCTGATGTAGTTGGCCAGGGCGACGGCCAGCGGCTGCATGTCCGACTGCTTCGTCACGAGGAACGGCCAGAGGAACTCGTTCCACGGCCCGATGAACGTGAGCAGGACGGCGGTCAGCAGCGCCGGTCGTACCAGGGGCAGCGCGACCGACCAGAGGATGCGCAGCTCACCGGCGCCGTCGATGCGCGCGGCGGAGAACAGGTCGTCGGGCAGCTGCAGGAAGAACTGCCGGAAGATGAAGACCGCGACGGTGTTGATCGCGAACGGCAGGATCATGCCGAGATAGGAGTCGGCCAGGCCGTAGCCCCGCACGATCAGCACGTAGAGCGGGATCAGCAGCAGCTGGAACGGGATCACCTGGACCAGCAGGACCAGGGCGAACAACGTACCCCTGCCCCGGAAGTGCAGGCGGGCCAGCGCGTAGCCGGCAAGCACACCGAAGACCACCGTGCCGAGGATCACCCCGCCGGTGAAGATGCCCGAGTTGACGAGGGACTGAAGCAGCCCGACCCGGGAGTTGATGTCGGCGTAGTTGCGCAGGGTGAGCCCTGAGGTGGGAAATGCGCCCGCGACCGAGGTGTCCGGTTCGGACTGCAGCGAGCCGATCAGCATGTAGTAGAAGGGAAACAGGAACACCAGGGCGCCGGCGAGCAGGACGGCGTAGCGGAGGAGCCCGGGCCATCGCGGGCCGGTGCGCCGCGCGGCGGATGTCGATGACACGTCAATCCCTCTCGATCAGTCGCCGGTTGACGGCCGAGATGACCAGCACCCCGATGACGAGGAGCACGCCGATCGCGGCAGCGACGTCCGGTTGCCCCTGCTGGATGCCGCGCTGGTACATCACCAGCACCGGGGAGGCGGACGCCCCGTTCGGCCCGCCGCCGCCGGTGAGCAGGTAGGGCTCGGTGAAGAGGTTGGCGCCGGTGATGGTCGCCAGGATGACCACCAGCGCGGTCGCCGGGCGCACCGCCGGCACGGTCACCGACCAGAACTGGTGCCACCGGGACGCGCCGTCGACCGCGGCCGACTCGTACAGCTCCTTCGGCACGTTCTGCAGCGCGGCGAGGTAGAGCAGGATGAAGAACCCGAGCTGCTTCCAGACCACGAACAACGCGATGACCGGCATCGCCAGCTTCTCGTTGACCAGCCACGACGGCTCCGGCGCCAGCGGGCCGAGCAACGTGTTGACCAGCCCGTTGGAGCTGAACAGGAAGAGCCACACGCCGACCACTGCGACGCTGGCGGTCACATAGGGGACGTAGAAGGCGACCCGGAGGAACGCTCGGGCGTGGACGATCCCGTTCAGCGCGACCGCCAGCAGCAGGGCCAGCGCGGCGGTGAGCGGTACGTTGATGACCAGGAAGACCAGGATGTTGCCGAAGGCCTGGCGGACCCCCTCGTCGGTCAGCATGGCCCGGTAGTTGGCCAGCCCGACGAAGGGACGCTCGACCACGGCGCCGGGTGCGGCGAAGAAGTAGTCGTGGAAGCTCATCCAGACCGCGAACCCGAACGGGTACGCGAACACCACAGCGACGTACAAGGCGTAGGGCGCGACCAGGACCATGCCCACCGGGTGGCGGCCGAGTAGGGCCGCCACCCGGCTCCGCGAGGCACGGAGCGGGCCGCCCACGGTCGGGGAGGTGCCGCCGGTACGGGTCATGGACCCGGTGGGGGCGGCGGCGCCGGCGTGGGCGGTGGACATCAGGACTCGGCGGCGAGCTGGTCGACCTTTGCCGCCGCCGCGGCGAAGGCGTCCGGCACCGGCTTCTTACCAAAGATCACCGACTCCGAGTACGCGTCGCGGAACGCCTGCCAGACGGCCACGGAGTTCGGCACGTTCGGTACCTCAACCGTGCGGCCGGCCTGGTCGGCGAACTGCTGGTAGGCGGGGTTCTTCGAGAAGTAGTCCGGGTAGGCGGTCGGAAGGCTCTTGCGCAGCGGCATCTGGCCGGTCTTGTTCAGCAGCTCGCCGTCCTGCTCCTTGCTGGTGGCGAACTTGAGCACCTCCCACGCGGTGGCCCGGTTCTGGCAGGCGCTGTACATGGCGACGTTCTTCGCGTCGCTGAACGTCTTGACCTGGTCAGCCGGCTTTCCGGTGGGCGTCGGCACCGGCACTGCGCCCCACTTCACCTTGCTGCCGTAGACGGCGATCGCCCACGGGCCGACGATCGCCATGGCGGACTTGCCCTCGCCGAACGCGTCGCCGTTGTACTGCTCCTTCGGCGCGAGGCCCTCGTCGTACAGCGTCTTCCAGAGCGCCGCGACCTGCTGGCCCTCTGGCGAGTTGAACTGCGCCTTGCGGTCCTGGACCAGTTGCTTTCCATCCGTCGCGGCGGCAAACAGGGGATAGAAGTCGAACCAGGACTGGAAGAACTCGCTGGTGGGGGCGGGATAGATGGCGGCCGTCGCGGCCCTCGAGGACTTGATCTTCCGAGCCGCCGCAAGGAACTCGTCATACGTGGACAGTGCCGGCTTTTCGGCGTCGAGACCGGCCTTCGCAAAGATCTGCTTGTTGTAGAAGATCATGACAGGGTTGGACTTCCAGGGCAGCTGGTAGAACTTGCCGTCCGGGGACTTGTACTGGCCGGCCGCGTCGCCGGTGCGATCGGCGATGTACTGCGCGGCACCGTCGAAAGAGTCGAGCGCCACCAGGCCGCCCTGCTTCTGGAACTGTGGCACCGCAGCCGGCGCCGTGTTGAAGATCAAGCACGGTGCGTTGCCGGCAGTGATCGCGGCACCGATCACCTCCTCCGAGGTCTTGCCGGCGGGGATCTCCTGTGCGGTGATCTTCTGGTCGGCGTGCTGTGCGTTCCACGCCTCGACCATGGCCTTGCCCCAGGCCAGCTCCTCCTTGTTGTTGGAGAGCCAGATGGTGATCGGGCCCGTGGCGGCGTTGGCCTTGTCCGCGTCGCCGCCGCTGTCGCCGCAGCCCGCGGTGAGAGCGAGGGTCGCGGTCAGGAGCAACGCCGGGAAGGTACGTCTCATGTCTTCTCCGATCTGGGTTGTGTGGCGATGTCGCCTGCGGTGCAGCCGTTGAGGTCGGTGACGTGTCCGGCCGGTTCGGCGCTGTCGACCCCGGTGCCCGACAGTGGCCCGGCACGTTGCGGCACTCCGGCACGACCGGTGGTCCGGCGATGGTCATCAGTCATTGGAGTGGAAGACTGCCGTGGGCCGGTGGGCATCATCGAGGCGCACAGGCGTGGCCTGAGCTGTGCCGGCAGTCGAGAGGTCGGACTCCACCACCATGCCCGTGAGTTGGCCGGCATCCGCGAGCACTTTTCTCCTACGTGCCCCGCCGGTCGGTTCCGTGCGGGAGATGCCTGGGATCGGCAGCGGCAGGGACGAGACCCTGTCCACGGTCGGAGCGGATCGTCGGTCGATCTCGCCGTGTCACCCGCGCCTCCCGGCTCCTGCTACCGCAATGAGGACGTCGCGCGAACCACTAAATTTGGTCTGATTTCCGGAGACTAGACCTGCATACCGGAGGGCACAACTTGGGACGTACGCCGCGCTTCGCCCGGGCCTCGACTTCGGCGACCTGCACCCTCCGTCCACCACGCACCTCAGCGTGGTGCGCGTACCCGCGGTGCTGGCTGCCTGCGACGGCGGCGACCGGTGCTATCCCGGCCGCGGCAGGCGTCATGGCGCGCCTGGGTGCGGCGCTGGGCTGGGAGCCTTTATGAGCACGTCGAGAGACCCGCTCGACTTTCGCAGTTTTGGGTGGCGGGTCGGCGGTGGGTGTGACACGCCGGGTGGCCTGGAGGTGCGTGATCTTGGGGTGAGATGAAGGAAGCATCGACGGTGCTTACACCACTGTCGTTGCCGAAAGTGATCCGTCGATGCTTCCAGGAGCCAGCCTACCCATCTCGCTACGCCGGTTGTTGGACGCCTTCGCCGGGTGTCTCACGACGCCGACGTTTGAGGTCTTCTCCGCGATGGTCATCGGGTTGGTCGCGCAGACCAGGCAACGGACGGTGTGCGGGATGCTCACCGGGGCCGGGCTGGCCATGACGTGGTCGCATCATCGGGCGCATCGGTTCTTCTCCACGGCCCGCTGGTCGGTCGACCAGGTCGGTCTGACCGTGTTCGACCTCGTGTTGACCCACCTCGTCGCCGACGGCGCCGATCTGCACCTCGCGGTCGATGACACCGCGCACCGACGCCGGGGTAAGAAGGTCCACGGCGTCGGGTGGATCCACGACGGATCCGCCCCCGCTCGCAACAAGCTGGCGTTCGGTCACCGCTGGGTGGTCGTCGGGGTCATCGTGCGGCCCTCGTTCCTGTCGCGGCCGTTGTGTCTACCGGTGCTGTGCCGGCGTTGGCGGGGAAAGGCACCGCCTCGGCGGTCGACCTGGCGGCGCAGATGGTCACGACCATCGCCGAGCGGGTGCCGGGCCGGCGCGTGCATGTGGTCGCCGACGCCGCGTACCACGGCAAGGGCCTGCGGGACCTGCCCGCTCAGATCTCCTGGACGACCCGGCTGCCCCGTAACGCGGTGTTGTACCACCGCGCACCGGCCCCCACCGGTAAGCGGGGACGGCCACGGTTGAAGGGCGACCGGATCGGGACACCCGCGCAGGCCGCCGCCACAGCGGTGTTCCAGACGGCGGCCGTGGCCCGCTACGGGCGCAGTGACACCGTGCGCATCGCGGTGCTCAACTGCCTCTGGTACGGGGTGTTCGGACCCGTAGCCGTGCGGATGGTCCTGGTCCGAGACCGAGAAACCGGGCCGGTGCTGGCCCTGGTCACTACCGACCTGCGCGTCGCCTCCACTGATCTGGTGGCCCGCTACGCAGCCCGGTGGGCGATCGAGGTCACGTTCTTCGACACCCGCCAGACCCTCGGCGTCGGTCAGGCCCGCAACCGCACCGCCCAAGCGGTGACCCGCACGTGGGCGTTCGGGATGTACGTCTACACCCTCGTCGTGCTCTGGTACGCACTACACGGCCACCAGTCCGGGATCGTCGCAGAACGCCGCGTCCACGCACCCTGGTATCTGTCGAAGACCGACCCATCGTTCGCTGACATGCTCACCGCGCTACGCCGGACCCTCATCGCCGCCCGTTTTATGGGCGAGGGTGTCACGGGTTTCGTGGAACTTCGGTGACGATCCCGTCTGATGTTATGCGGCGGTGATGGCGGTTTCGGTGCTGCTGGCGGTGCTGGGGTGGGCGTGTCGGTGCAGCGCGGCGGTCAGCTGGGGCATCTGCTTGTAGCCCTTGACCCGGCGGAAGCTGCGTTGGGCGTTGAGCATGCCTGCGGCGGTCCAGCGCAGCACCATCTGCCCGTCGCGCCAGCGGGTGACGTTACGGTTGGTGGCCCGGGCGATGGAGATCATCGACTCGATCGGGTTAGACGTGGTCAGGGTCCTGGCCAGGGTGCCGGTGATGCCCAGCCGGGCCACGGTGAACAGCTGCTCCATACCCTCACGCAGCGAGGCCGCCGCGCCAGGATGGCTGCGCTCCAGCGCGGTGGCCAGGGCCTTGACATCACGCAGCCCGGCGGCGGCGTCGGGGTTGGCCAGGGCGCGCACGAGCTTGGTGTCGACCCAGTCCCGCTCGGTCTCGGGCAGGTGCTCGGCGACGTTTCGTCTCTTGTGGAGGGTGCAGCGCTGGATCGCCGCGCTGGCACCGAAAACAGCGGTCACCGCGGCGGACAGCGCCTTGGCCCCGTCGATGACGACCAGCAGCCCGTCACCGGCCTCAAGCCCCCGGTCGACCAGGTCGGCCAGCAGGTGCGTGGCCACGGTCTTGTTCTCCGTGGAGCCTAGCGCCACCATCCGTGCCTGCGGGAACCGGCCGCCCGAGGGGGTCGCGAACCGCTGTCGCATCGAGTCGGTGTCGGCCAGGTCGAGCACCGTGCCGTCGATCGCGGTCACCAGCAGGCCGAACGCGTAGCACTCGGCCCCGGCTGTGGGCATCTGCCGCGCGCAGGCGGTGAACACCTGGTGCATCACCGTGGCGGGCACCCGTGCCCGCGCCTTGGACACCGCCGCCGCGCTCGGTGCGCCCTCGATGCGGGTGCGGGGGATCCGCGCGGTCACCCGCCCGGTGACCACCGCCACGCTGTCGCGGCGAAACAGGCACAACCCGAGCACGATCATGGCCGTTACCGCTGCGGTCAACACTCGCCGCCGCTGGTCGACATGCCCGACCGCGGCCAGGGCCTGTCCGATCACCTGGGGGTCGACCAGCGCCGGCCACAACCGGCCGGTCACCTGCTCGTCGAGCGCACCAACGGCCGCTGGCCCGCCGACTACCGCCGCACGCAATGCCTCTTGCTGGTCAGCGGACTGCTGCATCGCATGGGCGGACACCATGGCAGAATCGGCCACCGAAGCTCCTGACTGGACTGTGTGGATCTAGGCAATCCATGTCCTATCAGGAGCTTCTTCTGATTTCAATACCCGGCCCACCCGGAGCCTCACCGCACCCGAAGCGTGACCGATCCCCCTAAAACGGTCTTGAGTTTAGGTCAGTGGTCCGTGCGGTGCTGCGGAAGAAACGCAACCATCCGAGGGCGTAACACGCGGCTGCCAACCTTCGGTCAGTGTCTGGGTCCGGGTGGTCGCGATCGTTCGGTTGCGCGGCTTCCCAAAGTGCGTCAGCCTCCGCCAGGACGGATGGGTCCAGCACGAGCTGCATTTGTCGAGAATGCTGATACTCTCGCAGGCGTCTATACATCTGCTGCAGTAGTGCATCGAACTGCACGCTGAGCCTCGCCTCCTGGCTAAGGTTTCGACGAAGGTGCCGACTACAGTCTGTTGCAATTGATTTGGGACCTGGGCATGGGGTGCGTGGTCGGCCGCCCTGCCTGGCCGAGACGGTTCTAAGGTCAAGAGTCCTCCGTTGGTTCCGTAAGTTGTCCGCTAGGGACCCGCCTCGGACCGTTGGTGACATAACCAAATGCTCTGACGCGGTCGTGGTGAGGGCTAGCGTCCTTTGCGAACGATGGCGGAGACCTCGCTTCCTTCGGAGATCGTCAATGGACCGCACGAGTCCTTGTCGGCGGCGCCGAGGGCGGCGGCCAGGGTCCGACCGTGAAGGTCGAGAGCCGATTCGGACAGGGCACTGAGATCGGTGATGGCGGCGCGAGCGCGTACCCATCCTGTAGTACCTATGGCCACGCCTACCAGTGCGGCGGGCCACCACACGGTCCCCAGGAGAAGATAGGGCCAAGCCCAGGTGCCGATGGCAACAGCGCCGGCGAACGCGGCGTGGGCCGCCGTGATCTCCTCTCGGGTGGTCCCGGGCAGTACCAGCCACAGCCGGGGCCAAGCGAAGGCGAGGTCCAGTCCGTAACGGTCCAGCGCGATCCGTTCGACGGCGTGGATGCGGTCGCCCATCCATGTGGGTCGGCCGGGTTCGGCCAAGGCCACGCGGTTGACTCGGTCAGCAGCACGGTTGATCGAATATTGCTCGTCGGTGGTTCGGGTTTGGCTGGGATGTGCTTGTTCCAGGCGCCGTCTTTGATCCAGTCGCCGATGCCACCGCTTGAGTCTGTCTCGTTGGAGCCGCCGGTACACCGGGGCCACGAGTCGTGGCCATTGGCCCAACCAGATCAACCGGGTTGGTCCGGCGAGGGCCTGGACCGCCAAGCCGACGCCAGCAGTTACTAGCAGCGCCGTGACAACGAGAAGTGCTTGGGTCCCTACCGACTGCCGGGCAATTGTAGTCGCAGCGGCCGAAACATACCGGTCGAGCTTCGACCAATTGAGGGCATCCCGGTGTCCTAGCCGCACGCCGGCCCAGGCAGCGACGGCGAACAGCGCACCCGGTAGTACCAGCAGACTGACCCATCTCTCGGCCAGCTTCTTGCCCAATTCCTCAAAGAATTTGCCCACAGCGCTATCGCCTGGTCATCGGATCGTCGATGAGCGGGCAGCGGGGAACTGGTCCCGCCGGGTACGTGGTGCAGACGCGGTCGCATGCACCGTCCGGGCATCCGAACCGTTCCTCGTCGGCGTGGCCTGGACCCGTTCCCGGCAGCCCGCCGGCTAACGCTCGTACGGTCTCCTCCCTGTTTATGCCCATCAGCTCCGCGAGCAGCCCCAAGATTGGACGCCGGGCGCGTGCCTCGGCCTCGATCTGTGCCAGTAATTGCTGCTTGTCCGGCGGATGCTGCCCGCTCTCCGCGCGCAACTCCGACAACTCACCACAAAGCATCGTCAGCGCACGCCGCTCGGCTACGTCCACTTTGCTCCTTTCCAGATCTCCGCTCGACGACCTCGTTAGCGGGTGTCCACACGATAGCGGACCGTGGTGGACACTGATCGATACCAACCGGTTACACCGAGCAAGGATTGTGCAAGATGTCACAGACGTCCGTGGTTCGAGTTGAAACAAGTTGTTGTCCTGCTGACTTAGCCCTTTGTTGTACAGAGGAACGGCCCGCGATCCCGAGACATAACGCGGAACCTTAGGTCCAAGTGGCCTCCAGAAGAAGGTGAGGAGATCACTCAACTGGTCCGGAAGGGAGCTGTTTTGTGTTTGGTGGAGCTAGACGGCGCATAGTAGGAAATCCGTTTGATAAACAATGTGATCAAGGTCCGCTGTGTATCAGAGCGGCCCACCAGTCGGGACGGCTCGGATGTTCATCCCGTAGCCCCCGGCTTGTAGTGTTGAGACAGAGCGCCGCCTGGTCGGCACTCATGGCAGGAAGCCGTCGATAGAACATTCGCGCGGCTGTGGCGGCTATGGCGTCGTCCAGCGGCCAAAGGCTCGCAACGACGTGACGAAACCCGGCCAGATGAAACGCGGAAGCGAGATGAAGCGATTCGTCGCTGTGCTGCCAACCGCGATGGGCCGTTGAACAAGCTGATAGGTATGCCAGCTCGGCCTGTTCAAGTCGTAGCCGACTGACTTCGGGTATCTGCAGAAGGCCGTTGTGTAGCCGCAGGCCGCTGCGGGAAGGGACGATAGGGTCGTATTCGGCATGGCAGGCAAAATGCGCCCACGTGGTACTCGCCAATGCGTCTAGTACGTGCGCGGTAGTCGCCTGCTCTTCAGTCAGAGCTAGTGTGTCTGAGAACGCGGTCCGAAGTTCACGTGCCTCATCAACAGTGCCGGGCAAATCGGGAAGACCCGGCGTGTGTCGGAGCGCCACCGTTAACTGTCTACGCATGGCGCGTGGCTTGGCCCGGCGAGTGTGCGCAAACGTACGCAACGTTGGAATATAGGACGAGACCAAATGGTCGAGGGCGCCCGCTTGGCCCGGGTTACCGGCAGCGTGGAGTGGAAACAGTCCGAGTAGGCCAATGGGGAGCCACCACACCCTCCGCGGGCTGGACTCGGATGTGGGGTGAACCGGCGGTAGTGCGTATAGGACCTTCGACACGATCGCGTCCCACAGCCAGCCGAGAATTTCCGGGAGTAGCCGCTGCTTGCGCAACGCACCAACCAATCGGCCTTCCGAGTTGGTTGCGTCCAAGAGCGCCCGCGCCCAGGCGCGCACATCCGACAGGTGGAGGTCTGCCAGCTCTATTTGGGTAGGGCCGCCGTCGGGCGTCACAACGATCGCGTCACAGCGACACCGGCTTGCATTTACTAGCACCACTGCACCACCAATCGCCGCCGATTGAAGCTCGGACAATCTTGGCACAAGTAGGAACCTTGAGAAGTCCTCGTGTTTGCGGATCTGCGAAAGCAGTTCGTCGTAATGTCTCCACTGCAAGGTCCGCCGGTTGGCCGTTTCAGTGGCGTCTTTCGTTTGTGTTGCGAAAACCTCCGATGAGGCGTTGAGGTGTGCGCGCACCTTACGAAACTGATCAGCCAACTCGGGCATTGCTTGCTGCAGATCCGTTAGGTCGGTCTGAGAATCTAGCTCGGCGGCCAGGAGAATTCCACGCCCAAGCTCGGATATCTCTATCGCGCCCGTTGGGTCGTTCAGGGCGAGGTGTGCGGCGATTGCCTCCGCCGCCAAGCCTAGCTGTTGACCGATCCGGTATTCCTGGTCCGCCCATCCAAACTCACGTGGTGTCATTGATGGAAGAACTTGTACAGCCGTATCTAGCATTTCGATTGCCGTCGACAGAGCGCCGGCGAGATGTGCCAACACGCCGATCATGTGCCGCATCGATGCGATCTGAGAGGGAGTCGAGTTGGTGGCCTTCGACGCGCTCTCGGAAAGCCCCGCTACGACCGATACCTCTAGACGCTCGCCAGTCATCTCGAACCGGGCGAAGTAGGCGCTGGCAAGATTCAGGAGCCGAGCCGCTGCTTCAGGGTGACTCGCGGGGGTAGCCGCAAGTGCGAGTTCGGCTGCCTTCACCGCTCGGTGCACGTCAGACAACGACTCCAGGCTCGCCGAGCGTAGCAAGTATGCGTTTCCGAGATTTGAAAGCCTGCCCGCCCTCTCGGGGTGGCTCATTCCAGTTAGTTCTAGTGCTCTCTCGCCAAGTGCAATTGATTGCTCTATGTCCTTGAATGCGCCCAACCGGCGATATCTCACCTGATATGCGGCACTTAGATTCGACAGGTACTTGGCCTTATTTGTATCGGTGTCGGGGGCTGCTGACACCGCGAACTCACCCAACTCAATCATGCGCTGAAGGTCGGAATGTGTTCCTTGCCGATCATGCCTTTGGCTATATGCGTTGCTGAGATTTGACAGGTACTTCGCCCTATTTATGTCAGTGTTCGATGTCGCCGACACTGCGAGCTCGCCTAGTTCAATCGTTCGGCTTAGGTCGACTAGTGCCCCGTCGCGGTTATATCGGAGTCGGTACGCATTGCCAAGGTTCGAAAGCCAACCTGGCCACATCTGATCATCGCTCGACCCCTGAGCGACTGCAGCCTCGCCGACCTCAATTGCTCGTTCCAGATCCGAGATATGCCCTCGGCGGCGATATCGAGCTTGATATGCGTTGCTGAGGTTCGACAGGATTCCGGCGGGGGCGCCGTCCCCGGGGGATGACGCTACCGCAAGCTCGCCGAGTTCGATGGCGCGTTCAGCGTCGGGTAACGAACCAGCTGTTTCATATCGAATCAGATAGGACACACCCAAATCGGAAACCAACTCGCCTCCTTCACTGCTTCCATCCAGACCTGCTATTTCAAGCTCGCCTAGCTCGATCGCTCGATCAAGATCGGAGGAGACGCCCATACGTTCGAAACGTGTCCTGTGGGCGAGAATGAGATTGGACACCATGGACGGCCGATTTGGGTCGCTTTGTGACGTACCGGCGATCGCTGCGTCGAGCAAAGTGATACCCACTCCAAGAAGCGCCTCGTCGGCGCCTGTCTCGGTTACCAAGTATGCGTTGCTTCCACGTCGAGTTTCGCCCACAACATCCGCAACGCTATTCAGTAGGGCGGCAGCAGTCGTTGCCTGATTGTCAGGACTAGCGGTCGGACCAACGACTCCACGCAGCCCTGCTGGATAGTAATCCTCGGTGGCGTCGAACATCAGAAAGAAGGCGATAGCCCGAGCGAGATCTGCCTGAGCTGGCCCTGAAGGCAGTGTGGATCGAAAGTAATACAACCAGCCCAATGCGAGATATGCGCTGGCCAGCCGCTCGCCCTCTTCGCCGGTGGGGTTGTAGACGACAACTGGTTGCGCTGCTCGCTCTAGTTCTCGTGCATCGCCAATCGCTGAATTGGTGCTGATCTGGTCGAGGGATCTTGTTTGCTGGTAGGAAACGGCTCGCTGCTGTACGCGCTTGAGCAGTTCGTCGAACCGCACGGGCACCCCTTGGTTCAATCACTCGGCACCTCCGGCGACATTGGTTCAGTAGGACACGAACCTGCAGATCGGCGCCTGGTCCAAGCCGTCTCCGGCTACTGGCAAAGCGGACAGACCGTGACCGATGGTGCCTGATCCAGTCCTACCTCACCTCGGCCCGAAACCACGGCCTGACGCTCCTAGACGCCATCACCGGCGCCCAGGCCATCCGGCCCTGGCTACCCAAGCCAGTCGCAGCGTAGCCACATCACTCACGGCCGCCAACCCGTGAATGGACACGTGGCATCAACCCAGGCCGGTTCGGACCCAATGCCACGTAGCCTAGTTCGATCATGATCGTGGGCTGGTCGTTTGTGCCCGGGCGGGGTGCCGGCGGGTGTGTTGTGGCGGGCTGGTAGGTACCGGGTGGTGATGGTGGCGTGGGGTGGCTGGCCGGGTGCGGCCTCGGGGCGTTCCTATCGGTCCTTTGTGGCCGGTGGCGGGCGGGTGTGGTGCCGGTGGGGGTTTGAGACCCCAGAACCGGATGGTCGCTGGGCCGGGGTGGCGGGTGCTGGCTGGCTCGTTGGGTCTTTTGACCCGGTAGCTGTTGTGGCGGGCCCGTTTGACCGCACGGGGGCAGGTACGGTGCCGTCGGGCCGGTAGCCGCTTGCGGCCCAGCTCGGCCAGCACGTAGAGCAGATGCTCAGCCCAGTCCCCAGGGGGGAATGCCCGCCGTCCCGGTGGCGGTACGGCGGGCGATGCGCAGCGCGCGGGTGAAGCTGATCCGGTCGGGGTCGAGGTCGGCGGCCTCGGCCGCCCGGGTGACCAACGCGGCCAGGGCGTAATGGACGATCAGCCAGGCCCAGATCTCCTGGTAGGCCAGCTCGGCCAGCTTCGATCGCAGCAGGCGCCCAGGACCGCGCAGGTGCGTCTTGAGCTGGTCGTTACTGGTCTCTTCTTCCCAACGCTGGTGGTAGGTGTCGGCCAGCTCGTCCGCGCGGGCACCGGCCGGGTCCAGGATGCTGGTCAGCAGCACGACCAGCTCGCCGGTGCCGTTGCCGTCACGGTCGGGCACGTCGTACTCGACCACCCGCACCAGATGCGCCTGGTCGGGGTCGAGGTCCTGCCCGGCGCGGGCGGCGGCCAGGACCCGTTCCCGCCGCCCACCGCGGATCTTCGGGTCGACCAGCACACTGGTGTAGGTGCCGTCGGCCAACACGTCCACGACCGGCAGCCGCAGCCCGGTCGGGGCCCGCCACAGCAGCGCCGCCCCGGTCGCTGCCGCCCTCGACCAGGCATCGAAGGAGTAGAACCCCCGGTCGGCGGTCAACAGCTCATCGCGGCGCAGCCGCGGGTACAGCCGCATCGCCAGGGTCTGCTCCCCAACGCCGTAGCCGGATACCTCACAGGCCAGGAACGCATGCGTGCCGCACTCGGCCAACGCCACCACCCGCGCCTTCGGGTACGCCGACCGGTTGGCCCCCGAGCCGGCGTAGCCGAACTCGGCGGCGTTGCTGGGCGTATCCGGCAGGTCCACATCGAACCCGTCAACGGCCAGCACCCGCCACCCACGCAGCCACGCCCCCCGCGTCTGCGCCGTGCCCACCGGCGCCGCCACCGACTCGAAGACCTCCGCCATCACCGGCGCTCCCAGCCGCTTACGCGCCTGCGTGACCCCCGAAGCCGTCGGTGCGGACCAGCCGGCGTCCCAGCACCCGAACCGGGTCAACCCCCCGGTCACCTTCGTGGCGACCTCTTCGTAGTCATCCTCGCCGAACAGGCACAAAGCCATCGTCAGGTACGCCGTCACATGCGCCGGCAGCTTCCCGTCCGACCGCTTGGCCCCCACCCCGTACCTGGCCACCGCCGCGTCCACCGCATCCCGCGGCACCGCAGACACCAGCACACCCAACGACACCTGATCCGCCGTCACCGCCACCGTCTGGGTCACGACCGGCAAGCACACCAGCACCGCACCCGTCGGTCACGCCACCACGCCGACCATCCACAAAGACCCAGCACAACAGCATGATCAACTTAGGCTACGCGGCATTGGGTCTGGACGTGGTTAGGCGACACGCCGGGGCGGGTGCTTGCTCGGGTACCCCGACCTCGAAGGACCCGGTCGGGGTCAAGGCCCGCCGCAAGGGGGCGCGGTAGGCCCGTCGGGAGCAGGGCGGGTCGTCGCGGCGGCGGTCGGCGAACCGCAGGCGGGGCGGGCAGCCCGGCCATCCGGCGCATGGGCTCATGCGGGATCCGCCCCACACAACGGATGACCCTGGACCCGCCAGCGGTGTGCCGGGGCTGTGGTGGTGATCTGGCCGGCGCGGATGACGCGGGTACGGCCTGGTCGCAGGTGTGGGACGGACGTGCAGATCATCCGGCGGCGGGTGGAGTACCTGCTGCCGCGGCGGGCGTTGCGGCTGCACGGCGGTCACGGCGCCGTGCCCACCAGACGGCGGGGTCGTCAACGGGGTGAGCTTCGGCCCGGCGCTGAACACTGCGGCGGTGGCGTTGACCGCGTTTGGCAACGTGCGCACCGAACGCGCCGCGATGCTGGTCGAGATCATGCTGGGGCAGCGGTTATTGATCCGTAAGGCAAATATGCCGTGATCATGCTGCGGCATAGCGGACCTCAGGCTTGTGGAACAAGGATCTCACCAGCTCTGGCTGGTTCTGACGGCGACGCAGGTGCGCGCGGACCTCGGCCGCCAGCTGGGCCTTCGTTGGCGGGTTCGCTTGCGCCACATGGCGTTTCGTGTCGCCGTTGAGCAGTTCTACGGGATTTAGCTCAGGACTGTAACCGGGCAGGAAGTGCATCTGGATGCGGCCAACGTTTTCCGCCAGCCAGTTGCGCACGCTGATCCGCCGGTGCACCGGATGCCCGTCCACGATCAGGTGGATCTTCCGGTCGAGGTGGCGGACCAGACGCTTGAGGAAGTCCAGGAACACCGCCCCGTTGAACGAGCCGTGATAGCAGGTGAAGTACAGCTCACCTTTGTTACTGATTGCGGCCATAGCATTCACACCGAACCGTCTGCCGGTTTTCTTCACAACCGGGGTCTTCCCCACCGGCGCCCAGCTCTTCCCCACCGGGGCATCCGACCGCAGGCCCGTCTGGTCCAACCACAAAATGAGTGCCTTCTCCCTTTTAGCCCGTCTCGCGATGGCGGGGTACTCCACCTCCAGCCACCGCGCCACCGCCTCCGGGTTCTGCTCGTAGGCCTTACGGACCGGCTTCTGCGGCGACAACCGCCACGACCGCAGATACTTGCCGATCGTCACCAGAGACAGCCCAGTACCAAACCGCTTGCGCACCAAATCTGGCGTTCCGCAGCTGGGTGGTGGGTCTGGACACGGAATCGTGGGGTTGAGCTGCGGGAATGGTTGATGGCACGCCGGTGGGGCGTGTGTCTAGGCGGCCGTGTTCGTGCTGGTCAGCGGGGTGTGGGGTGCTGGTCGAG
>DASSUC010000500.1:0-6693 GCA_035707405.1 Micromonosporaceae bacterium | reverse complement strand
CGAGCAGATGGACTTCCGCCAGTTCTGGCAGGCGTACGAGGACATTGTCCGGCGGGCCCGCCGCAACGAGCTGACCATGGAGGACTACGCGGGCACCACCGTCACGCTCACCAACCCGGGCGGGATCGGCACGGTCCACTCCATCCCGCGGCTGATGTCCGGGCAGGGCACCATCATCGGCGTCGGCGCGATGGAGTACCCCGCGCCGTACGCGGGCATGTCCGACGAGACCCTCGCCGAGCTGGCCGTAAGCAAGATCATCAACCTGACCTCAACCTACGACCACCGGATCATCCAGGGTGCGCAGTCCGGCGAGTTCCTCAAGGTCATCCACGAGCTGCTCCTCGGCGAGCACGGCTTCTACGACGAGATCTTCACCTCGCTGCGGGTCCCGTACGAGCCGGTCCGCTGGGTACGCGACATCGCGTACACCTCGGAGGGGCAGATCGACAAGACCGCGCGGGTGATCGAGCTGATCCACGCGTACCGGGTGCGCGGGCACCTGATGGCCGACACCGACCCGCTGGAGTTCGAGATCCGCCGCCACCCGGACCTCGACGTCCGCGAGCACGACCTGACCCTGTGGGACCTGGACCGCTCCTTCCCGGTGGGCGGCTTCGCCGGCAAGGACAAGATGCGCCTGCGCGACATCCTCGGGGTGCTGCGCGACAGCTACTGCCGGCGGGTGGGCATCGAGTACATGCACATCCAGGACCCGGAGGAGCGGCGCTGGATCCAGGAGCGGGTGGAGGTGCGCTACGCCAAGCCGAGCACCGACGAGCAGAAGCACATCCTCAACCGGCTCAACGCGGCCGAGGCGTTCGAGACGTTCCTGCAGACCAAGTTCGTCGGGCAGAAGCGGTTCTCGCTGGAGGGCAGCGAGTCGCTGATCCCGCTGCTGGACGAGGTGCTCCAGGCCTCCGCCGAGGAGGGGCTGGACGAGGTCGTCATCGGCATGGCGCACCGGGGCCGGCTCAACGTGCTCGCGAACATCGTCGGCAAGCCGTACCAGAAGATCTTCTCGGAGTTCGAGGGGCACCTCGACCCGAGGTCCACCCAGGGCTCCGGGGACGTGAAATATCACCTCGGCATGACCGGCAAGTTCACCACGCCGGACGGGGCCTCGCACACCACGGTGTCGGTGGTCGCCAACCCGTCGCACCTGGAGGCGGTCGACCCGGTGATGGAGGGCATCGTCCGGGCCAAGCAGGACCGGCTCGACCTCGGCCTGGATGGCTACACGGTGCTGCCGCTGCTGGTGCACGGCGACGCCGCGTTCGCCGGCCAGGGCGTGGTCGCGGAGACGCTCAACCTCTCCCAGCTGCGCGGCTACCGCACCGGCGGCACGGTCCACATGGTGGTCAACAACCAGGTGGGCTTCACCACCGCGCCGGAGTACAGCCGCTCCTCGCTCTACAGCACCGACATCGCCCGGATGATCCAGGCCCCGATCTTCCACGTGAACGGGGACGACCCGGAGGCGGTGGTCCGGGTGGCCCGGCTGGCGTTCGAGTACCGGCAGGCGTTCAACAAGGACGTCGTGATCGACCTGCTCTGCTACCGGCGGCGCGGGCACAACGAGGGCGACGACCCGTCGATGACCAACCCGCTGATGTACGCGATCATCGACCAGAAGCGCTCGGTGCGCAAGATCTACACCGAGGAGCTGATCGGCCGGGGTGACCTCACCGTGGATGAGGCGGAGGAGCTGCTGCGCGACTACCAGCAGCAGCTGGAGTCCGTGTTCAAGGCGACCCGCGACGCGGCCGGGTCCAGCTCGCCGGCCCGGCCACCCCGCCCGCCGCAGCCGGAGCCGGAGCCAGTGGTCGGCACGGCCGTCGACGCCGAGCTGGTCCGGCGCATCGGTGCCGCGCACGTCGACCTGCCCGCCGGGTTCACCCCGCACAAGCGCGTGGTCCAGCTGCTGCGGCGGCGCGCGGCGATGGCGGCCGAGGGCGACATCGACTGGGGCTTTGCGGAGATCATCGCGTTCGGGTCGCTGCTCGCCGAGGGTGTCACGGTCCGCCTGTCCGGCCAGGACTCCCGGCGCGGCACGTTCGTCCAGCGCCACGGCGCGGTGATGGACAGCCGTACCGGCGCGGAGTATCTTCCGCTCTCCTCGGTCACCGCCGCCGGCGCCCGCTTCTTCGTGCAGGACTCCCTGCTCAGCGAGTTCGCCGCGATGGGCTTCGAGTACGGCTACTCGGTGGAGAACCCGGAGGCGCTGGTGCTGTGGGAGGCGCAGTTCGGCGACTTCGCCAACGGGGCACAGTCCATCGTGGACGAGTTCGTCTCCTCCGGTGAGGTCAAGTGGGGCCAGCGGTCCGCACTCACGCTGCTGCTGCCGCACGGGCACGAGGGCCAGGGCCCGGACCACACCTCCGGCCGGCCAGAGCGCTACCTGCAGCTGTGCGCCGAGGACAACATGCGGGTCGCCATCCCGAGCACGCCGGCTAACTACTTCCACCTGCTGCGCCGCCAGGCCCTCTCGCCCAAGCGCAAGCCGCTCGTGGTGTTCACGCCAAAGTCCCTGCTGCGGCACAAGCTGTGCGTGTCGGCGGTGGAGGACTTCACCACCGGCACGTTCCAGCCGGTGCTCGCCGACCCCGCGGTCGACCCGGGCGCCGTACGGCGGGTGCTGCTGTGCACCGGGAAGATCTACTACGACCTGGTCCAGGCCCGTGCCGAGCGGGCCGGGGGCGAGCAGGCCGGCCCGGCGGTGGTACGGCTCGAGCAGCTCTACCCGTTGCCCGTGGCGGAGCTGCGCGCGGCGCTCGCCGCGTACCCGCAGGCGGAGGGGGTCTACTGGGTCCAGGAGGAGCCGGCCAACCAGGGCGCCTGGTCGTTCATCGCGCTCAACCTCATCGACGAGCTCGACGGGGTCCGGCTGCGCCTCATCTCGCGCCCGGCCGCCGCGGCGCCCTCGGCCGGCTCGGCCCGGATCCACGAGACCGAGCAGGCCGCGCTCCTGGACACCGCTCTGGGACGGTCGTAGCTCATGTACTTCACCGACCGCGGCATCGAGGAGCTGGCCGACCGGCGTGGCGAGGAGACGGTCAGCCTCGAGTGGCTCGCCGCCCGGCTGCGTGACTTCCTGGACCAGCACCCGGAGTTCGAGACGCCGATCGAGCGCTTCGCCACCTGGCTCGCCCGCCTCGACGAGGAGGACGAGTAGCGGCGCGGTGATCGTTGGACGCCTACCGGCAAGACTCGCCGTGGCAGTGTCGGTAGCCGTCCAACGACCAAGGAACCCCCGCTTCACCTACGCTCGCGTCATGGCGGACGGGCGGGAACGGTCATGGTGGGGCTGGGGAAGGGTGGACCAGGCGCTGGACGAGGCGGCCACCTCGGCGCTGGCCGAGCGGGTGCGCCCGTTCCTGCCCCTGGACGGCACCCTGCTCACCCCACCGGACCCGGACTCGCTGGACCTGCCGGCACCCCGGCTGGCGCCGCCCGCCGCGCTCGTCGGGATCTGCCACACCGATCCGCACACCCGTGCCGCGCACGCACACGGCAAGGCGTACCGGGATGTGGTCCGCAACCTGCACGGCGAGCTCGCCAACCCGCCGGACCTGGTCGCCTACCCGGTCGCCGAGGCCGACGTGGTCGCGGTGCTCGACTGGGCGTCGGGCACCGGCACCCCGGTCGTGCCCTACGGTGGCGGCACCTCTGTCGTGGGCGGCGTGGAGTACCGCGGGGAAGGCCCCTGGGTCAGCCTGGATCTGTCCACACTGGACAAGGTGCTGGCGGTGGACGAGACCAGCCTTGCCGCGCGGGTGCAGGCCGGCATCCTCGGCCCGGCGCTCGAGGACCGCCTCCGCCGGTACGGCCTCACCCTGCGGCACTACCCGCAGAGCTTCGAGTTCTCCAGTGTCGGCGGGTGGCTCGCGACCCGGGCCGGCGGGCACTTCGCCACCGGCTACACGCACATCGACGACGCGGTCGAGGCGCTGCGGGTGGTGACCCCGGCCGGGGTGGGCGAGTCGCTGCGGGTGCCGGCCTCCGGCGCCGGGCCGTCACCGGACCGGCTCTGGCTGGGCTCCGAGGGCGCGCTGGGGGTCATCGTCGAGGCCTGGCTGCGGGTGCTACGCCGCCCGCAGTTCCGCGCCGCATCCGCGCTGTCCTTTGTGGAGTACGACGACGGCGTCGCGGCGGTGCGCGAGATCGTGCAGGCCGGGCTGCGGCCGAGCAACTGCCGCCTGCTCGACCCGCTGGAGGCGATGCTCGGCACCGGCGCGACCGACGGCGGTGCCCGGCTGCTCCTCGGCTTCGAGTCGGCGGACCACCCGGTGGACGCGGTGCTGGCGCGGGCCGTGGAGATCGGCCGCGGGCACGCCGGCACACCGTCCACATCGGACGTCACCGGCGAGTGGCGGGGGGCGTTCCTGCGGGCTCCGTACCGCCGGGACGCGCTCGCCCGGCTCGGCGTCGCGGTGGAGACGGTGGAGACCGCGTGCACCTGGGACCGCTTCCCGCAGCTTCGCGACCGGGTGGTGGAGGCGGTCGCCGCGGCAGGGGTCGCCGCCACCGGGTCGCCGGCGCTCGTGTCGACCCGGTTCAGCCACGTCTACCCGGACGGGCCGGCCCCCTACCTCACCGTCTACGCGGCGGCGCGGCGGGGCGCCGAGGTCAAGATCTGGGACCAGCTCAAGGCCGCGGCCAGCGAGGCGGTCGCCGCCTGCGGTGGCACGATCACGCACCACCACGCCGTCGGCCGCGACCACCGGCCCTGGTACGACCGGCAGCGGCCGGAGCCGTTCGCCGCCGCCCTGCGCGCCGCAAAGCACGAGCTGGACCCGGCCGGCATCCTCAACCCAGGCATCCTGGTCGGTCCGGCGCTGGCACGTCCTTCCTTCGTACCACGCTGATCATTTCATATCAATATCTATTGTTTTCAATTAGGTTCTCCTACCCTGTGTCGAGGGTGAGACCCACCTCGCACGTCCAGGACGGCTCGGGCCCGTCCGGGGCCCGGGCGTCCTGCCTGAGGGGAGGACGCCGAATGACGAACACTCCACACTTCCGGCGGCGCGCCCTGTGCGCGCTCGGCGGGCTGGTGCTCGCCGCCGGGATCGCGGCCACCGCGACACCCGCCCAGGCGGCCGAGGGCACGATCCTCGCCGCCGGCCGGGCCGACGCCATCCCCGGCTCGTACCTCGTGGTGTTCAAGGACTCCGCGGTGTCGGCCCAGGGCGTCGCCAGCACCGCGGCCAGCCTCGCCGCGCGCCACGGGGGGACCGTCGCGGCCACCTACACCGCGGCGCTGCGCGGCTTCTCGGTACGCCTGCCCGAGTCGGCCGCCCGCCGGCTCGCGGCCAACCCGGCGGTCGCCTACGTGCACGCCGACACGGTCATGAGCATCACCGGGACCCAGTCGCCGACACCGTCCTGGGGCCTGGACCGCATCGACCAGCGTGCGCTGCCGCTGAACAACTCGTACACGTACCCGAACACGGCGACGAACGTGCACGCGTACATCATCGACACCGGCGTGCTGATCAGCCACACCGACTTCGGTGGGCGGGCCAGCCACGGGCGGGACACGGTCAGCGAGGACAACGACTCGACCGACTGCCACGGCCACGGCACCCACGTCGCCGGCACCACCGGCGGCACCGCGTACGGCGTGGCCAAGGGCGCCCGGATCGTCGGCGTACGCGTGCTCAGCTGCTCCGGCAGCGGCACCACGACCGACATCGTGCAGGGCATCGACTGGGTGACCGCCAACGCGGTCAAGCCGGCCGTGGCGAACATGAGCCTCGGTGGCGGCGTGAACACCACGCTCGACAACGCGGTGGCCAACTCGATCGCGTCCGGCATCACCTACGCCCTTGCCGCGGGCAACAGCAACATCGACGCGTGCCAGTTCTCGCCAGCCCGTACCCCCACGGCGATCACGCTGGGCGCGACCCAGAGCAACGACGCGCGCGCGTCGTTCTCCAACTGGGGCACCTGCCTCGACCTGTTCGCCCCCGGCGTGAGCATCACGTCGGCCTGGTACACCTCGAACACGGCGACCAACACCATCAGCGGCACCTCGATGGCGTCCCCGCACGCCGCCGGCGCAGCGGCGCTGATCCTCTCGGCCAACCCGAGCTTCACGCCACAGCAGGTGCGCGACTCGATGGTGAACAGCGCCACGGCCAACGTGGTGACCAGCCCCGGCACCGGCTCGCCGAACCGGTTGCTGTTCGTCGGCGGTGCCGCGCCTCCGGGCACGACCATCTACAGCGACACGTTTGAGACGGCGACCGGCTGGGTCACCAACCCCAACGGCACCGACACCGCAACGACCGGCCAGTGGCAGCGCGGTGACCCGGCGGCCACCAGCAGCGGCGGCGTCACGCTCCAGCTCGGCACCACGGCCAGCGGCACCTTCGACCTGGTGACCGGCGCATCGGCCGGCGTGGGCGCGGGCGACTTCGACGTGGACAACGGTGTCACCAGCATCCAGTCTCCGGCGATCTCGCTGCCGGCCACCGGCACGCTGACACTGACGTTCTCCTGGTACCTGGCGCACCTGAACAACGCCAGCAGCGCCGACTTCTTCCGGGTCAGCGTGGTCACCGGCACCACCACAACGGTCTTCACCCAGCTCGGCGCGGCGACGAACCGGGCCGGCGCGTGGGCGACCGGGACCGTCAACCTCACCAGCTTCGCCGGGCAGACGATCCGGCTGCGCGTCGAGGCCGC
>DASSUC010000499.1:0-7535 GCA_035707405.1 Micromonosporaceae bacterium | reverse complement strand
CGTCCCGGGCCACGTTCGTGCAGCGGATGGTGACCACCCCGTACTTCCGGCCGTACACCAACGACGACGTGATCGGCTGCGAGCTGGGCGGCGCGGTGAAGAACGTGATCGCCCTGGCGTACGGCATCGCCACCGCGATGGAGCTGGGCGACAACACCAAGGCGACGCTGATCACCAGAGGGCTGGCCGAGACCGCCCGGCTGGGCGTGGCGCTCGGCGCCGACCCGTTGACCTTCGCCGGGCTGGCCGGCCTCGGCGACCTGGTCGTCACGTGCATGTCGCCGCTGTCGCGCAACCGCACCTTCGGCGAGCACCTGGGCCGGGGCAAGACGCTGGAGCAGGCGCGGGTCGCCACCCGGCAGATCGCCGAAGGCGTGAAGAGCTGCCTGGCGATCCGCGACCTCGCCCGCCGGCACGGGGTGGAGATGCCGATCACCGAGCAGGTAGAGCGGGTGTGCCACGAGGGCGTGGACCCGAAGGCGGCCCTCTACGCCCTGATGAGCCGGGAGACCAAACCCGAGTAGCGGGCTCTGGGCGTACCGGTGTGGGCTTTAGGCGTACCGGTGTGGGCTTTAGGCGTACCGGAAGGTGAAGCCCGCGGCCCGCAGCTTCGCCGAGGAGACCGGCCGGGTCGTGGTCCGCACCTCGCCGGTGAAGGTGACCGGCGGCAGCCCCAGCTCCGCCACGAGCTTGCCGAAGACCACCTCCACAGTGGGCGGTACGACCGCGTCCGGAACCGCGTTGTAGACACCGACCAGGTCCCGTTCTACGGCGAAGGCCGCGGCCGCCGCGGCGTCCCGGTAGTCGATGCGGTAGTAGAGTGCGTCCGCGGCGAACGGCACCTTGCCGTCGAGGTGCCTGTGGGTGAAGCGGATGAGGGCGGCGTCGTCGAGGTCGTCCGGGTGGCCGGTCACCTCGGGCAGGCGCAGGACCCCCCCGCGACCGGACTCCAGCACGGTGCGCTCGGCGGCGCTGAAGCTCTGTGCGGCCGGCTCCAGGGCGATGCTCGCCGGCACCCGCTCGTCGATCGGGCCGTCGCCCTGACCGCCGTCGCCGGGTCGGCGCTCGCCGGACCTGCCGTCGCCGTAGACCACGAACGACGACAGGAGCAGCAGGCGTGGCTGTGCCAGAGCGACCGAACGGGTCACCAGCAGCAGCTTCCGCCGGAACTCGGCCGCCCGGTCGCGCCGGGAGCTGGCGAAGCGCAGCCGGGGACGGGCGGCCAGAACCACCGCATCGGCGGCGGCCACGGCGGCACGCAACGCGCTCGCGTCGTCGGTGGGAACGACAAGGGCCTCGGCGCAGGCCCCGGCGACCTGCGGCAGGCGCGCGGGCGAGGACGTCGTGCCCACCACATGATGGCCCGCTCGGCTCCACTGCTTGGCCAGCTCCAAGCCGATCGCGCCACAACCGACGATGACGTATCGCACGGTACCTCCGTTCGATCTAGGCCAGTCTGGCACTGACAACCGTTCGGTGGCATCAGACGACGGAGGTAGAGAAATCGTCGTCCGGAGGGCCGAGGATAGCGGCGTGAGCTCATCTTCGACGTACCGTGACGGCACCCGCTGCGTGCACGCCGGCCTGCTCGCCCCGCAGCCGGGCCAGCCGTTCCTGCCCGGGCCGGTGTTCGCATCGACCTACCACGTCGACCCGGTCGCCGGGCCGCAGCCAGGCGTCGACGGCTACGGGCGCCCGGACAACGCGAGCCGGCGGGCGCTCGAGGCCGCCCTGGGGGCGCTGGAGGGCGGTGGCGAGTGCCTTGCGTTCTCCTCCGGCATGGCCGCGATCTCCGCGGTCCTGCTCGCCCTGACCCGCCAGGGGGACACCGTCATGGTGCCGGCGGACGGCTACTACCACACCCGGGCGGTGGCCCGGTCGGTGCTCGCGCCGCGGGGTGTGACGGTGCTCACTGCTCCGACCGCCGGGCCGTACCCTTCGCTGGAAGGGGTGCGGCTGGTGCTGCTGGAGTCGCCGGCCAACCCCAGCCTCGACGTGTGCGACCTGGCCGCGCTGTCGAGCGCGGCCAGGGCCGCGGGAGCGCTGGTCGCCGTCGACAACACCACCGCGACGCCGCTCGGGCTGCGACCGCTGGACCTCGGCGCCGACATCGCGGTGGCCTCCGCGACAAAGGCGCTTGCCGGCCACGCCGACCTCCTCCTCGGGTACGCATGCACGCGCAGCCCCGACCTGGCGGCGGCGCTGCGCGCCTGGCGCGACGGCACCGGCGGCATCCCGGGTCCGTTCGACTGCTGGCTGGCGCACCGGTCACTGGCCACATTGGACCTGCGCCTGGCGCGCCAGTCGGCCAACGCCGCGGCCGTCGCCACGCTGCTGCGCGACCACCCCGCGGTGCGCGTAGTGCGCTGGCCCGGGTTGCCCACCGACCCGGCGTACCCGGTCGCCAGCCGGCAGCTGCGCCGGATGCCGGGCGTGGTCACCTTCCAGCTGTCCACCGCGGACGAGGTGCGGCGGTTCCTGACCGCCACCCGGTTGGTCTTCGCCGCCACGTCGTTCGGCGGGCTGCACACGACGGCGGACCGGCGGGCCCAGTGGGGCGACGACACGCCGGAGGGGCTGGTGCGGCTCTCCTGCGGGGTCGAGGACACCGAGGACCTGTTGGACGACCTGACGACCGCCCTGGCAGCGGTTGACGGCGCCGTACCCTGAAAAGCACCTGACCTTGGCGTAGGGAGTCGGCGGTGCGGCGGTCCCGGCACGACACACCGGCCATCCCGCGCCGGCCGCCGCCGGCGCGGGCACCCATCCTGCCGCCGCCCGGCCCCGCGCCCGCGCCGCCGTCGTCGGGCTCCACGCCGGCCCTGGCATCGTCGGGCTCCGCGCCGACCCTGCCGTCGTCCGGATCCGCGCCGGCCCTGGCGCCGTCGGGCTCGATGCCCGGCCGGTCCGAGCATCTCGCCGGCCCGGTGAGCAGTGCGGCTCAGACCGCGCACGAGCGGGTGGTGCGGGGGCCCGGCGCGCCGCTCGACGCCGCGACCCGGGACCTGGCACACGCCCGGTGGGGCTTTGACTTCAGCGGCGTACGGGTCCACCACGACGAGCGCGCCGACGAGGCGGCGTACGGGATGGCGGCCCAGGCGTACAGCTGGGCGGACCGGATCGTCTTCCGGCAGGGGCGCTACGCCCCGCACACCGACGCCGGCCGCAGCCTGCTCCTGCACGAGCTGGGCCACGTGGCCGAGCAGGGCCGGGAGCCCGGGCGGCCGCCGGTCGTGCTGCGCCAGCCCGCTCCACCCAGCCAGAGCCCGGGGACGTACATCATCGTCTACGGCAGCGGCCGGGTGAACCCGGAGACACCGGTCGACCACAACGTCGGCCAGGCGTTCAAGCTGGCGGCCGAGGCCAAGCGGCGGGAGATCGTGGCGAGGCTGGGCAAGCAGGCCGGGCAGAACACGATCGTGTTCGAGTACACGCCGACCGAGGACGAGCTCAAGAACGTGCTCAACAAGGCGTACCCGTTGCCGGTGCAGGAGATCCACGTCTTCTCGCACGGTTGGGACGAGGGCGCCAACCTGGGCGGGCCGGAGCCGGCGCCGGGAAAGAAGGCGCCCGACACCGAGCCGCAGAAGCGCCGCCTGATAAAGGAGGACCTCGGCGACTACCGGATCCAGTTCGCCGACCAGCCGACCGTGGTGTTCTACGGCTGCAACATCGGAAACCTCAGCGGCGTCCCGTTCGGCGACCCGCCGTTCGCGCAGCAGTTCAGCGACGAGTTCGGGGTACGCGTGGTGGCGTCCACCACCTCCAGCCACTTCGCTCCCGGCCCGTTCGGGCTCTCCCAGGTGCCGGACAAGCCGGGGGTCATGAAGGAGTTCACGCCGAGCGCCGGGGCGGTGGACGCCCGGCTGAAGCAGGCCGAGAGCCTGGTGGACCAGATCGTCGCCAAGGTCAAGCAGGCCAAGGGCGGCCTGCTGAAGGTGATCAAGGCGACCCAGGAGGCGTACGCCTTGCAGGCACGGCTCGACCAGCAGCTGCGCTGGCTCAACCGGGTGCTCGCCGACCCCCGCTTCCCGGTCGCCGACCGGGCGGCCCGGAAGAGCCAGGTGGACGCCCTGGCCAAGCGGGCGCGGGCGGCACTGAAGTAGGCGAGTGTGAGCCGTGCGAGCGGGCGCAGGACGGGGCGTGGCCGGGCGCCCGGTAGGGTGCTGGGGTGACTGGCCCACGCAAGATCCGGGTGGCGGTCGTTTTCGGCGGTCGTAGCAGCGAGCATGCGATCTCGTGCGTCAGCGGCGGGAGCATCCTGGGCGCGCTGGACCCGGATGAGTTCGAGGTCGTGCCGGTCGGCATCACCCGGGCCGGGCGCTGGGTGCTCACCAGCGGCGACCCGGCCGACCTCGCGATCAGCGGGCGCCGGCTGCCGGAGGTCACCGCCGAGTCCGGAACCGGCGTGGTGCTGCCCGCAGACCCCACCGAGCGCGGCATCGTGGTCCTCGACCGGTCCGAGGGCGCCCGCGCGCTGGCCGGCGTGGACGTCGTCTTCCCCGCGCTGCACGGCGCCTACGGCGAGGACGGCACGATCCAGGGCCTGCTGGAGATGGCCGGGATCCCGTACGTGGGCGCGAACGTGTTCGCCTCGGCCGCCGCCATGGACAAGGAGTTCACCAAGAAGCTCGCCACCGCCGCCGGCATCCCGGTCGGCCCGTACGCGGTGCTGCGGGCGGGCGCGGCGCTGTCCCCGGGCGAGCGGGACCGGCTGGGCCTGCCCGTGTTCGTCAAGCCGTCGCGGGCCGGCTCCTCGTACGGCATCAGCAAGGTCAAGGAGTGGGCGCAGCTGGACGCGGCCATCGCCGCGGCCCGGGAGATCGACCCGAAGGTGCTGGTGGAGTCTGCGGTGGCCGGCCGGGAGATCGAGTGCGGCGTCCTGGAGGGGGAGCACGGCGGCCCGCCGGAGGCCTCCCTGCTGGCCGAGGTACGGGTCGTCCGCGACCACGAGTTCTACGACTTCGAGGCGAAGTACCTGGACGACTCGTGCGAGTTCGACATCCCGGCGCGGCTGCCGGAGCGGGTGACCCGGCGCGTCCAGGAGCTGGCGTGCCGCACCTTCACCGCGCTGGACTGCGCCGGCCTGGCCCGGGCGGACTTCTTTGTCACGCCCGAGCTGGAGGTCTACCTCAACGAGATCAACACCATGCCGGGCTTCACGCCGACGTCGATGTTCCCGCGCATGTGGAGCGCCTCCGGGCTGGAGTACCCCAAGCTCGTCTCGCGCCTGGTCCGTACGGCCCTGCGTCGGGGGACCGGCCTGCACTAGACCGTGGTCTCGTGGGTCTCGGGCGAGGTCGCGTAGTCAGACTTTGTCGGGGCCGACCAGTCCGTCAGTTGGCTCATGCCATGGGCGACCGTGGCCTACGCCCGTATGAAGCGTGGCGCTTCGCCTGTCGTCAGGCGCCTCAGGTGGCAGAGTCCACTATAGATTTAATCGAACATGTGTACTATAGTGTGAGTGTGGAGGCGGCGCCGGTGATGATCACGCAGGCGGTCGACGCATGGGTCGCCACCCCTGCATGGGCGCTGTCAGACGCCGAGCTGGTCGCCGGGGTGGACAAGCTGCACGTAGAACAGCAGCGGCTGGCCGGGGTGCACCTGGCTTTGGTGCGGGAGCTGGACGGACGCGGGCTGGCGGTGGCGCAGGGGGCGTCGTCGACGGCGGTGTGGCTGCGCGACCGGCTGCGGATGTCGGCCGGTGCCGCGCAGCGGCTGGTGAGGTTGGCTGCCGCGGTCGAGGCGGCCCCGGCGGCGGTGCGCGACGGGCTGGCTGCTGGTGTGCTGAGTGTGGAGCAGGCGCAGGTGGTCACCCGGGCGGTGGCCGCACTACCGGCCGAGGCTGGGCCCGCGGTGGCCGACAAGGCCGCGGCGACGTTGGTCAGCTACGCCGGGGACCATGAGCCGGTGGGGCTACGGCGGCTGGGGGAGAAGATCCTGCAGGTGGTCGCCCCCGACACCGCCGAGGAGGCCGAGCGGGCCGCGTGGGAGCGGGCGGAGCGGCGGGCTGAGCGGGACCGGTACCTCACTCTCTCCGACGGTGGGGACGGCTCCGTGCGGCTGTCCGGGCGGCTGGGTGCCGAGGCCGCCGCGGTGGTCCGCGCGGCGCTGGAGCCCCTGTGCCGCCCCATCCCCGGGGACCTGCGCTCCCCTGGACAGCGCCGCGCCGACGCCCTGGTCGACATCTGCCGCCTGACCCTGACCACCGACGAGCTACCCGACCAGGGCGGTGAGGCGTCCCAGGTGGTGGTCACCGTCGACTACGACGTGCTGGCCGGCCAGCTCGGATCGGGGCTGCTGGACACCGGAGAGGCGCTCAGCCCCGAGGCGGTGCGCCGCCTGGCATGTGATGCGCAGATCCTGCCCGCTGTGCTCGACGGGGCTGGGCAGCCGCTGGATCTGGGGCGGCAGCGGCGGCTGGTCACCGGCGCGCTGCGCCGGGCCCTGGTGCTGCGGGACGGCGGTTGTGTGTTCCCAGGGTGCGATCGACCGGCTAAATGGTGCGAAGGGCATCACATCAGGCATTGGTCCGATGGTGGCCTGACCTGCCTCAGTAATATTGTCCTCATCTGCGGCTTTCATCACCGCCTGGTGCACCACGGCGGATGGAGTGTCCACATTGCACCTGACGGGCGACCGGAGTTCACCCCGCCTACCTGGGTCGACCCCACCCAACGGCCCCGCCGGAATCATTACTGGCCCCGCCCGTGACGAGTGACAGCGACTGAACAGGCAGCGATCCTGCCTTGCCGGGTCGAGGTCAGACCGAGCGCCGCGAACTCCATCAGCGGATGCAGCCGGTCGGGACCGCGGGCGCCGGGCGGACCGCGGCGAGCACGGCTGGGACCAGCTCGGCAACCACCTGCCCCGGTTCGTCGTACGCGCGGGGCACCGTCACGGTCACCGGGACCTCGCGGTCCACTGTGGTCCACACGGTCTCCGCCGGCAGCTCCACCGCCTGCCAGCAGACCCCGGAGAGCTGGTACACCACGTCCTGCGGGGCGAGCGGGGCGACCGGACCGAAGCCGCAGGAGAGGACCACGGGCGGGTCGCCGTACGCGGCGTTCTGGTCCGCACCGGCGGTGACCGGCCGGCGGGGGCCGGCGTCGAGGGCCTCCGGCAGCCGGGACAGCAGTGCCTTGCACACCGCGGCCGGCCCGGCGGCCAGCGGCGGTGCCGCCACGGCGACCGCCCCGGAGGCGGCGGGCCGCGACGGCGTGGCGGACGCCGACGGAGCCGAGGCGGAGGGCCGGTCGAAGCCGCCGAGCGCGGCGAAGGCACCGACCCCGGCGAGCACCGCCACCGGGACGGCGATGAGGGCCGCCACCCGCCGGGCCGAGCGCAGTGTCGGGTCGGTCACCTACAGATGCACCACCGAGCAGGTCAGCGTACGGGTGATGCCGGGCACCAGCTGCACCTTGCTGACGATCATCTTGCCGAGCTCGTCCACGCTGCGCGCCTCGGTGAGCACCACCACGTCGTACGGGCCGGTGACCGCGTCCACCCGGACCACGCCGGAGATGTCGCGGATC
>DASSUC010000498.1:0-8436 GCA_035707405.1 Micromonosporaceae bacterium | reverse complement strand
CCTGCTGGCCTACCTGATGGGCCGGCCCGGGCGGGTGTTCACGCGGGAGGAGCTGCTGGCCGGTGCGTGGGGGTACGCGGCGCACGCCGGCACCCGTACCGTCGACGTGCACGTGGCCCAGGTGCGCGGCAAGCTGGGCGGCGCGGCGGCGGTGATCCGTACCGTGCGCGGGGTGGGGTACACGGCCGATGCCTAGGCCGGACGACCTCACCGTGCCGCTGGCGCTGGTGCCGCGGGCCGGCACCGGGCGGCAGGGGCGGGCGCGGCACACGCTGACCGCGCGCGCGGTCCTGGTGACCTGCGCCGTTGCCGTGGTCTCGGTGCTGGTGACCGCGCTCGTCGCGTTCCCGCTCGCGCTGCGCTCGGCCGAGCAGGAGCGGCGGGAGGCGCTCGCCGAGGAGGCCACGGTGGTCGCCGCGGTGATGACCCGGACCCGGCTGGACGCCCTCGACGAGCGGCTCGCCGCGCACCTGCGGGAGCAGGGCATCGACGTGGTGCTGGTGCTGGCCGGCCGGCCGGACCGGCCTGGCCTGCCCGAATCCGTGGTGGCGCAGGTCTCGGCCGGGGTGCCGGTCACCGGCCAGCGGGTGCGCTTCGAGGGCCGGCCGGTGCTGGTCGAGGGGCGCCCGATCGGACGGCGCGCCGGCGTGCTGCTGGTGCAGCCCATCGACTCCGGCACCGCCCGCGCCGCCTGGCGCCGGCTCTGGCTCGCGCTGCTCGCCGGGCTTGTGGCCGGGGCCGGGGCCGGGGCGCTGCTGGCCCGCCGGCTGGCCCGGCCGCTGCGCAACGCGGCCACCGCCGCCGCTCGGCTCTCCGCCGGCGACCGCGGGGTACGCCTGGCGGTCGAGCCGCCGGTCGAGGTCGCCGACCTGGCCCGCGCCATCAACGAGCTGGCCGGCGCGCTCGCCACCAGCGAGGGCCGGCAGCGCGACTTCCTGCTCTCGGTCTCGCACGAGCTGCGCACCCCGCTGACGACCATCAAGGGGTACGCCGAGGCGCTGGCCGACGGGGTGGTCGGCGCCGAGGGCGCGCAGCGGGCCGGGCAGACCGTGCTCGCCGAGGCGGAGCACCTGGACCGCCTGGTCACCGACCTGCTCGCGCTGGCCCGGCTGGAGGCGGCCGACTTCACGCTGTCCCCGCTGCCGGTCGACCTGGCAGATCTGGTCGCCGGCATCGCCGAGGCGTGGGGCGGGCGCTGCGCCGCGGTCGGCGTGGTGCTGCGCACCGAGCTGCCGCCCGGTCCGGTGGTCGTGCACACCGACCCGGGGCGGGTCCGGCAGGTCATCGAGGGGCTGCTGGAGAACGCGCTGCGGGTGGTGCCGGCCGGGGCGCCGGTGGTGCTGGCGGTGCGGGGCGAGCCGGCCGCCGGGCTGGTCGAGGTCCGCGACGGCGGCCCGGGCTTCACCGATGCCGACCTGGCGGTGGCGTTCGAGCGGGGCGCCCTGCAACGGCGCTACGCCGGGGTGCGCAAGGTCGGCAGCGGGCTCGGCCTGGCGCTGGCGGCCCGGCTGGTGCGGCGGCTGGGCGGGGGCATCGAGGCCGGGCACGCGGCCGAGGGCGGGGCGCGGCTCGCGGTCCGGCTGCCGTACCCGGCGCCGGCTTACCCAGCCCGAACATCCGGCTGACCGGGCGCACGCGGCGGCCCGGCACGATGGGCCTGTCCAGATAGATGGGCCTGTCCAGATAGATGTGGAGGGCGACGATGTATCGACGGGTGGGACTGGCGGCGCTCGCGGGCATGCTCGCCGTGCTCGGCGTGGCCGCCTGCGGGGTGGGCCCGGCCCGGCAGGCGACGGGCTCCGGCGGGGTGACGGACTCCATCGAGGTCACGGCCGACCTGCCGGCCGAGGCCATGGCGCTGGCCGCGATGGGTTTTGACGAGGCCGACCTGGTCGCGGCCGGGGTCGGGGCGGCGCCGGCCCCGAGCGGGCGGCCGGAGGCCGGTCCGAGCGGCGACGCCCGGGCGGACGGCTGGCGCAAGCGGCACGGGATGCGGGTGTTCCTGCGCCGCAACGTCCTGCACGGCGAGGCCGTGGTGCAGGCGAGGGACGGCACCACCAGGACGGTTGTGGTGCAGCGCGGCACGGTGACCGCGGTCGACGACACCACGATCACCGTGAGGTCGGCGGACGGCTACACGCTGACCTGGACCTTCGGCGACCCACTGCACGTGGTCGAGCACCGTACCTCGATCAAGCCGGAGGAGCTGGCGGCCGGTGCCCAGGTCGGGGTGGCCGGCGTCCGGGAGGGCGACCGGGTCGTGGCCCGGCTGGTCCTGGTCAGGTGAGCTGACGGCGAGTGGCCGGGTGCGCGGTGGTGCTGCGCACCCGGCCACTCGCTTGACCGGGTCTCGTCCGGGAGCACCCGGCCAGAGCCAGCCCTACGGCGTGTTGTTGGCCAGCGCCAGCAACCTGCTCCGGTCACCGTTGAAGTGGTTGCGGTCGACGTTGCCGGAGATACCCGACACGCTGCCGCTGCTCGTGTACTGCCACATGGTCCAGAAGCTCCAGCCGGCGGGGAGCGTGCCGGCGGAGGTGGACCACCGGGCGATCCACAGCGGGTGGTTGCCCGCGAAGCCGCTGTAGTTGCCGGTGCAGGTGGACCACCAGTTGTACGTCGTGTAGATCACGGCGTAGCGGCCGGTGCGGTACTTGTAGCGGCTGAGGAAGCTGGCCAGCCAGCTACGCATCGAGCTCTGGCTCAGCCCGTAGCACATGGAGCCGTACGGGTTGTACTCGATGTCCAGCGCGCCCGGCAGGGTGCGGTTGTCGGCCGACCAGGCACCGCCGTTGTTGGCGAAGTAGTCGGCCTGGGTCGCCCCGCTGGAGACGTTGGGGCGGGCGAAGTGGTACGCGCCCCGGATGACGCCGGCGTAGTAGGCGGCCGGGTAGTTGGTGTTGAACTGCGGGTCCTTGTAGCTGGTTCCTTCGGTCGCCTTGATGTACGCCCACTGGATCCCGGCGTTGCGCACGCTGGTCCAGTTGATGGAGCCCTGCCAGTGGGAGACGTCAATGCCTGGCGTGCAGCACGCGGCTTCGGCGGCGGGCGCGGCTATGACCGTGACGACTGCGGCTGTCGCCGTGGTCACAGCCACTGCCAGGAGCCGACGGAAACCCCGGGTCGGGCTAGCGGCAAGTTTCATGGTCCCCTCCCGTTGGGGATAGGTAAGGGGTTCCGGTGACGGGTGGGCGCCCAATTGAGGGTCATCATTGTAGGTTCCTAACCATGAACGCAAGAGCAGAGGAAGTTTTTTTCACTCTCAGATCGTGGAGAAGATCTTCAATATAACCTGGTGGGCCGCTCGTATTTTCATGGTCAAAGGGCTGGGTGGAGGCTCTGGTGGTGGCCGCGGGGTAGGGTGCGCACACCGTTGACCGCCTCGACGACTGCCATGCAGGAGGTCGTGCCGTGCAGATCGACGATGTGGACCACCGGATCATCGCCTCGCTGGTGGCGGACGCGCGCAGGTCGTACGCGGAGATCGGCGCGGCCGTCTCGCTCTCCGCGCCGGCGGTCAAGCGCCGGGTGGACCGGCTCCGCGCGGCCGGAGTGATCAAGGGCTACACCGCGGTGGTGGACCCCGCGGCGGTGGGCTGGACGACCGAGGCGTTCGTGGAGCTGTTCTGCACCGGCCGGACCACACCCGCGCAGATCGCGGCGGCCACCCGGCGCCATCCCGAGGTGGTCGGCGCGTACACGGTCTCCGGGGAGGCCGACGCGCTGGTGCACCTGCGCGCCGCCGACATCAGCCACCTGGAGCGGGTGCTGGAACGCCTGCGGGCGGAGCCGTTCGTCACCTCGACCCGCAGCATGATCGTGCTCTCCCGGCTGGTCGACTCGCCCACCCCGGCCGCCACCCGGCCGGGCGCCACCGCCCCCGACCCGGCCGCACCGCCCAGCCGGGTCCCCCCTTCCAGCCCGCCCGCCGGGGCCGGGAACGGGTGACCGGCGGGCCGCGTCCAAGAGGCATGACAGCGACCAAGCTCGCCGCAGGCGTGGTGCTCGCCGCCGGACTCGTGCTCTCCGCCGGCTGCTCCGACGGCCCTACCGGAGCGGCCTTCCGGGACCCGGCCGTGCCCTCCGGCTCGTTCCAACTTGTCTCCTTCACCTCGTGCGACGACGCGCTGGACCGGCTCAAGGAGGCGGCCAAGCAGTACGTCGGCGCGTGGGGCATCGGCGGCCGCCGGGACTCCCGCGCCGAAGGCGGCGGGCTGAACCAGGCCGAGGACGCCGCCGCGGCGCCGGCAGCACCGGACAGCAAGGCCGGCGCCACCGGTGCCGGATCGCAGGGGAGCGCGCCCGGCTACTCCGGCACCAACACCCATGAGGCCGGGGTCGACGAGCCGGACCTGGTCAAGACCGACGGCCGGCGCATCGTCACGGTGAGCCAGGGCGTGCTCCGGGTCATCGACGCGGCCAGCCGGCGGTTCGCCGGCGAGCTGAGCCTCCAGCGCGACGCCACCGACCCGGTCCGCTGGGGCGGTGCCGACCTGCTGCTGCACGGGGACCGGGCGCTGGTGCTGGTCACCGGCGGCTACCCCGGCTGGCGGGGTGGGCCGGGGATCGTCGAGGACATGCCGGTCCAGCCGCGGCCGGGGACGTTCGCGCCGGAGGAGATCGCCGGCCCGCGCCTGCTGCTGGTCGACCTGGCCGGCGAGCCGCGCCTGCTCGGGTCGTACACAGTGGACGGCTCGCTGGTCGACGCGCGCCAGGTGGGCAGCGTGATCCGGGTCGTGGTGCGGTCCGCGCCGCGGCTGGCGTTCCCCACCGGCAACGGCGAGCGCAGCGACGCCGACCGGGTGGCCGCCAACAAGGCCGTGATCGACAAGGCGGGCCCGGACGACTGGCTGCCGCGCTACCAGATCCAGCAGGGCGGGCGCACCACGACCGGGCGGGTCAGCTGCGACGCGGTCAGCCGCCCGGCCCAGTACACCGGCACCTCCATGCTGACCGTGCTCAGCTTCGACCTGGGCGGCGCCTCGCTGCACAGCGGCGACCCGGTCACGGTGGTGGCCGACGGTGACACCGTCTACAGCAACGGGGCCAGCCTCTACGTCGCCAACGACCAGCGCTGGCGGGCGGTGCCGGTCAGCGCCGCGGACGCCGGCAAGCCGGTACGCGTCGAGGAGCGCACCGAGCTGTACAAGTTTGACATCACGGGCTCGGGGCGGCCCCGGCACGTCGCCTCCGGCTCGGTGCCGGGCTGGCTGCTCAACCAGTACTCCCTGTCGGAGTGGGACGGTCACCTGCGGGTGGCGACCACGACCGGCCAGCCCGCCGAGCGCGTGGCGTCCTCGTCGTCAGCGGTCTACGTGCTGGCCCAGCGGGGCCGGTCGCTGGTGGAGACGGGCAAGGTGACCGGGCTCGGCAAGGGTGAGCGCATCTACGCGGTCCGCTTCGTCGGCCCGGTCGGCTACGTGGTCACGTTCCGCCAGACCGACCCGCTCTACACGCTGGACCTCGGCGACCCCCGCTCGCCCCGGACCACCGGCGAGCTGAAGATCACCGGCTACTCGGCCTACCTGCACCCGGCCGGGGACGGGCGGCTGATCGGGATCGGCCAGGAGGCCACCGCGCAGGGCCGGGTCCAGGGCACCCAGGTCTCGCTCTTCGACGTGTCCGACCTGGCCCGACCCGCCCGGCTGGCCCAGTACCACGCCCGGTACGGCCACTCGGAGGCCGAGTTCGACCCGCACGCGTTCCTCTACTGGCCGCAGACCGGGCTGCTCGTCGTACCCCTGAACGTCTACTCGCGGGGCGGTGGCGAGGCCGGCGCGCTGGTGCTCCAGGTGTCCGGCACGACGATCACCGAGATCGGCCTTGTCACGCACGACATCGCCGCCGGTGGCCCCAATGGCGTCAGCCAGATCCGCCGGTCTCTGATGATCGACGATGTGCTGTGGACAGTGTCCGAGACGGGCGCAAAGGCGAGCGACGCACGCACCCTGGCCACGCTGGGGTGGCTGCCGTTCAGCTGACCGCGCGCCAGGCGGGCGCACCGGCGGGTACCGCTTACAGGTACATGCCGGTGCGCTCGCCGTTGGGCCGGGCGGTCGCGCGGTCGCCCTCGACGAAGAAGCGCCGCCCGCCGAACTCGCCGTGCAGCCGGTCGTCCAGCTCGTCCGCGAGGCCGGTCATCACCTGGATCGCGAGCATGAGGTGCACCGCCTGGAACCGGCGACCGAAGACCGGCACCGAGGCCCACACCGTGTCGTTGGTGCAGTAGAGCCGGCCGATCGGCATCAGGCTGGTCAGCTCGGAGAGCTTGGCGTAGAGCTGCTCGGTCGGGCGTACCTCGGTGAGCACCGGGGAGAATACGTCCACCAGCGGGGGGTGGTCCCGGACCCGGACGAAGACCATCGCCGAGCCGGCCCGGATGCCGATGTCGCCGTCCGCGTCCACCTGTAGCTGGTCGGGAGAGGTCTTGAGCAGGCCGGCCACCACGGTGACCACCTGCTCGACCAGGGGCAGCTCGTCAGCGCCGTCGCCCACGCCGTTGCCCAGGCCGTCGCCCGGCTCGCCCGCTGCCACAACGGCGCCGGCTCCGCCGGCCAAAGTGTGCGAAGCGCCGCCGGGCGGGCCGTCGAGCAGCGCCTCCGGCCGGGCGCTGCCGAGCGGGCTGATGTGGATGGGCACATGGTCCGCCCCGTGCGCCAGGTACATCAGGAACGCCGGGTGCGGGGCGCCGTAGACGTCGCGCATGGTCCGGGCCAGCATCGCCGCGATCGAGGGCGGGTTCGCCGGCGCGGCGGCGAACCCGAACCGGTCCTCCGACCCGGCCACCACGCCCGGCGGCGACCAGCCGAGCGCGATCAGCGCCGCGACCGCGTCCCGCCCCATCCGGTAGTCCTCCGGCAGCGAGGCGTTGCCGACCGCGTACGCCCGCAGCTGCCCGCCGTCCTCGGCGAGCACGCTCACCGCGTACACGGCGTCGCCGGTGCCGGTGGCGGTCGGGTCGAGCGTCAGCTCGAGCCGGGCGCCGGCCGGCAGGGTGGGCAGGACCGCGGCGAGCGACCGGGCGAACTCCTGCCACGCCTGGGTCACCTTGGCCCGCAGGTCGGCGTTGGTCGGGTCGTCCAGCAGGACGTGATCCAGGTGGCCCGGCTCTTCCACGCCGACCACCCTACTGGCCGGGCGTCAACACCGGGCGAGCGTTACTGTCGAGCAATGGCCAAGCGGGCGCCGCGCGAGGACTCCGACGACCGGGACCTGCACATCGGTCGCCCGCAGCGCGAGGCCGCCGGCGTGACGAGCATCACCCGCACGCTGGCCGCGTCGGTCGCCCAGATGGGGGTACGCCGCACCGCGCTCGCCCTGCGCGCGGTGAACCAGCCCGGCGGCTTCGACTGCCCCGGCTGCGCCTGGCCCGAGCCGGCCCCGGGGCAGCGCTCCCACGCCGAGTTCTGCGAGAACGGCGCGAAGGCGGTGGCCGAGGAGGCGACCCTGCGCCGGGTCACCCGGGACTTCTTCGCCGCCCACCCGGTCGCCGAGCTCGCCGGCCGCTCCGACCACTGGCTGGGCCAGCAGGGCCGGCTGACCGAGCCGATGGTGCTGGCCGCCGGCGCGGAGCACTACACGCCGATCTCGTGGGAGGACGCGTTCGCGCTGGTCGCCGGCGAGCTGCGCGGCTGCGCCTCGCCCGACGAGGCGGTCTTCTACGCCTCCGGCCGCACCTCCAACGAGGCCGCGTTCTGCTGGCAGCTGCTCGCCCGCGCCTACGGCACGAACAACCTGCCCGACTGCTCGAACATGTGCCACGAGTCCTCCGGGGTGGCCCTCACCGCGACGCTCGGGGTGGGCAAGGGCTCGGTCACGCTCGATGACATCCACGCCGCGTCGCTGGTCGTGGTGGTGGGGCAGAACCCGGGCACCAACCACCCGCGCATGCTCATCGCGCTCGAGCGGGCCAAGCGCCGCGGCGCCCGGATCCTCGCCATCAACCCGCTGCCCGAGGCCGGGCTGATCCGCTTCCGCAACCCGCAGCGGGTGGGCGGCCTGGTCGGCGACGGCACCCCGCTGGCCGACCGGTTCCTGCGGGTCCGGGTCGCCGGGGACCTGGCCCTGTTCCAGGCGATCGGGGCGCTGCTCGTCGAGTGGGGCGCCGTCGACCGGTCCTTTGTAGACACCTACACCGAGGGGTTCGACGTCTACCGGTCCGGGCTGCGCAGCCTGGACTGGTCGCGGGTGACCGCGGCGACCGGCCTGTCCCGGGAGGAGGTGGTGGCCGCCGCGCGGATGTTCGCCGACTCCGACGCCACCGTGGTCTGCTGGGCGATGGGGCTTACCCAGCGGGCCGACTCGGTCGCGGCGATCCGCGAGATCGTCAACGTGCAGCTGCTGCGCGGCATGATCGGCAAGCCGGGCGCCGGGCTGTGCCCGGTGCGGGGCCACTCCAACGTGCAGGGCGACCGGACCATGGGCATCACCCCCCGGCCG
>DASSUC010000497.1:0-6812 GCA_035707405.1 Micromonosporaceae bacterium | reverse complement strand
GGCGTCGCGTTCACCCGGGACCCGAGCACCGGTGAGCCCGGCGTCTACGGCGACTACCTGTCCAACGCCCAGGGCGAGGACGTGGTGGCCGGCATCCGCAACACCGTGCCGCTGCAGGAGCTGGAGGCGCTCGACAAGGCCAGCTTCGACCAGCTGATGCAGATCATGTCCACACTGGAGGGCCACTACAAGGACCTGTGCGACATCGAGTTCACCATCGAGCGCGGCAAGCTGTGGATGCTGCAGACCCGGGTCGGCAAGCGCACCGCCGCCGCCGCCTTCGTCATCGCCAACCACCTGGTCGACGAGGGCGTGATCGAGCTGGACGAGGCGCTGCACCGGGTCAACGGGGCGCAGCTGGCCCAGCTGATGTTCCCCACCTTCGACCTCAGCGGTGACCCGAAGCCGCTGGCCAAGGGCATCGCCGCCTCGCCGGGCGCGGCCGTGGGCAAGGCGGTCTTCGACTCGCGGCGGGCGGCGGAGCTGGGCGCGGCGGGGGAGCGGGTGATCCTGGTCCGGCGCGAGACCAACCCGGACGACCTGCCCGGCATGATCGCGGCGCAGGGCATCCTGACCAGCCGGGGCGGCAAGACCAGCCACGCCGCGGTGGTGGCCCGGGGCATGGGCAAGACCTGCGTCTGCGGTGCCGAGGCGCTGGACGTGGACCTGGCGGGCCGGCGGTTCACCGCGAACGGCACGACGGTCAGCGAGGGCGACGTCATCTCCATCGACGGCACCAGCGGGCGGATCTACGTCGGCGAGATGCCGGTGCAGCCGTCCCCGGTGGTGCAGTACTTCGAGGGCACCATCGCGCCGAACGAGGACGCGCTGGTGGCCGCCGTACACCGGACCCTCACCCACGCCGACCGGGTGCGGCGGCTGAAGGTGCGCACGAACGCCGACACCGGCGAGGACTCGGCCCGGGCGCGGCGCTTCGGCGCCCAGGGCATCGGCCTGTGCCGCACCGAGCACATGTTCCTCGGTGACCGGCGTGAGCTGGTGGAGCGGCTGATCCTGGCCTCGACCGACGAGGAGCGGACGGCGGCGCTCGACGCGCTGCTGCCGTTGCAGCGCGACGACTTCGTCGAGATCTTCCAGGCCATGGACGGGCTGCCGGTCACGGTCCGGCTGATCGACCCGCCGCTGCACGAGTTCCTGCCGCCGCTGGAGGAGCTGGCGGTGAAGGTCGCGGTGGCGCAGGCCCGTGGCGAGGACCCGGGCCGGGACGCCACGCTGCTGGCCGCGGTCCGCCGGATGCACGAGCAGAACCCCATGCTTGGCCTGCGCGGGGTACGGCTCGGCCTGGTGATCCCCGGCCTCTTCACGATGCAGGTGAGGGCCATCGCCGAGGCGGCGGCGACGGTACGCAAGGCCGGGGGCAACCCGGTGCCGGAGATCATGGTGCCGCTGGTCGGCGCCGTGCAGGAGCTGGAGACGGTACGCCACGAGGCGCAGCGGGTGCTCCGTGACGTGTGGGCGGAGCACGGCGTGGAGGTCGACACGCTGATCGGCACGATGATCGAGGTCCCGCGCGCCGCGCTCACCTCGGGCCAGATCGCCGAGGCGGCCGAGTTCTTCTCCTTCGGCACCAACGACCTGACCCAGATGGGCTGGGGCTTCTCCCGCGACGACGTGGAGGGCGCGTTCTTCTCGCGCTACCTGGACCTCGGCATCTTCGGGGTCTCGCCGTTCGAGTCGATCGACCGGGACGGGATCGGCCGCATGGTCGCCATCTCCGTCGAGGAGGGCCGGGCGGCCCGGCCGGGCCTGAAGATCGGCGTGTGCGGCGAGCACGGTGGCGACCCGGAGTCGGTGCACTTCTTCCACGAGGTCGGGCTGGACTACGTGTCGTGCTCGCCGTTCCGCGTGCCGGTGGCCCGGCTGGAGGCGGGCCGCGCGTCCGTCGCGGCGGAGGGCTCAGACAGCCGCTGACGTCGATGCGTCCGGGGCGGGCATCTTGCGCAGGTGCCCGCCCCGGACACAGTCGGGGGACCGTCAGCCCGCGGCCGGCCAGCCGCGGCGGGGCAGCGGCGGGACCGGGTCGCCCCGGCGCGGCAGGTCTCGCCGGGGCAGGTCGGCCCCGGCCCGGACCGGCGCCCCGTAGCCCGCGCTGGGCGCCCGGTTGTTGGCGCCGGACGGCCGGTAGCTGGCGCCCGGCATGCGGTCGTCGGCTCCCGGCGCGAAGAGGTCGTCGCCATCCTCCACGTCGAGCACCTCGACGATCGCGGCCACCCGCTCGGCCACCTGGCGCGCCTCGATGTGCAGCAGGCCGACGTTCGTCGCGGCGGAGGCCACCACCGTGAACAGCACGCGGTTCCCGGCCGCGTACGTGGCGACGTGGCCGCTCGTCGCGCTGACCACCGTCTCGGTCAGGTCGCCGTGGTGCACCGTCGCGGCGATCCGCTGGCCGAGCCCGAGACCGGCGGCGGCAAGGGCGGCCAGGCCCGTGGGCTCGACACCGGACGGGGTGTCGTCGGCCACCAGCATGCCGTCGAAGCTTGCGACCAGGCTGCCCAGCACCCCCGGGACCTGGTCCCGCAGCCGGCGGATCTCGACGAGGACCTCCTGCTCGACGCTCATGGTCGACCCTCCGGCTCGCTCCTGGAGCCCCGCCCATGACCGGCGAGGCGGTTACCAACCGTCTCCCGGCACGCTACACCTGGCGATGAAAACGGCGAAACTTCCATTCAGACCCGAAGGCGTGGGCTGAGCGGCCTGGTAGGCCCAGGTGGCCTGGCGTTCAGGGGTGTGGATGGCGTTGCCCGTTAGCTGGGGGACCAGCAGGAAAGACCCGGCCGTCCGGCGAGGACCGTCATTCGGCTGTCCGGTTTGGCTGAAGGCCCGATGCTCGGACATCTGTCCCGGCGCGTCGCTGGCGCAGGCGTCGCGTCGGGGCGGACGTAAAGGTCATGCGGGCGTAGGGTGAATGGCGCATTTCGGTGAGTACGGGAGGCGGGATGGGCAGTCGGTGGTACGCGGTGGTCGTCGCCGCGACCGACCCCGCGCGGCTGGCGCGGTGGTGGGCGGAGGTCCTGGACTACCGGATCGCCTTCGAGAAGCTTGACGAGGTCGGCATCGAGAGCGAGACGGGTCCGGCGCTGGTGTTCGCGCTGGACCAGACCGCCAAGACCGCGAAGAACCGGCTGCACTTCGACCTCGACCCGGACGACCAGGAGGCCGAGGTGGAGCGCCTGGTCAACATGGGGGCACGCCGCGTCGACGTCGGCCAGGGCGACGGCGCCACCTGGGTCGTGCTCGCCGACCCCGAGGGCAACGAGTTCTGCCTGCTGCGGGCGCGCGCCGGGTGAGCGGGCTCACCCAGGCCACCGGCGATCCCGAGGTGGTCTACCTGGTGCCGCATACGCACTGGGACCGCGAGTGGTACGAGCCGTTCCAGCGCTTCCGGCTGCGCCTGGTCGACCTGCTCGACGACGTGACAGCCCGGGCGGAGGCCGACCCGACCTTCCACTTCACGCTCGACGGCCAGCTCGCGGCCGTCGACGACTATCTGGAGGTACGGCCCGAGGCCGCGCCCCGGATCGCCGCGCTCGTACACAGTGGACAGTTCGCGATCGGCCCCTGGGCGATCCTGATGGACGAGTTTCTCTGCTCCGGCGAGAGCATCGTGCGCAACCTGGAGTGGGGCCTGCGCCGCGCCGGTGAGCTGGGCGGCGCTATGCCGGTCGGCTACCTGCCTGACATGTTCGGCCACTGCGCCCAGATGCCGCAGATCCTCGCCGGCGCCGGGCTGTGGCAGGCCTGCGTGTGGCGCGGCGTGCCGGCGGCGGTCGACCGGCACGCGTTCGCCTGGCAGGCGCCGGACGGCACCACGGTCCGCACCGAGTACCTGCCCGGTGGGTACGGCAACGCCGCGGAGCTGGTCGCCGACCCGGACCGGCTCTCGCGCGCCGCAGCTGACCACGTCGCCGCCGCCCGCCCGTGGTTCGGCACGGACCCGGTCCTGGCCATGTACGGCACCGACCACTCCGCCCCGCTGCCGTGGCTGTCCGCCGCAGTCGCCGGCGTTGGAGCCGGCCCGGCTGGCACCGCCGGCGTTGGAGCCGGCCCGGCTGATACCGCTGGCGTGGACGGCGGGATCCGGCTACGCCTGTGCACGCTGGCGCAGTACCTGGAGCGGTTCGACGGGTCCACTGTGGACGGTTTGCAGGTCTGGCGGGGCGAGCTGCGCAGTCACGCCCGGGCCAACATCCTGCCCGGCGTCCTCTCCAACCGTCCGCACCTCAAGCGTGACCTGTCCCACGCCGAGCGCATGGTCGAGCGGTATGCGGAGCCGCTCGCGGCACTGTGGACGCCGCCGGAGCGGTGGCCCGCCCGCCTGCTCGAGATGGCCTGGCAGCGCCTGGTGCAGTGCTCCTGCCACGACTCGGTGACCGGCTGCGGCGTTGACGAGACCGCGGTCCAGGTGGCTGCGCGCATCGCCGAGGCGGAGCAGATCGGCCGCGGGGTCCGCGACCGCGCCCTCGACGCGGTGGCGGCGCTCGCCCCCGCTGACGCCTCGGTCGTGGTCAACCCGTCACCGCACCAGCGCTGCGACGTCGTCACGCTCGCTCTCCCTGCTGTGCCTGCCTCGCCTGCTGTGCCTGCCTCGCTTGACTGGCCGGCGGTCGCAGCCTGCCTGCCGGATGGCTCACGGCTGGCCATCCAGCCGGTCGCCGGCAACGCCGGGCGGGCGCTCTACCTCACCGTCCGTCCGGCTGCGTGGGTCGCGGCCGGCCTGCGCAAGGGCTCACTCGGCCTGGACTTCCTCGGCCGCCGGGTGCAGCGGGTCGAGATCACCGGCGACCGGGAGCTGACCGTGACCATGGGCCGGGTCGGCCCCGGCTTCACCGCGGCACACCAGGCGCTGGCCGGCGCGGTGGAGCAGGCCGCCGGCGACTGGCGGCTCCGCGTGGTCGAGGAGCCCCTGTGTACGGCGTACGTCGCGGTGCCCGCGCCCGCGTTCGGCACCACCTGCGTGCGCGCGGTGTCCTCAGCCGAGCCGGTGCCGGTGCCTGGTGCGGTCACGGCCGGCGAGCGGCGGCTCGCCAACGACCGGCTCACCGTGACGGTGGCGGCGGACGGCACCCTGGACATGTCCACTGTGGATGGCGTACGCCTGTCCGGCGTGGCCCGGCTGGTGGACGGCGGCGACGCCGGCGACCTCTACAACTACGCCCCGCCCCCGGACGACCAGCCGGTCGACGCGCCGAGCGCGGTGGAGGTGACCGTGCTGGCGCACGGCCCGCTGGTGGGCGCGCTCCAGGTGCGCCGGGTCTACGCGTGGGCCGAGGTCGACACGCGGGTGGAGCTGCGCGCCGGCGAGGCGTTCTGCCGCCTGGAGGTGGCCTTCGTCAACCGCCTCGCTGACCACCGGGTCAGGCTGCATGTCCCGCTGGCCGAGCGGGCGGACACGTCGTACGCCGAGGGCCAGTTCGCCGTGGTGGCCCGCGGCCTGACCAGCGAGGGCGGCCACGGCGAGGAGCCGCTGCCCACCTTCCCGGCCTACTCCTTTGTGGACGCCGGTGGCGTGGCGGTCCTGCTCGACCAGGTCAGTGAGTACGAGCTGACCGACGGCGGCTCCCAGCTCGCGGTGACCCTGCTCCGCGCGACCGGCATGATCAGCCGGGCCGAGCATCCGCTGCGCGCCGAGCCGGCCGGGCCCGTCATCGCCACGCCCGACGCCCAGTGCCTCGGCCGGCACGTACGCACCCGGCTGGCGGTCCTGCCGCACCTGGACGGCTGGGCGGCGGCCGGCGTGCCGGCGGCGGCCGAGGCGTTCCGCTGCCCCTTCGTCGCGGTAGGCGGGACCGGCCCACTCGACGCGCCGTTCGCCGAGCAGCCCGGGCTGGCGGTGTCCGGCGACGGCGTGGTGCTGACCAGCCTGCGCCGCCGCGACCGCGACTGGCTGGAGCTGCGGCTGGTGGCGATGACCGACGCACCCACCACCGCCACCGTGACTGTCCCGGTCCCCGAGCCGGCTGCTGACGACCGAGCTGGCTCGGCCGTCGCCCACGGGGTTGAGCTGGCCGCTGAAAGTCGGGAGGAGGCGGCCGGCCCGCTCGTCGCCGCCCGCAGGGCCGACCTGCTAGGGGCACCCGGCGTGGAGCTGCCTGTCGAGCGGGGCGCGGTCCGCCTTGCCCTACGCCCATGGGAGATAGCCACCATCCAGGTCCGGCCCGCGTGCCTGCGGGGCCTGTCCACCAGCTGACCGGTGAACTGGGCGCAACCGGCGCGCCGCCGTAGCTGAACAAGACGTGGTCCTCAGCGTGGCAAGGTCCACGGGCACGATGAACGTCGTTACGTTCGGGCCACCGTTGGGTATGCAGGACCCGTTCGCCTCAGCAGCGACCCCTCAGGCGAGGAGCCCACCTTCCAAAGCTAGGAGACCCGAGTGCGTAGCGGATCATCAATAGGAGGAGTACTCCTCCTACTCTGGCTGGTCATCGGCGCGATCGCGGCGGGCCAGCGTGGCTACTTCGACGGATCCGACACCAACTGTGCCGAGGCCGGAACCATCGCGGTAACGATCGTCGCCGGGCCGCTGAACTATGTCGGTGTCAACCCGAAGATCAACTGCGTGGTGCCACAGCCTTCACCGTAGGGTCGCCGCTCATGCGGCGCTGGCTGGGACGAGACTGAGGTCGAGGTCATCGACATCTCGTTGATCTCGTGGGCCTTGCGGTGCGGTGGTGGTCGAGAGGTGTCGGGCCGGCGGCTAGATCGGTGACCGGTCCGCACGTGCTGGTCGCGCCCTAGCGGGCCAGGCGGTGGGCCAGCCACGCCAGCGCGAGCGGGTACCGGTAGTCGATGTC
>DASSUC010000496.1:0-7918 GCA_035707405.1 Micromonosporaceae bacterium | reverse complement strand
CCGGCCTTCAGGACATGCTCGCGGCCGACCTGACCACCCGGCAGCAGCGGATCCTGGAGTTCATCCGCAGCTGGGTGGAGACGCACGGCTACCCACCCAGCGTCCGCGAGATCGGTGAGGCGGTGGGGCTGGTGTCCCCGTCCAGCGTGGCCTACCAGCTGAAGGAGCTGGAGCGGAAGGGCTACCTGCGCCGCGACCCCAACCGGCCCCGGGCGGTGGACGTGCGACCGCCGCCGAGCGACCCGGGCGAGCCCGACCACGAGGAGGCGCTGCGGGCCCGGCGGCCGGCACCGGCCTACGTGCCGGTGGTGGGCCGGATCGCGGCCGGCGGGCCGATCCTCGCCGAGCAGGCCATTGAGGACGTGTTCCCGCTGCCGCGCGAGCTCGTGGGCGAGGGCACGCTCTTCCTGCTCCAGGTCAAGGGCGACTCGATGCTCGACGCCGCGATCTGCGACGGGGACTGGGTCGTGGTGCGCCAGCAGCCGACCGCGAACAACGGCGACATTGTGGCGGCCATGATCGAGAACGAGGCGACGGTGAAGACCTACCGCCGCCGGGACCGGCACGTCTGGCTGATGCCGCAGAACCCGGTGTTCGAGCCGATCCCCGGAGACGAGGCCACGATCCTCGGTCGCGTCGTCGCGGTGCTGCGGCGGATCTGAGTGCCCGTTGCAGGGCGGCGTGTCGGGGGCCGGGGCTCACCGCCGGGGCTGGTAGCCGGACGCCGAGCCGTAGTCACCGTAGCCCGACGCGTAGCCCCCGTCCGGGTAGCGGCCCGAGCCCGCGGTGCCGGGCCGGGCGGGGGCGCCGTAGCCGTCGTACCAGCCCGCCTCTTCCCCGTACCCGCTGTAGCCGGCGTCGGCGTGGCCGTCCAGCACCGGTGCGAGCAGCTCGGTCGGCTGGTCGTCGTCGGTCGACCGGCGGCCTCGGGAGTCCTCCCCGCGGGGCGGGGAGCTTCGCGCCTTGCGGATGCCGAGCACGCCCACGACGACGAGGACCAGGCCCAGCACGCCGATCCCGCTGATGAGCATCGTCAGCTGGCGCAGGCTCAGCTCCTCGTACCACGCCAGGGTGTTCTTCTTGGCGGACAGCCCGGCGCCCGGGCTCCCGGCCGCCACCGGGGCCGGGACGTACTGGCGGATCTCAGGCTTGACGGTGGCCGGCTGGTCGATGGTCTCCGACACGGTCAGGTAGTGGCCGCCGTCCGGCGAGTAGGCGATCGCCTCGCCCCACGGCTCGTCGGGCAGTGGGGTGATCCGCGGCTTGCCGGTGGTGATGGCCTTGACGACGTCACCGTCCGGGACATCCCACTCGTACGCGTCGGAGTACGTGCGCAGCACCACCTTCCTCCGGTCCGGCGCGTTCGCTCCCCCGGTGACCAGCACCTGTCCCACCGCCGCGAGCGGGGTGCTGGTGCCCGTACGGTGCGGTTTGAACTCGCCGACCTTGCGGGTGGGGGTGGTCCGCCCGGCCGCCAGCGGGCCGGCCGGCACGTAGATCCCGCTGACCGCGCCGTCCTTGGTCACGATGACCGGCGAGTCGTTCGCCCCGAGCAGCAGGGCCTCGGCGTCGTGCGGCTTGTCCGGGTAGCTGAGCCGGAACAGCGTCGCGGCGTCGGCACCCGGCACCAGCTTCCACAGGCCGATGGTCTCCCGGACGGGGTTGCCCTGGGTGTCACCGGTGTCAGCGACCCAGATCGTGCCGTCCGCGCCGACCGCCAGGTCCTCGGTGTCCCGGGGGCCGCCTCCGGAGTAGCGCTTGGCGTCCGTCACCTGGCACGACTTGTTGAGGAAGAAGATGCGCTTGCGCTCCAGCCGGTCGCTTGAGTCGTTGACCGCGACGTAGCCGTCGGCCGTCGCGGCCAGGCCGGACAGCTCAACCAGGCGCGGATCGGTGATGGTGCACAGCACCTTGCCGGCTGGCGCCCCACGCCCGGTCGCCCCTGGCGTAGGCGCGGGCGCCTGCGCCACCGGGGCAGCCAGGACCGGGACAGCCAGGGCCGGGACAGCCAACGCCGGGACGGTCGCGCCCACCGGCGCCGGGGACAGCCCGATCCCGAGGGCCGGTGCCCCGAGCGTCAGCCCGACACCCAGGATGACCCGCACCAGACCTAGCCGCATGCGACCCAGTGTCGCAGAAAGGCGACGATCACCACGGGCAGCAGGGTGGGTCACCCACGGCGTTCCACCGGCTCCACAGTGTACGGCGCCAGCTCGGCGGCGAGCGCCTCGTCGACCCGTACGTGCAGCAGCGTGCCGGCGTCCATGTGCCGTGTGGACAGCACCTCGCCCCGGCGGTGCACCTGGGCGACCAGGTCGCCGCGCCCGTACGGCACGCAGGCGCGCACCTCCACCGCGGGCCGGGGCAGCCTCGCCTCGATGGCCTGCCGCAGGCCGACCATGCCCGCTCCGCTGCGGGCGGAGACGAACACCGCTTCCGGCCATGCCCGCTTGAGCCGCAGCAGGGTCTCCTCGGGCGCGGCGTCGGTCTTGTTCACCGCCAGCAGCTCGGGCAGCCTGTCCGCACCCACCTCGGCGAGCACCTCGCGCACCGCCCGCACCTGCTCCTGCGGGTCCGGGTGCGCGCCATCCACCACGTGCACCAGCAGGTCCGCGTCGGCGACCTCCTCCAATGTGGAGCGGAACGCCTCGACGATCTGGTGCGGCAGGTGCCGGACGAAGCCGACCGTGTCGGAGAGCGTGTAGATCCGGCCGTCGGCGGCGTACGCCCGCCGGGTCGTCGGGTCGAGGGTGGCGAACAGCGCGTCCTCCACCAGCACGCCGGCCCCGGTGAGCCGGTTGAGCAGGGACGACTTGCCCGCGTTGGTATAGCCCACGATCGCGACGCTCGGCACGGCGTTGCGCCGGCGCCCGGCCCGCTTGGTGCGGCGGATCGTGCGCATGCCCTTGATGTCGCGCTTGAGCCTGGCGATGCGGGTGTTGATGCGCCGCCGGTCGGTCTCCAGCTTGGTCTCGCCCGGGCCGCGCAGGCCGACGCCCCCGCCGCCGCCACCCGCCCGGCCGCCGGCCTGGCGGCTCATCGCCTCGCCCCAGCCGCGCAGCCGGGGCAGCAGGTACTGCAGCTGGGCCAGCTCGACCTGGGCCTTGCCCTCCTTGCTCTTGGCGTGCTGGGCGAAGATGTCGAGGATCAGCGCGGTGCGGTCGATCACCTTGACCTTGACCTGGCTCTCCAGCGTGCGGAGCTGGCTCGGGGAGAGCTCGCCGTCACAGATGACCGTGTCCGCCCCGGTGGACAGGACCACCGTGCGCAGCTCGCCCACCTTGCCCCGGCCGATGAACGTGGACGGGTCCGGCCGGCCACGCCGTTGGATCAGGCCCTCCAGCACCTGGGAGCCGGCGGTCTCAGCCAGCGCCGCCAGCTCCGCCAGCGAGTTCTCCGCGTCGTCCACGGTGCCCTCGGTCCACACGCCGACCAGCACCACCCGCTCCAGGCGCAGCTGCCGGTACTCGACCTCGGTGATGTCCGCGAGCTCGGTGGACAGGCCGACCACCCGGCGCAGCGCGTGGCGTTCCTCAAGCTCAAGGGCGCCGGTCGTCGCGTCGAGATCCTCATCGAACTCCGGGATGAAGTCCGTATGGTTTCGCAAAGCAGGCCCCCTCGACGCGCCCGTTACGTTGTCTGCGTCGATCGTGGCACGCCGCGCGGGTGGATGCACCCGCATTCACCGCGGCAGCTCGGCCCGCGCGGCAGGCTGCCGGAGCAGAATGCGAGGCGGCGCCACCGCCGGCCGTCGTACCGCTGGGAGGATCCGTGACCATGCTGCGCCTGCCGAGCGCCGGCTTCTCGATCACGGTGCGGGTGGCCGCCACCGCCGACCCGTCCGCGATCGGGCGGCTGACCACCGCGGTCGGTGAGGCCGGTGCCGTGGTCACCGCGCTGGACGTGGTCGACTCCGACCACACCCGGGTGATCGCCGACGTGACCTGCGACACCGCGGACGCCGGCCACGCCGACCAGGTGGTCGCGGCGCTGGAGGAGCTGGCAGGGGTCGACGTGCGCAAGGTCAGCGACCGCACGTTCCTGCTCCACCTCGGCGGGAAGATCGAGGTGACGCCGAAGGTCACCCTGCGTACCCGGGACGAGCTGTCCCGGGCCTACACGCCCGGGGTGGCCCGGGTCTGCCTGGCGATCGCGGAGAACCCGGCCGACGCCCGCCGGCTGACCATCAAGCGCAACACCGTCGCCGTGGTCACCGACGGCTCGGCAGTGCTGGGCCTGGGCAACCTGGGGCCGTACGCGGCGCTGCCGGTGATGGAGGGCAAGGCCGCGCTGTTCAAGCGGTTCGGCGGCGTGGACGCCTGGCCGGTGGTGCTGGACACCCAGGACACCGACGAGATCGTGCGGATCGTGCGGGCGATCGCGCCGGCGTACGGCGGGATCAACCTTGAGGACATCGCCGCGCCGCGGTGCTTCGAGATCGAGACGCGCCTGCGTGAGCTGCTGGACGTGCCGGTCTTCCACGACGACCAGCACGGCACCGCGATCTGCGTGCTGGCCGCGCTGACCAACGCGCTGCGCGTCGTGGGCAAGCAGCTCGCGCAGGTCAGGGTCGTGGTCTGCGGGGCCGGGGCCGCCGGTACGGCGATCGTCAAGCTCCTGCTGCGGCAGCGGGTCGGGGACGTCATCGTGTACGACCGGGCCGGCGCGCTCCACCGCGGCCTGGCCGGCCTGCCCCCGTCCTGGCAGTGGCTGGCCGAGCACACCAACCGCGACGGCTACGCCGGTGACCTGCCCGGCGCGCTGCGCGGCGCGGACGTGTTCGTCGGGGTCAGCGCGCCGAACCTGCTCACCGGCGACGACATCGCCGCGATGGCGCCGGGCGCGATCGTGTTCGCGCTGGCCAACCCCGACCCCGAGGTCGACCCGCGGCAGGCCCGCCGGCACGCCGCCGTGGTCGCCACCGGCCGGTCCGACCAGCCCAACCAGATCAACAACGTGCTGGCCTTCCCGGGTGTCTTCCGCGGCATGCTCGACGCGCACGCCGAGGAGTTCACCGAGGAGATGGCGCTCGCCGCGGCCCGGGCCATCGCCGACGTCGTCGGCGAGGAGAAGCTGAACCCGAGCGTGATCGTGCCGAGCGTGTTCGACCCGCGGGTGGCACCGGCCGTGGCGGCCGCCGTACGGGCCGCGGCCCGGGCCACCGGCTCGGTCAGCGACCCACCCGACTCGGACCTGGCTGGGCCGCGCTGACGGCGCCTGCCCGGCCCGGGCCGAGCAGCGACGTCTCGCCCCAGGCCACGACCACGGCGGGCCCGGACAGCCACGCGGTGGCGCCGTCGAGGGTGACGGTCAGCCGGCCACCCGGCAGGTCGACCGCGACCACCCCGGCCGGCCGGCCGGCGTCGCGCAGGGCCACCGCGGCGACCGCCACCGCCCCGGAGCCGCAGGAGAGCGTCTCGCCGCTGCCCCGTTCGTGCACCCGGGCGCGCACGTGCAGGTCCACACCGGACAGCGGCGCGGCGGGGGTGACCAGCTCAACGTTCACGCCCGCCGGGAAGAACCCGGGGTCCACGCCGGGCGGGGTGGACAGGTCCAGGCCGGACAGTGCCGGGGCCGGCACCGGGCAGACCAGGTGCGGGTTGCCGCAGTCCACCGCGCTGCCCCGCAGCCGGGTGCCGGACACGGTCGCTGTGCTGTCGCCGTACAGCCGGGGTGGGCCCATGTCGACGGAGACGCCGTCCTCACCGACCACGGCGACCACCGCGCCGCCGCGGGTGCGCAGCGGGATCTCCCCGGGCTCGGCGAGCCCCGCCTCGACCAGGTAGCGCGCGTAGACCCGGATGCCGTTGCCGCAGGTCTCGGCGAGCGAGCCGTCGGCGTTGCGGTAGTCCATGAACCATTCGCCGTCGACGCGGACCACCCGCAGGACGCCGTCGCCGCCGATGCCGAACCGGCGGTCGCAGAGCCGGGCCGCGTCCTGCGCGGACAGGTCGAGCACGCCGTCGACGTCCGGCACGATGACGAAGTCGTTGCCGGTGCCGTGGCCCTTCGCAAACCGCAGGCCGTTGGGGCACCGCAGACCTTCCGATAGCCGCACCGGCCCATCATCGCGCAGCGGCCCGGACCACCCGCAGCGCGGCCTCGACAAGGTCCGGGCGGGCCGCGTCCAGCCAGTGGATCCGCTGGTCGCGGCGGAACCATGAGCGCTGCCGGCGGACGAACCGGCGGGTGGCCGCTACGGTCTGCGCGTGCGCCTGCGCCTGCGTGCACTCGCCGGCCAGGAAGCGCAGCACCTGCTGGTAGCCCAGGGCCCGGCTGGCGGTCACCCCGCGGCGCAGGCCGGCCGCCTCCAGGCTGCGTACCTCGTCGACCAGCCCGGCCGCCCACATCGCGTCGACCCGGCCGGCGACCCGCCGGTCCAGCAGGTCCGGGTCGAGGTCGAGGCCGACCTGCACCGCGTCGTACACCGGGCGGGGGTCGGGCAGGGTGGCGGTGAACGGCCGGCCGGTCAGCGCGATGACCTCGAGCGCGCGGACGATGCGCCGCCCGTTGGACGGCAGGATCCTCGCCGCGGCGGCCGGGTCCCGCTCACGCAGCCGGTCGTACAGCTCGCCCGGGCCGCGTGCCGCCAGCTCGGCCTCGAGCGCGGAACGCAGCTGCGGATCGGTCCCGGGAAAGTCGAGCTCGTCGAGCACCGCCCGCACATAGAGGCCAGAGCCGCCGACGAGCAGCGGGGTGGCGCCGCGGCCGGCGACGTCGTCGATGGCCGCCCGCGCCAGCCGCTGGTAGACCGCGACGCTCGCCGGCGCTGTGACCTCCCACACGTCCAGCAGATGGTGCGCCACGCCCTCCCGCTGTGCCGGGGTGAGCTTCGCGGTGCCGATGTCCATGCCGCGGTAGAGCTGCATCGAGTCGGCGTTGACGACCTCACCGGCCAGGGCGTGGGCGAGCGCGAGCCCCAGCGCCGACTTGCCCGTGGCGGTCGGCCCGACCACCGCGACCACGCGCGCGCTCACGGGTGCACCTTACGTACGCGACTGCGGGGCTCGCTCCGCACGCTCACGCCGGCTCCCAGCAGGCGACGAGGTACGCGACGCCGTAGGGCGCCGCCTGGTAGGTGACCGTGCCCCGCCAGGGCCCCCCGGTGGCCTGTGCCGCCCCGGCGAGCACCTGCCACGGCGCCCGGCCGGCGGCCTGCAGCTGCCTGGCGAGCGCGGGGTCGAGCGAGAGCAGCGCCGGCACGTCGGCCCGGGCCAGCGCACCGGCCACGGCAGCGTCGAACGGCTCGGCGCGCGGGTCGTCGTACCCGGGCGACCTCACCCCGCGGCACGCGGACCCGTCGCCCATGACCAGCAGGCCGACCCGCGCGGGCACCGCGGCCAGGTCGCGGCCGAGCGCGGCGCACGCCTGCGGCGCGGCGTCCGCCGCCACCGCCTGCCCCCTGACGGCGGGCCCGCCGCCGTCCGGCCCCGGTGCCGCCTGCTGGAGCAGCCAGAAGCCGACCAGCAGGCTCAACGGCGGCTCCGCGGTGGACGGCCCGTCCGGCTGATCTTGCCCAGAGAGCAAAACGGTACGCGGCACGCCGTACCGGGCGAAGCTGCCCCGCCCATGGTGGTTGGCGGTGCGGGGGCCGCCGCCCACCACGACGACCCGGTCCGCCGCGCCCACCAGCCGGTCCACCGCCGTGACGCAGGCGGTACGCAGGTCGTCCAGCTCCGCGGCGGCGCCTGCTGCCAGCTCGGGCACGAGCAACGGCGGGTGCGGGCACACCGCGGCAGCTACCAGTGGCATATGGATCACCGTATCGGCACGCCGGGAGGGTGGGCCTGCGAACGCGGCTAAGACACCGTATGGTCACGGTCGGCGACTCCGGCTCGACGCGGACCCGGGCAGACCTGTGAGAATGCCGAAGAAGACCAGCTGCGCAGTGGCGGCGAACGCGGGGAGGTGGGCCCGC
>DASSUC010000495.1:0-4237 GCA_035707405.1 Micromonosporaceae bacterium | reverse complement strand
CCCCGTCATTGAAGTGCGAGGGGGTCGAGCCATGGGGCGCGGCCGTGCGAAGGCCAAGCAGACAAAGGTGGCCCGGGAGCTGAAGTACCACTCCCCGAACACCGACCTCGCCGCGCTGCAGCGCGAGCTCTCCGCTGCCGGTAGAAAGCCGGACGGCGACTTCGACGACAACGACCAGTACGCCGACGATCCGGACGAGGACGCCGACGACGCCCAGAGCTGGTCGTCGCGCAGCAGCTGACCTCCGGTGCGAAAGAGCACGCGGATGACCGCGTGCTCTCGCGTGTCCCGCGGCTACTCCCGCGTGCCAGGGCTAGTCCCGCGTGCCGGGGCTACCGTGGCGGCCTGTTGGTGAACTGGAAGAACGTCGGGAACGCGTCCTCGAACGGCCGCCAGCCCGGGCTGGTCGGGATCTCCTGACCGGACTGTGCCGCGCGGGCGAGCCAGGTCGCCTCCGCCTCGGCCACCAGGTCGGCGACGCCAGGTCCCATCGCGCGTACGCGTTGCGCGAGAGCGTCAAACGTGTCGGACATGGTCCAGCACTCCCTCCAGTAGGCCGATCTTGCTGTTGCGGCAGTGGTTGGTCTGGGTGCCGTCGAACCGCCCGTGCTCGAAGAAGCGGTTGGCCGCGTGCCCGCCGCCGCAGAAGCCGAAGTACGGGCAGCTGCCGCGGCACGCCTCCACACCGTCCAGATACTCCGCGATCCACCCGCTGGGCCGGGTCACCGCCGCGGTCACGATCTCGCCCAGCGGCGTGTCCAGCACGCTGCCGGAGGCGAACGACCCGTGCCGCTCGTCGCCGAAGCCGGCGAGCTCCGGCGAGAGCAGCACCACCGAGCCGTCGTAGCCGATCGCCGGGATCGGGTCGATCTGCCGCGGCAGCACCTCGTCCGCCCGGTCGACCAGCACCGCGCCGGCGTACCGGACCGCCCACTCGACCTCCCGCAGCTCGATGCGGGGATCGGCCCGCCAGGCCCTCGTCAGCTCGGCCCAGAACCCGCGTACCGCCTCCTGGCTGCGCGCGTTGGAGCGGGTGTTCACGCCCTCCTGCTCCTCCACGTTGATGCCGAGCGCGTGGCAGCCCAGCCCCAGGAAGTAGCGGTACAGCTCGTCGGCGAGGCCGGGCTCCGGCGCGGAGACCACGCACAGGGCGGCGAAGGCGATGCCGTGCCGGCGCAGCGCGTCGATGCCGCGCCGGATCCTCTGGTACGCCGGCCGGCCACCGCGGTCCACCCGCTGGCCGGTACGGTGCGCCGGCCCGTCGACGCTGAGCCCCACCCGGACCTGGTGCGCCGCGAAGAACTCGCACCACTCGTCGTCGACGAGGGTGGCGTTGGTCTGCACGTGGTGCTCGACGCCCTGGAACGGGGCCATCAGCGCGGCCAGGTGCGCCGCCCCGGCCGCGAGCGGCTCACCGCCGTGCCACACCACCGAGAACCGGTCGGCGGCGGCTGCCCAGCCGTTGACCGTGGCCGCCACCGCCTCGGCCACCGCGACCGGCATGCGCCGGTCGGCCGCGCGGTGCGGCAGGTAGCAGTAGGTGCAGTCGAGGTTGCAGAGGGTCGTGGGCTGCATGATGACGTACGACGGAACCGCCGCAATGCCGCGCATCCCGGTGAACGTCAGCGGTGCGACGGGCACCGGTCCCTCCCCGTGGTCGGCGTCGATGGACCCCGTTCAGGCTATGGGTATCGACCACTTGGGTGAAGACCTGTTCACGTATGGATATGTCGGACTAGGCTAACCGCGGGTGTGCGAGCCCAACATCTGGACGACGCCCGTACCGTCAATGATCTCGCCCACCTGCCAGGCGCCCACGCCGCGCCCGCGCAGGAACGCCAGCGCGCGGTCGCAGTCGACGCCGGACACCACGGCCAGCATGCCGACGCCCATGTTGAAGGTCGACTCCATCTCCTGGTTCTCGATGCGGCCCTTGCTCTGGATCAGCTCGAAGATGGGTGACGGCCGCCACGTCGAGCGGTTCACCACGGCGTCGACGTGCTCGGGCAGCACCCGTGCCAGGTTGCCGGGGATCCCGCCGCCGGTGACGTGCGCGTACGCGCGTACGTCGCACTCCTTGATCAGGTCCAGGCATTCCCGGGAGTAGATCCGCGTCGGGGTCAGCAGCTCCTCGCCCAGCGTGCGCTGGCGACCCAGCTCGTCCACGACCGTGTCCAGCCGCATCCGGCCGGCGCCCAGCAGCACGTGGCGGACCAGGGAGTACCCGTTGGCGTGCAGGCCGGACGAGGCCATCGCGATCACCACGTCGCCGACCTCGACCCGGTCCCGGCTCAGGATCGCGTCCGCCTCGACCACGCCGACCCCGGTCGCGGAGAGGTCGTACTCGTGCGGGCGCAGCACCCCGGGGTGCTCCGCGGTCTCCCCGCCGATCAGCGCGCAGCCCGCGGTGCGGCAGCCGTCGGAGATGCCGGCGCCGATCTCGGCGACCCGCTCCGGGACGACCTCGCCGCAGGCGATGTAGTCCTGCAGGAACAGCGGCTCGGCCCCGCACGCCACGATGTCGTCCACGACCATCGCCACCAGGTCGATGCCGACCGTGTCATGGATGTCGAGCTGCTGGGCGATGACAAGCTTGGTGCCGACGCCGTCGGTCGAGGACGCGAGGACCGGGTTGTGGTACTTGCGCACGTCGAGCCGGAACAGGCCGGCGAAGCCACCGACGTCGCCGACCACCTCCGGCCGTAGCGTCCGGTGCACCTTGGACCTCAGCAGCGCCACCGCGCGCTCGCCGGCGTGGATCGAAACGCCCGCGTCTGCGTAGGTGACGGTGCGCTTGCGGGACGGGCGGCCGCCGGCACTCCATGGCTGGCGCTCAGCGCTGGCGCGCTCGGTCACGTGCGTCACGGTTTCTCCCCTTACTTGCCGAGTCTCGCGCCAGACAAGGCGTGAGTGCGGTCTCGACGTCGTGATGTCGTTACGGGCGCAGGAGGGCGTCCGACCCGCCCGCGCCCGCCGTGACCGGCCTGGACCGGTCGCCGCTGTATGTTTGCCGACCGGCGGACGGCTCCCGCTCGGCGTCGAGTGCCACCCGGCGCCCCACGCCTTCGAGCAGGTGCTTGCCGATGAGGTTCCCGGCGGGCAGCTCGATCGGGTAGACCCCGTCGAAGCACGCCCGGCACAGGCGGGTGGCCGGCTGCTCGGTCGCGGCGATGAGACCGGGCAGTGACACGTACCCGAGCGTGTCGGCCCCGATGGAACGGCGGATGCCCTCGGTGTCCAGCCCGCTGGCGATCAGCTCCGCCCGCGTGGCGAAGTCGATGCCGTAGAAGCAGGGCCAGCGCACCGGCGGGGCCGAGATGCGCACATGCACCTCGAGCGCGCCCGCCTCGCGCAGCATGCGGACGATGGCGCGCTGCGTGTTGCCGCGCACGATCGTGTCGTCCACCACGACGAGGCGCTTGCCGCGGACGTTGTCGCGCAGCGGGTTCAGCTTGAGCCGGATGCCCAGCTGGCGGATCGTCTGGGACGGCTGGATGAAGGTGCGGCCGACGTACGAGTTCTTGACCAGGCCCGACCCGTACGGGATGCCGGACTCCTGGGCGTAGCCGACCGCGGCCGGGGTGCCGGACTCGGGCACCGGGATGACCAGGTCGGCCTCTGCCGGGTGCTCCTGGGCCAGGCGGCGGCCGATGGCGACCCGGGCGTTGTAGACGTTGCGGCCGGAGATGGTCGTGTCCGGCCGGGCGAGGTAGACGTACTCGAACAGGCAGCCCTTCGGCTCCGGCGCGGCGAAGCGGGCCGAGCGCAGCCCGTGCTCGTCGATGGCGAGCAGTTCGCCCGGCTCGACCTCGCGCACCACGCTGGCGCCGACGATGTCCAGCGCCGCGGTCTCGCTCGCCACAACCCAGCCGCGCTCCAGCCGGCCGAGCACCAGCGGCCGGACGCCGTGGGCGTCGCGGGCCGCGTACAGCGTGGTCTCGTCCATGAAGACGAAGCTGAACGCACCGCGCAGGGTGGGCAGCACCTGGAGCGCGGCCGCCTCGACGGACAGGTCGGGGCGCCCGGCCAGCAGCGCGGTGACCACGGCGGTGTCCGAGGTGGCGCCGGCCACGTCCGGGCCCGCCTCCCGGGCGGCCCGGGCCAGCTCGGCGGTGTTGACCAGGTTGCCGTTGTGGGCCAGGGCGACCGCCGTCGCGGCGCTGTTGGCCCGGATGGTGGGCTGGGCGTTCTCCCAGGTGGACGCGCCGGTGGTGGAGTAGCGGGTGTGCCCGATCGC
>DASSUC010000494.1:0-3228 GCA_035707405.1 Micromonosporaceae bacterium | reverse complement strand
CTGCTCAACCAGCCCCACACCCGACGCCTCGGACACGAGAGATGATCGTCGTTACCCACGCCCGGGAATCAAGCACCCGCCCCGGCGTGTCGCCCCACCACGTCCAGACCTACAGGTCACACCCCACCCGTGAATGGACTCGTCGGGGGCAGCGCACGTCCGGCGCATTGAGGAGACGGTGCGTTCTGTGGCCTAGGCAGTGTCGAGCAGCAGCTGAGTCAGACCGCCGGGCAACGGCCGGACGTTCCGAGTGTATCCACTGAGGCGTCCGAAGGATTGAACGGCGCTCGGTGATTGGTCAAGGAGTGTCCAAAGAGCTGCGGATCACGCTCGTATACCCGGAACAAGATAGCCTCACGGCCCCGTTCTACTCGCCTACGAAGTTCACGATTTTTGGCTGCCGACACTTTCCTCTTTTTATCGTACAAAATCCCACTTATCGCCAGAACGACGAACGCTTCGGTGTTGTGGAGGTAGAGGGAATCTCCACTGTCTGCCCTCATTGTCAGCACGATGGGCTCAATGCTCTGCCAGTAGCTCACTACTGCTCAAGCCCAATGGGTATCTTGTTATTAAGACTCAAGACGCTCAGGAATTCAAGAACAGCCATACTCGTCCTCAGACCCACAATCGACTTCGGCGAACCCCCAGGATGATCCGGGTCTGCAAGAAATCTATTTAGCTGCTCTAGCGGGTTCGACCCCTCTAGAATGCCCTTGATCTCTTCATGATTATATCGCAAGAACCAGCGCACGTTTCGTAATGAACTCGACTGTAGCTGCTCGATCGAGGCGATGATGCTTTGAAGTTGACGGGTAGATACTGATTCGCGGAACTGATAGAGGGCTATCCAAGCAGCCGCGAGCACCAGCGCCGTTCCCGCAATCGAGGATAGAGCCGATACGGCATCCCACGAAAAGCTCATTGTCGCTCCTCAGCGCCCGGTCGTTGAGCCATGATGCGCTCTTGATGCGCCCAGAGTACAGGCGTATCGCAAGTACGGCATAACTCCAACTCTCGAACCCGAAAGGAGTTCCAGCAAAGTCTCGCCCCATTCACTGCACAGGCCGAATACGTGATGAGCGCCGCAAGCATCGGCCAAATGATTTAGCCGCCAGAGTTGAGAATCGTGTGAGGCGATGCCCAGCCATCCTCTCATCGGCATATGCGGATAGCCGGCAACTGCGAGTCGCGCTGCGGATGGGCATCCTGGCGAACTCTTAGGATGGCTCAGCGGGGTTACCTTGATCGTCAGTCGCTCGGGCTGAGCCAGACTACGCCCCCCCGAGGCGGGAGCCGCTTCGCCGCGAGGACTGCATCAAGGGCGGTACAGAGCCGGATGAGTCCGTTGGCCGTACGCGGAAACCGCTGCGCCGAGACGAACACGATGCCGGCATGTTCAGCTCCCAGCGCGGCGAGCCGGGCGAAGTCTCTCACGTTCTCGGTGACCACGCAGCGGTCGTTCCTTGCCGCCCAGGCCAGCACGTCGTCGTCGGACCTCGACCCCAGGCCAACCTCGACATCGAGCACGGCAAACGCGTCGTGACCGTTGTCGCGCAGGCGTTGCGCCAGCGACGGTGGGTACATCTCGTCCAAGAGGATGCCGGTCACGACTTCCTCCCTCGCAGGAGGTTCTGCTGCGCCGCCCAGAGCCGCTCCTCCCGCTCTGCGACATCTCTGTTACTGCTGATCCTTTCGTCAATCTCATCGGGAAAGGCGGCGTAGTAGCGCAATACGGTGGTGACCTGTGCGCGGCTGAGGCCGGTTACGGTGGCGAGCTCAGACACCAGCGGCTCGCTGTCCAGGTCAGGCGACTCCTCCTGGATCGCGTTGAGCGCTGTCACCACTTCCCAGACGTCAGGGCCGCCCGACAACGCGGCGCGCCGGCCCGTCGGACCCGGCCGGAACACGATCCCGGGATGCTCGTACGCACGCAGAGACTCATCGATGAACATGTTCACCACTGATGACGACGACGTGCCGGGGTGTTCCCGCACATACCGGTCGAGCCGCGACAGCACGTCGTCGTCGAAGCGAACAGAACGAGGGGCACTCATGGCTACATAGTAGTTAGGTGTAGTGGCTCCACAAGCGGCACGGCGAGCTGGTCACCCGCCGGCAGGTCAGCCTGCCGGTGCACCGAGGCGGGAGAGCACCAGCTCCCGTACCGTCTTGGCGTCCGCCTGGCCCCGGGTTGCCTTCATCACCGCGCCCACCAGGACCCCGGCCGCAGCGACCTTGCCGTCGCGTACCTTGTCGGCCACGTCGGGATGGGCGGCGATGGCGGCATCGACGGCGGTCGCCAGCGCTCCGGCGTCGGAGACCACGGCCACGCCGCGCGCCGCCATCACCTCAGCCGGCGAGCCTTCGCCGGCGAGGACACCGGCCAGCACGCCCCGCGCCAGCTTGTCGGTCAGCTTGCCGTCGTCGACCAGGCGCTGGAGCTCGGCCACGTGCTCCGGGGTGACGCCCAGCGCAGCCAGGTCGACGCCGCGCTCGTTGGCGCGCTGGGCCAGCTCGTTGAGCCACCACTTGCGGGCCGCCTCGGGCGAGGCGCCCGCGGCCACCGTCGCCTCCAGCAGCTGCACCGCCCCGGCGTTGACCACCGACTGCATGTCCAGCTCGGAGAAGCCCCACGCCTCGCGCAGCCGGGCCCGGTGCACCCGCGGCAGCTCCGGCAGCTCGGTGCGCAGCTTGGCCACCCAGGCCGGGTTGGGCGCGAGCGGCACCAGGTCGGGCTCTGGGAAGTACCGGTAGTCGGTCGCCGTTTCCTTGCTGCGCCCAGGCGTGGTGTCCCCGGTGTCCTCGTGGAAGTGCCGGGTCTCCTGCACGATGGTGCCGCCGGCGTCGAGCACGGCGGCCTGGCGCACCATCTCCGACCGCACCGCCCGCTCCACACTGCGCAGCGAGTTGACGTTCTTCGTCTCGGTACGGGTGCCCCACGGCTGGCCTGGCTGGTGCAGCGAGGTGTTGACGTCACAGCGCAGCGAGCCCTGCTCCATGCGCACGTCGGAGACGTCCAAGGCGCGGACCACGTCGCGCAGCTCGGCGACGTACGCCCGGGCGGCGGCCGGCGCCAGCGCCCCGGTGCCCGGCACCGGCTTGGTGACGATCTCCACCAGCGGGATGCCGGCCCGGTTGTAGTCCACAAGGGACTCGGTGGCGCCGTGGATGCGCCCGGTGGCGCCGCCGATGTGCAGCGTCTTGCCGGTGTCCTCCTCCAGGTGG
>DASSUC010000493.1:0-4388 GCA_035707405.1 Micromonosporaceae bacterium | reverse complement strand
GGTCATCGGGCACCGCGGCGTCAGTTCTGGTGGACCTGGATCGAACCGCCGGTGAGCGGCTGTGGCGTGGCCCGGTCGAGGTCGTAGTCGCCGTCGGGCCGGTTGTCATACAGCGTCTGTTCGCCGGGGTAGGGGCCGGCGCTCAACGGCCAGACGACGAGCCGGTACGAGTCGGGGCCGTCGTCGTACCCGTAGGCGACGAACCCATACCCGGGACGACCGTCGATCGTGGCCGTGCCCTTGACGGCGACCTTGTCGTCCAGCGTGACGACGAGCCACTCGAGGGTGGTCGAGTCGAGGTCGAACGTGGTGCCGTCGAGGCGCGCGTTGGCCTTGCCGCCCTCGGGGGCAGGGTTGCCGTCGTCGTCGCGGTACATCGGGTCGAACTGGAAGTGCAGTTCGCCGGAGGTGTCCGGTTGGCTGGTCAGCGCCCCGACCGGCGAGGTGATGTGGGCACCGGCGGTCGGGAAGCCGCCGTCCGGGTCGTACACGATCACCATCGTGGTGGACGTGTCGAGGTCGGTGTCGTCGTCGGTCACGGTGAGCCGGATGGTGTACATGCCGGCGTGGGCGTAGGTGTGCGTGCGGTCGCAGCCGCGCTCGGTGGCCGGGTAAGTGTCGCTGGTGCCGTCGTCCCAGTCGGCGACACAGGTCTGGGTGTCGTTGCTGCCGGGGTCGCCGAACGGCGCCTGCAGCGGCACGGCGGTGCCCGTCTTGAACACCGACCACGGCTCCGGGCCGGCCGGCCGGACCTCGGCCGCCGCGACGGCGGCGGCGACCGACTGAGAACCGGCGAGCTGCAGGGCCGGGGCGACGTTGCGCAGGGTGAGGGTGGCGGTGTCGGAGACGGCGGGGTTGACCCCGTCGTCGGCGGTCAGCCGCAGGATGAACGTGCCGTCGTCGGTGCACGTCAGGGTGGTGGCGGTGCGTCCAGCGTCGGCGAAGGCGCAGGTGGCCCCCGGGTCGACGTTGGGGCCGGGCGTGACGATCCAGCCGACGGTGGGCGTCGACTCGATGTCGTAAGCGACGCCAGCGACGACGATCGGGGCGCCCTCGTCGCCGGTCAGGTCGGGACCGGCGTTGACGGTGGGTGCCCGATCGGGGATCGGGTCTCCGCCGCCGCTGCCGCCGCTGCCGGCGGTGAGGACAACGAAGAACTCGTCCTGATGCAGGATCCGCTGGTTGGTGTAGAAGGCGCCGAGCAGCCGTCCGGCTTCGCCGTTGTCGTCGCGGTCGATGACCCGGGCCGAGTAGTGAATGCCCGCCTGGGACGCGCCTTGATAGGTGGACGCCATCGGGTACTCGTCGCACTCGAACTGGCCGCCCTGCGAGTAGTCGGGTCCCCACCAGTCGCGGCAGGCCGCCACGGCGGTGGCCCGGTTGGCGTCGTAACGGCTGCGATCGTAGGCCGGGTAGAGCCGGGAGAGCGGCCGTTCGCTGTCAATGCTGCCGGGGATGTCCTTGCCTGCGAAGCGGGGCTGGGTAACGTCGGGCCGGTACAGCGCGTCGTAGACGTGACCCGAGGCTTTGCGGTGAGTGGGGCTATTCAGGTCGAGGCCGGTCCACAAGGACTCGACATTGTGGAACATACAGCCGCGGGATCCCTTGAGGTAGGTGGCCGTGTCGCACCGGAACTCGTCACCGCGTACGGTTGTGCTGTCCGGGTCGGGCCCTTCGAGGGTGAGGACGTGCTCGAACCCCCAGTAGCTGAGCTGGTCGAGGCCCTCGCCCTCGGTCGGGTCGGCGAGGAACCGGAAGTACGGGCCGACATTCTCGACCATCCACTCGGCGACGGTCTGGCTGGTGCCGCGCTCGAACGGATGGCTGCGGCAGAACGCGCCGACCGTCTTGTCGATGCACCGCATCTCCACCTTGAGCACGGCCGCCAGCGCCGCGCCCCAGCCGTCCCACTCGTCCAGATCGGTGGTGAACGAGATCTGGGTGTAGCGCGGGTCGGTTGGATCTTCCGGCGGGCGGGTCATGCTACCGTCCCACCCATGGCCGTGGGTGGTGATCCGGAACTCGGCTTCGCCGATAGTCTTGTCGCGTAGGCAGCCCAGCAACGGGACGCGGAACGCGCACACCTCGACGGTGATCTCGAAGCGGCGGGCGAGGCAGTACTGATAGTGGTCGATGACGAAGCCACCGTCGTAGTAGGACAGTGGTTCATCGCGGCACAACGCTACCGCGGCCGCGGTCTGGGCGGCGGTCCGCTGCCCGTCCGGGATGCCGGCGGCGGCTTGGCGCTGCTGCCAGCGCAGGCGGGCGCCCCGCTGCGCGGCCCGGAAGTCGGCCGCGGCGCTAGAGCCGGCGCTGCCAGCGCCGGCCTCGCCCGGCCTGGCCGGCGCCGGCTTGGCGGTGATGGTCACCCGCGGCTCGTCCGCCGGTGAGCCAGCCGACACGGACGGTTCCGCGGCTGGAGTGGGCTCGGCCTGGGCCGGCGCCGCCGGCAGCAGGATGACAGTGGTCAGCGCAACGATGAGCAGGCGGGACTTCAACGCGGCTCCCCCGTAGTCGACGTGACAGTGAGCGACTAGGCATGCTTCGATGCGTAGCCGTGGCCGTAAGGCTGCGAGGGCGCCATGAAAAAGTCAATCGTCTATACGACAGGGATATATCCATCGACGGATGTGCCCCTGACCGTGTTTCGTAGTAAAAGGGCATCTGATTCGTTTGTGTGGAGGTTATGCCTGAATCTGCGGATGGTCGTCGCGCCAAGACGGGGTTGACTCACCTGTCAACCGCTGGGACATGATGTCGATCATCGCCCATGCAACATCAACCAGCCGAACGTCCTCTCCACCGCCCACCTCCTGCGCTGCGGCACAAACCCGCGCTGCTGTGGGTCCTTGGTAACGACCTGCACGTCGATCCCGTACACCGCGCCGGTGTCGATGACGCTTTGCTTGTACCCGGAGTCCGCCCACGCCACCGCAACCTGCGGGTGGCGGTGGGCTACCCGCTCGACCACCGCCCGGCCGCCGCGGTGTCATGCACGCTGGCGGCGGTCACCAGCACGACCAGTAGCAGGCCGAGTACGTCGGTGGCGACGTGTCGTTTCGTTTCTTTGATTTTTTTACCTGCGTCGATTCCTTGGGCGTGTTCGGGCACATTGCCGGAGGTCTTGACGGTCTGGGCGTCCAGGATCGCCGCGGTGGGCGCGGCATCGCGGCCCGCCGCCTGGCGGACCTTGCCCCGTAACGCGTCGTGGATCGCCTCGGTGATGCCTTCCTTCCCACAGGGCGAAGTAGGCACCCCGGACCGGTTGACATAGAGGATCGCGTTCACGATCTCCCGCAGCTCGTGTTGTATCTTGACGATCCCCAACCCAACACGCCGAGACCGCCACTCGGAAAGCATCGGTTCAATCAGCGCCCACCGGGCATCGGAAAGGTCCGTACGGTACGGACGTCGAGATACAGCCACGCAACACACATACACAACCGAGATCCACAGGTGGGGGACCTACGCCGATGCCACGCCGTTTCTATAACAAAACGGTCCTAAAACGAACGAGAGCTTCTCTAACGGGCCAGGCGGTGGGCCAGCCACGCCAGCGCGAGCGGATACCGGTAGTCGATGTCCTCGTGGGCGGCGTCGAACAGCTCGAAGTGCACCCGCTCCCCCGGCACACCGATCCGCTCCAGCTCGGCCCGCAACGCCGACGCGCCGAGGTCGAGGTAGAGCTCGTCACGGGTACCGGCGTCCAGCCAGATGCCGCGCATCGACCGCAGCGCGTCGGCGTACCGCTCGGCCATCCGCACCGGGTCCCAGTCGAGCCACCTCTGCCACACCTCCGGCAGCAACACCCCGGTACGCGGGTCGAACGGCAGCTGCGCCGTGCCGTCCTCGCGCGCCGAGAAGCAGGCCGCGCAGCCGAGCACCATCAGCAGCGTGCCGTCGGCGTCGTTGGTGAAGGAGACCCGCGAGCGGAAGTCCGCCCACCACCGCATGATGTCGTGGTCGAAGTCGCGCAGGAACCGCACCGCATCGCCGAACAGCGTGAAGTACCAGTACTCGAAGAGCGCGTCACCGGCGTGGCTGGCGAACGCGCCGAACAGGCCGGGCCGCAGCATCGGGGTGATCATCGCGCCGAACCCGCCGGACGACTTGCCGGCGATGGCCCGCGAGTCCCGGTCGGCCAGCGTGCGGTACCGCGCGTCGACCCACGGCACAACCTCGTCGCACAGGTACGAGTGGTACGGCCCGGTGCCCGGCGAGTCGACGAACTGGGAGCCGCCGTAGGCGGTCCACGCGTCCACGTAGACCACGATGCAGCCGGGCGCCTGGCCGGTGGCGAAGACCGCGTCGGCGGTCTCCAGGAACGGCTGCCGGTACGCCTTGCGGTTGGCCCACTCGGTAACGAACCCGGTGTACCCCTGGAGCAC